>JAFVEF010000013.1 GCA_017478105.1 Bacilli bacterium | reverse complement strand
CATTTCATTTGAGTCTACATCATGATAAGATCCATCAAATAATGTAGCCTTAACATCTATCATAGGGTATCCTGCAAGTACACCTGTTTGTAAAGCTTCTTGTAATCCCTTATCAACTACTGGTATATATTCACGAGGAACAACACCACCAACGATTTGATCAACAAATTCATACCCTTTATCTGGATTTGGTTCAAATTTAATCCAAACATGTCCATATTGTCCACGTCCACCAGATTGTTTAATATACTTACCTTCACAATCAGCAGCTTGCTTAATTGTTTCACGATAAGCAACTTGTGGAGCACCAACATTTGCTTCAACACTAAATTCTCTTTTCATACGATCAACTAATACATCTAAGTGTAATTCACCCATTCCTGCAATAACAGTTTGACCTGTTTCATGATCAGTATGAACTTTAAATGTTGGATCTTCTTCAGCTAATTTTTGTAAAGCTAAAGCCATTTTATCTTGGTCAGCCTTACTCTTAGGTTCAACAGCTAATTGAATAACTGGTTCTGGAACTTGTAAGCTTTCCAAAATAATAGGTTTCTTTTCATCACATAAAGTATCACCAGTTGTTGTATTCTTTAAACCAACAGCTGCAGCGATATCTCCAGTATACACATCACTAATTTCCTTACGGTTATTAGCATGCATTTGAAGAATTCTTCCGATTCTTTCTTTTGTATCTTTTGTAGAGTTTAAAACATATGAACCACTAGTTAAGTGTCCAGAGTAAACTCTAAAGAATGTTAAACGACCAACAAATGGATCAGTCATAACCTTAAATGCTAAAGCAGCGAAAGGTTCATTATCATTAGGATGTCTTTCTGCTTCTTTGCCATCCAAAGTAGTTCCTTTTATAGATGGAATATCTAAAGGACTAGGTAAATAATCAACAACTGCATCTAACAATAGTTTTATACCTTTATTACCTAAAGCAGTTCCACACATTACAGGGAAGAACTCAGCTGCTAAAGTACCTTTTCTGATAGCAGTCTTAATCATATCTATAGTAACTTCTCCACCATCTAGATATGTCATCATCATGTCATCATCATATTCAGCAACTGCTTCAATTAATTCAGCACGTTTTTCTTCAGCAATATCTTTTAAATCTGCTGGAATTTCAATTTCTTGAGCATCTTCAGCTTGTTGTCCATCATAATGATATGCTTTCATTGTAACTAAATCAATAACACCATCAAAAGTATCTTCAGCACCGATAGGCCATTCAATAGGTTTAGCATTTACACCTAAACGATCTTTAATAGTTTTTAAACTAAATTCGAAATTAGCACCCATTTTATCCATTTTATTCGCAAAAATAATTCTAGGTACTTTAAATTCAGAAGCTTGTCTCCAAACTGTTTCAGTTTGAGGTTCAACTCCAGCTTGTGCATCGATTAATGCAACTGCTCCATCTAAAACACGTAATGATCTAGAAACTTCAATTGTAAAATCTACGTGTCCTGGAGTATCAATAATATTTAAACGATGATTCTTCCAATGAGCTGTAGTAGCAGCAGAAGTAATAGTAATACCTCTTTCTTGTTCTTGAGCCATCCAGTCCATTTGTGATTCACCATCGTGAGTTTCACCGATTTTATGAGTAACCCCTGTATGGAATAAAATTCTTTCTGTACAAGTAGTTTTACCTGCATCAATATGAGCCATGATACCAATATTTCTTGTCTTTTCTAAAGACGTATCTCTTGCCATATTAACTCCTTTCTACCATCTATAATGAGCGAAAGCTTTATTAGCCTCAGCCATTCTATGAGTATCTTCACGCTTTTTAACTGCTGCACCAGTACCATTTGATGCATCAATAATTTCATTTGCTAAATTATCAGCCATTCCCTTTCCACCACGTTCACGAGAATACTTAGTTAACCATCTTAAAGCTAAAGCTTGACTTCTCGCAGGTGTAACCTCAACAGGAACTTGATAATTAGAACCACCAACACGACGACTCTTAACTTCTAATTGAGGTTTAATATTTTCCATAGCTTCATTAAAAGTTTCTAAAGCATCTTTTCCAGTTTTATTTTTAACTGTATCAAAAGCTTCATAAACAATACTTTGTGCTATACCTTTTTTACCATCTAACATAATAGTATTAATAAGTTTTGCAACTATTTTAGACTTATATATTGGATCTGGTAAAACATCTCTTTTAACTGCACGTCTTTTACGCATTATTATTTCCTCCCTTCAAAAATTTAAAATTATTTACCCTTTTTTGCTCCGTATTTACTACGTCCTTGCTTACGATCTTTAACACCAGCTGTATCTAAAGTACCACGAATAATATGATAACGAACTCCGATTAAGTCTTTAACACGACCACCACGGATTAATACAACGCTGTGTTCTTGTAAGTTGTGTCCGATTCCAGGAATATAAGTATCTACTTCTTTTCCATTAGATAAACGAACACGTGCATACTTACGTAAAGCAGAGTTAGGTTTTTTAGGTGTTTTAGTACCAACACGAGTACATACTCCACGTTTTTGAGGAGAGTTAGTATCAGTAGTAACCTTTTTTATAGTATTAAGTCCAACACCAAGAACAGGTGCTTTACTCTTTCTAACTTTATCCTTACGATTTTTACGAACTAATTGGTTTATTGTAGGCATTAAATCTTTCTCCTTTCTTTACACATATCCAGGTGTATCATTTTACCCTTTAAATAAATCTTTGCACAAAAAAGCAAAGATATTTAATCAGCATCAATAATATAACACTTACGATAATTAAAGTCAATAAATATTTAAAAATTATCTAAAAGAATAAGCTAAAATTGCAATAATTATTAAAAATACAACAAAAGCAATGATAAAACCTAGCATTTCATCTAGTCCCCAACCATGCTTATTCATTTTCTTCATATCATCACCTATTATAATCATAATAAAAAAAAATTTAAAAGTAAACAGCTGTTAAAAGAAAACAATAAAAGTTTACAGATTTATAAAATAGAATTATAATAAAAAACCGGAAGGTGACTTTATGAACGAAAAAAACTTTAGCGAATTAACTCAAGAAGAAAGAGATAATAAAATAGCTGAATTAGAAAAAAGAATTGAAAATCTCTCTCAACATCGAAGTATGTGGTCCCATGCAGGTGGATTGGGCGGTAGAATGGCCTCTGAAACTAATAATGAAATTCAAAATTTATGGTTACTAATAGATGATTTAAAAAATGGTACTCATAAATATAAAAGATCAGAACTAAACAACCAAATAAATAAATTACACTATGATTTAGAAGATGCTTTTATTATTGGAAGAATTAAAATAAAAAGAGTAATAAAACTTAAAGAAAAAGAACTAAAAGAGCTAAATAAAATAGATACTATACTAGAAGCTAATTTAATAGAAAAAACCAAAAATAAAAAGAAGTGATTTTTCACTTCTTTTTTTATTCCATAAATTGATCTTCTAACTGTTCAAGTGGTTCCTCATCTACAAATTCAGATTTTAGTTCAAAATCAACATCTCTGTAATACTTACTACCTGTACCAGCAGGAATAAGTTTACCAATAATTACATTTTCTTTTAAACCAGATAATGGATCAACCTTACCCTTAATAGCGGCATCAGTTAAGATTCTAGTAGTCTCTTGGAATGATGCAGCTGAAAGGAATGAATCAGTTTCTAATGCTGCTTTAGTAATACCCAATAAAATAGGTTTTCCTACAGCAGGAGTTTTACCATTAATAATAGCTTCACGATTTCCATCAGTAAACTCACGGAAATTAACAAGGCTACCTGGTAAGAACTTAGTTTGACCACCATCAACAATTCTAATCTTACTAATCATTCTTCTCGCGATAATTTCGATATGTTTATCTGAAATATCAACACCTTGAGAACGATAAGTATATTGTACTTCTTTTAAAATATATTCTTGTGTAGTAATTGGATCAGTAACAGCTAATAATTCCTTAGGACTAATAGCTCCTTCTGTTAATTTATCTCCACAATGTACTTCAGTACCTTTTTCTACACATAATTTAGAACCATAATTTGTAACATGTTCCTTAGTTTCAAGTTTATTAGTAATACTAATCTTATATTTACCATGATCTTCTTTAATCTTGCTGATTTTACCATCAATTTCAGCAATTGTAGCTTTAGCCTTTGGATTACGAGCTTCAAATAACTCTTGAACTCTTGGAAGACCTTGAGTAATATCAGCATCACCACCATGGGCAACTCCACCTGAGTGGAATGTACGCATTGTTAACTGAGTACCAGGTTCACCGATTGATTGAGCAGCCATAACACCAACAGCTTCTCCAATTTCAACAAGATTTCCAGTAGCCAAATTACGACCATAACATTTTTGACAAACACCATTGTTTGTATTACATGTTAAAATTGTACGAATTTCAACTTCAGTTATACCAGCAGCTATTATCTTATCAGCTAAAGATTCAGTAATCATTTGTAGTTTATCTACAATAACTTCTTTTGTCTTAGGATTTACAATTTTCTTATTTGCAAATCTACCAACAATTCTATCTCTCAAGCTTTCGATAACAGCACCTGTATGTTCATTTATAAAGTCACGAACAACAACACCTTGATCAGTACCACAATCAGCTTCACGAACAATCATATCCTGAGAAACATCAACCAAACGACGAGTTAAGTATCCAGAATCAGCAGTCTTTAAAGCAGTATCTGCAGAACCTTTACGAGCACCATGTGTTGATAAGAAGAATTCAGCAACACTTAGTCCTTCAATAAAGTTTGATAAAATTGGAATTTCAACAGGTGTACCATCTGGCTTAGCCATAATACCACGCATACCAGCAACTTGAGTAAAGTTTGAAATATTACCACGAGCTTTTGAATTCATCATGATAAATATTGGATTATCTACGTCAGTCTTAGAAACAACTTCTAATTCCTCTTTAACTTGGTCAGTTGCATTATTCCAAGTTTCAATTACTTTATTAAATCTTTCTTCTTCAGTAATTAAACCACGTTTATATTGTTTATTAATTTTATCAACTAATTTTTGAGCTTCTTCTACAACAGCATCTTTAGTCTTACTAATTTCAACATCGGCCATACTAACAGTAATACCAGAAACAGTAGAATACTTAAATCCTAAATCTTTAAGATTATCTAGCATTGTAGAAGTTTCAGTAGTCTTATATCTCTTAAATACTTGAGCAATTATTTTTTCCAATGTTCCCTTAGCAAAAGCATTAACTAAAGGCATTTCTTTTATTGCTTCTTTAATATTAGTTCCCTTTTCTAAGAAATACTTATTAGGAGTAATATTTGAAATATTTTCATCACTAGGTTCATTTATATAAGCAAATGTATCAGGAAGTATTTCATTAAATTTAATTTTACCAACAGTAGTAACTAGATATTTTCCTTTTTGACTTTCAGTAAATAATTTATATTTAAATGAATCAACAGGTACAGCAATTCTAGTATGAAGACTAATTTCACGTCTTTCATAAGCCATTAAAGCTTCGTTAGTATTCTTAAATACTCTTCCTTCTCCCTCTTCACCAGCTTTTTCCATAGTAATATAATAATTACCTAAAACCATATCTTGAGAAGGTGTAACAATAGGATCTCCTGATTTTGGATGTAAAATGTTATTAGATCCTAACATTAACAATCTAGCTTCTGCTTGAGCTTCCTCAGATAATGGAACGTGTACAGCCATCTGATCACCATCAAAGTCTGCATTAAAAGCAGGACAAACTAATGGATGCAAACGAATTGCCTTTCCACCAACTAAGATAGGTTCAAATGCTTGAATTCCTAATCTATGTAATGTAGGAGCACGGTTTAACATAACAGGATGCTCTTTAATAACCTCTTCAACAATATCCCAAACTACAGGATCTTGATTATCAATTAATCTCTTAGCAGCCTTAATATTATGTGCTATATCTTTACTTACTAATCCATGAATAACATAAGGTTTAAATAACTCTAATGCCATTTCTTTTGGAATTCCACATTGATACATCTTTAATGATGGACCAACTACGATAACTGAACGTCCAGAATAATCTACACGTTTTCCAAGTAAGTTTTGACGGAATCTTCCTTGTTTTCCTTTTAACATAGAAGAAATTGATTTTAAAGGTCTATTTCCTGCACCAGTAACACTTCTTCCACGACGACCATTATCAAATAATGCATCAACAGCCTCTTGTAACATACGTTTTTCATTTTGAATAATAATTCCAGGAGCTCCAAGATCAATTAATTTCTTTAAACGATTATTACGGTTAATAACACGTCTATATAAATCATTTAAATCACTAGTAGCAAATCTACCACCATCTAATTGAATCATTGGACGCAATTCTGGTGGAATAACAGGAATACAATCCATAATCATCCATTCTGGCTTATTTCCAGAATGATAAAATGCATCTAAAACATCTAATCTTTTTAATAATCTAGTTCTCTTTTGTCCTTGTGCTGTTTCTAATTCCTTAGTTATTTCATCAATATCTTTCTTTAAATCAACTTTCTTTAAAAGTTCTTTAATAGCCTCAGCACCCATTCCAACTTTGAAACTTGTACCATATTTTTCATAATAAGCTCTATATTCTTTTTCAGATAAAGTTTGTTTGTTTTCCAAAGGAGTATTTCCCTTATCAATAACAACATAACTTACAAAATATAACACTTCTTCAAGTTCTCTAGGACTCATTTCAAGAACTAATCCCATACGTGAAGGAACTCCCTTGAAAAACCAAATATGAGATACAGGAGTAGCTAATTCGATATGTCCCATACGTTCACGACGAACTTTAGAACGAGTAACTTCTACTCCACATCTATCACATACTATATTCTTATAACGAACTCTTTTATATTTACCACATGCACATTCAAAATCTTTTGTAGGTCCAAATATTTTTTCGCAAAATAACCCATCTCTTTCAGGTCTTAATGTACGATAATTAATAGTCTCAGGTTTTTTAACTTCACCATATGACCATTCACGTATTTTTTCAGGAGAAGCTATACCAATTTTTAATGCTTCAAACTTATTAACATCTATCATTAAATATCAGCTCCTTCCTCTTCTTCTGAATCTAATATATCATCAAAATCTTGATCATCGAAATCATCAAAATCATCATAATCATCTGAATCTTCTTCATCATCTGGCTCTTCAGTTAAATCAGCAGGTTCATCCTTAATCTCAGTAACTGGAGAATCTATTTCTTCAAAAGAAGCTAATGTATCTTCTTTATCTTCAGCAGCTTCAATATCTTTTAATTGAACAGCATTACCTTCATCGTTAATTATAGATACATCTAATCCTAATGCTTGGAATTCTTTCATCAATACTCTAAATGATTCAGGAACACCAGCTTGATTAATTTCTTGTCCTTTAATTATAGACTCATAAACTTTAACACGACCTAATACATCATCAGATTTTACTGTTAAAATTTCTTGTAATGTATGAGCAGCACCATATGCATATAATGCCCAAACTTCCATTTCTCCAAATCTTTGTCCACCATTTTGAGCTTTTCCTCCAAGTGGTTGTTGTGTAACTAGTGAATAAGGTCCAGTTGCACGAGCATGTAACTTATCATCTACCATGTGATGTAATTTAATCATATACATTACACCAACAGATATTCTATGATCAAATGGTTCACCAGTTCTACCATCATATAAAACTGTTTTTCCATCTTCATCCATGCCTGCTTCTTTCATCATTTTTTGAATATCACTTATATGTGCACCATCAAATACTGGAGTAGCAACATGAACACCTAATTTCTTACAAGCCATACCCATATGTATTTCAAGTATTTGTCCAAAATTCATACGACTTGGAACACCTTGTGGATTTAACATAATATCAACAGGAGTACCATCTGGTAAATAAGGCATGTCTTCTTGAGGTAAAATCAATGAAATAACACCTTTATTTCCATGTCGTCCTGACATCTTATCTCCAACTTGTAATTTACGTTTTTGAATTATATATACACGAATAACTTTTGAAACACCAGCAGGTAATTCATCATTATCTTTTCTAGAATAAATCTTAATATCGTGAACGATACCATCTCCACCATGTGGAACTCTTAATGAAGTATCACGAACTTCACGAGTTTTTTCTCCAAATATAGCATGTAATAATTTTTCTTCTGAAGTAAGTTCAGCCATTCCTTTAGGAGTAACTTTACCAACTAAAATATCGCCTTCTTTAACTTCAGTACCAATTGTTACAATACCATTTTCATCTAAGTTACGACGTGCTTCTTCACTTACATTTGGTATATCACGAGTAATTTCTTCAGGTCCTAACTTAGTTTCACGACATTGCATTTCATAATCTTCTAAGTGAAGTGAAGTATATTTATCATCTTTAACTAAATTTTCATTTAAAATAACAGCATCTTCATAGTTATAACCATTAAATGTCATGAAAGCAACAGTCATGTTTTTACCTAAAGCTAATTCTCCTTTATCAGTAGAATTTCCATCTGCTAAAATAGTTTTTCCAGCTTTAACTTTATCTCCAACATGAACAATAGGTCTTTGATGTGAACAAATACTTGAGTTAGCTAATTCAAAATTAGTTAAAGTATAAGTATCTTTTCCTTCTTTAGTTTTAACTTCAATTCTCTTAGCATCAACGTATTCAACAACACCATCATTCTTAGCAATAACTTCAACACCAGAGTCCTTTGCGGCAATAAACTCAACACCAGTACCAACTAATGGAGCTTCAGTTTTAATCAAAGGCATAGCCTGACGTTGCATGTTAGCACCCATCAACGCACGAGTAGCATCATCATGTTCAAGGAATGGGATACAACTTGTTGTAATAGATACAACTTGTTGTGGACTAACATCAATATAATCAACTTGCTCTGGTTTAGCTAAAATATTTTCACCTTTAAAACGAGCATTTACTTGATCTGCAATTATTTTATTAGTTTCATCTGTCTCAACAGTAGATTGAGAAATAATATAATCTAATTCTTCATCTGCTGTTAAATAACAAACTTCATCTGTTATTTGACTATCAACAACTTTTCTATATGGAGTCATTATAAATCCATATTCATCAACTTTTGCATATGAAGCCAAAGAAGTAATTAATCCGATATTTGGTCCTTCTGGTGACTCAATAGGACAAATACGACCATAATGTGATGTATTAACGTCACGTACTTCAACACCGGCTCTATCACGAGATAAACCACCAGGTCCTAAAGCAGATAAACGACGTTTATTTGTTAATTCAGCAATAGGATTAGTTTGATCCATGAATTGAGATAATTGTGAACTACCAAAAAATTCCTTCATTGCAGCAGTTACTGGACGAATATTAATTAAAGTTTTAGGAGTAACTTCTTCCATCTCTTGAGTAGTCATTCTTTCACGAATAACTCTTTCCATACGAGATACACCAATACGGAATTGATTTTGTAATAATTCTCCTACTTGACGAATACGTCTATTTCCTAAATGATCAATTTCATCATAGTTACCTATTCCATGTAATAAATTTAAATAATATGAAACAGCAGCATATACGTCAGATATAGTTAATCTCTTAATATCAATAGTTTGATCATTTCCAATAACAATAACTTTTTTCTTCTTATCAGTAGGATCTAATACTTTTATCATTTGTATTTTATTATAAGTATCTAATTCCTCATTAACCTTAGCTTCACAAACTCCAAAACCGTTCTCAAAAGCTTTAGAAACTTCACCTATATTAGCCTTAGTAATTTCAGTACCTTTTTCAAATAATACTTTTCCATCTACAACAATATCTTCAGCAATAGTCTGATTTAATAATCTATCTACTATATTTAATTTACGATTAAATTTATAACGACCTACTTTAGATAAATCATAACGGAATTCATCAAAAAATCTAGTAATTATTTGATTCTTAGATGAATCTAAAGTGGCAGGCTCACCTGGTCTTAATTTTTCATAAATTTCTATTAAAGCTTCATCAGTATTCTTTGTAGAATCTTTACTGATAGTATTTTTAATATAATCATCTTCACCAAATAATTTTAAAATCTCATCATCTGAAGATAATCCAAATGCTCTTAATAATGTAGTAATAGGAACTTTTCTAGTACGATCTATACGTACATATAAAACATCCCTAGCATCTACTTCAAACTCTAACCAAGTACCACGATTAGGTATAATTTGTGAAGTAATTAATTCTCTTCCATTTTTGTCTATTTCATGATTAAAATAAACACTTGGAGATCTAACCAACTGAGATACTATTACACGTTCAGCACCATTAATAACGAAAGTTCCACTTTCAGTCATAATAGGCATATCACCCATAAATATTTCTTGTTCTTTTACTTCACCAGTTTCCCTATTAAATAAACGAACTTCTACTCTTAAAGGTGCAGAATAAGTAGATTTACGATCTTTACTTTCTTTAATAGAATATTTTGGTTCATCAAAATGATAATCTCCAAATTCTAAAGATAAGGTACCTGAAAAGTTCTCTACTGGAAATAAATCTTGGAATACTTCTTTAATACCTGTCTCAACAAACCAATTATAAGATTTCTTTTGGATTTCTAATAAATCCTTTAATTCATAAGAATTTCTAATTCTAGAGAAATTACGTCTTTCTCTATAGTCACCATATTTTACCGTTCTATATGACACTATTATTCACCCCACATTTTTTAAATAGCTTTTAAACATTTTATAATATAAAAGCCTTTTTTCTTTTGAATCACTTCTACATTATAAACTTTCTCTAAGTCGACAATTAGCGATTTAGCACCTTGCTCTTTCCTAATTACTATAAATAACACACCGTCATCATTTAAATAATCTTTAGCATTCATCACTATATCATAGACTATTTTTTTACCTGCCCTAATAGGCGGATTGGTAATAATACAAGAATATCTAGATCCTACATTACTATAACAATTACTTTCATAAACCTTATAATCAGTACAATGATTCTCTTTAGCATTAATATTTGTAAGATGTAATGCTCTAAGATTAACATCAACCATATCAACAGAACAAGAAGTAATTTTATTTAATATAATTCCTAATACTCCATAACCACATCCCATATCAAGAACTTTGCCTCCAACCTCTTCAAGCGGGATTGATTCAAGAAGAAGTCTACTGCCAAAGTCCAAACCGTCCTTTGAAAAAACTCCATTATCAGTAAAGAAAATAAATTTCTTTCCTAATACGAAGCACTCAGTTTTCACCATTTTACTAGGTAAATTGTCATTATCAAAATATTGCCCCATTTTATCACCTATAAAACAAAAAAAAGAAGAAGAAAAACCGTATAAAACACCTATTTTTCTTCCTTTCGAAACATATAATACAATAATAATTTAATTAAGTCAACAATTATTTTGTTTTTTTACATTATTTTTGTAAAGATTCTAAATAATCAGAACATTTACACAAATTTTTTAATAAATTTTTATCATGATCAGAATGAGCAAGACATCCTTTTATAGAAGTATATGCATTAACCCCAGTCCAAACACTATGCATTGATTCATCATTCTGTAATAAAACTAAATCATCATCTAATTTATTTAAAGCATTTTCAAGTTTTAATAATTCTGTTTTTAATTCCATAGATAAAGCTTTTAATTCTTGATTTTCCATATTATTCTCCTTTACTTAGTTAAACTAGCTATTTTTCTTTCTAATTCAGCAATTCTATCATCTAACAATTTAATTGGATAATCTCTAATATCATCTTCCAATTTTGTATGAACATTATTAGAAAGCTTTAAAGATGCCGCAGCCTGAGACTTTGCTTTTCTAGCCCAACCCTTAAAAGCTGTAGCTCTAGAACCCTTAACATACTTCAAAGATACGGATTCAAATAATAATGCACTAACTTTAGATAAAGAAGAGTTTATTATATCTAATTGTTTTACAACATCATCTACCATTACCTTAGCCTTTTTATTATCTACATAAAGATTTTTTTTATCAAAGAAATTAGCAACTTCACTAGATGACATACCTAAATTATATTTTCCCATATTGCCCCTCCAATTCTACTATAAAAAATTATAACAATATTCAAATAAAAAAACAAGGTACTAAAAACAAAAAAAATCATAAGTAATGAACCTTATGATTAAAAATAATCCCTTATATAATAAACTACCACTATATAAACAATCATTTTTGAACAATCGTCTGTCTGATAAACAAACAATATTCTTGGTTTTTAGGAACTACAAGCTACCCGCTAAAGTAGACATCGTTTTCATTAACGACTGTAGCGTCACTGTTTTAGAAGTTTTCCTTCTTCACATAAAATTGTAATTTTTCAATAGTAGTAATAAGATTTAAGTGCTGCTTACTCGATATATTTTTTAACAAATAATACATAAAGTATTATTAAATAATCATAATAATATTTCTATTAAAAGATTATTAACCGATAGATGAACTAAATCATCAATAAAAATAGTAATCTCTATTTAATGAAATCATTAAATAAAAACTAAATTATAATGAAATACGTAAAAATAAATTCTAAGTATAACACTATAAACACAAATAAATAAAATAAATCAAATAATCACAAATCCGAGCGGAAATTATAATCATAATCAATAAATTATTTATATATAAAAAATATTATCAAATAAACAGAACCATTATAATACTTGCGAATAAGTATCATAATAAACACTTCCGTACTATTGATACTATCATTTTAATACATAACATTATTAAAAGTCAACCCCTTTTAATAAAAAAAAACTACCAACTGGTAGTTCGAGTTTATAATAATCACATCATTATTATCAGTAATAACGTAATTATACTTATTACTGGAGTTTTCTTTCTCCAAAAATTACAATTAACATAGAGTCCAGTGATCATTTTTCTTTAGAATTATTCCTAAAGACATTGCCAAATATTATACAACAAATAATATTCATTATAAAAATACAAAGTATAAATATAACTCATATTAACAAATCATATAACTTCAGCTGCATCATTGCATTCCTATGTTAATTAAATTATATCAAATAATATAATATTGTCAATAATAAAATAAAAAGAAGTTAAATTACTTAACTTCTACAGTAGCTCCAGCTTCTTCAAGCTTAGCTTTAATTTCATCAGCTTCAGCAGTTGGGATATTTTCTTTAACAACACCATTTGCATCAACGATATCTTTAGCTTCTTTTAATCCTAAACCAGTAATTTCTTTAACAACTTTAATAACAGCAACTTTAGCAGCACCAGCATCAGCTATTGATACAGTAACTGTACTTGGAGCAGCATCAACACTACCACCAGCAACTGGAGCAGCAACTGCTACAGCACTTGGATCAACTCCAAATTCTTCCTTCATTGCATCTACTAATTCTTTAATTTCTAATAAATTCATTTCTTTTAAACTACTGATAAAATCTTCTTTTGTTAATTTAGCCATTTTTATTTCCTCCTATTTTATATTTTTATTTATTATTTTTCTTCTTTTTGTTGACTATATAAGTCTAAGCAAATTGATAAGTCTCTAACAAGACCAATCATACCACCAGCAAGCATAGTAAGTAGTCCTTCTCTTGATGGTAATTTAGCATATTCTGCTAATTTAGCTTGATCAGCTTTTTCTCCATCTACAATCCCTACTTTTAAAACTAATGCTGGGTGATCTTTAGCAAAATCTGATAATACTTTTATTGGTGCAACTTGATCTTCACCAAATGCAAAAGCACTAGGTCCAGTTAATGAATCTTTAAGATCTAATCCTAAATCATCAAATGCTCTAGCCATTAAAGTATTTTTATATACTTTATAATCAGAACCAGACTCTCTTAATTTAACACGTAATTCCTTAGCTTCACTATCAGTTATACCACGATAATCAAATAAAACGATAGTTTTAGCATTTTCAGTACGGTTTTTAATCTCATCAATAACCTTTTGCTTTTGTTCTAAGATTGTCTTATTTGCCATAAAACACCTCCTTAATCTATTTAGGGATGCCATAAAAAAGTTCCTTTACTAGACAGCAAAAGAACTTTATAAGATATTTAAGTCCTCGGTAGGATTTATTTTATACCTACTGTCTATGGCACCAATAAATTGTCTTTATTATAACTCATTAAATACTATTTGTCAAAACTATTTTCAACCTTAATACCAGGACCCATAGTTGAAGAGATAGAAATATTCTTAATATAATCTCCTTTAACTGTAGCAGGTCTAATTCTTAAGATTTGAGAAACAAATGCATCTAAGTTAGCTAATAAATCTTCTTCACTAAATGATACTTTACCAATAACACTGTGAATATTTCCAAAAGTATCAGTTCTATATTCAACACGTCCAGCTTTAACTTCTTCAACAGCTTTCTTAATATCCATTGTAACAGTTCCTGTTTTTGGATTTGGCATTAATCCTTTAGGTCCTAATACTCTACCTAACTTTCCAAGTAAAGGCATCATATCAGGTGTAGCAATCATTGTATCAAAATCAAACCAATTTTCTTTTTCGATTTTTTCTAAAACGTCTACATCCCCTACAAAATCAGCTCCAGCATCACGTGCTTCTTGAGCTTTTGGACCTCTAGCTACAACTAAAACCTTTTTAGTTTTACCTGTACCTTTAGGTAATACAATAGCTCCTCTTAATTGTTGATCAGCTTT
The DNA here is from genome assembly GCA_017478105.1 of Bacilli bacterium. Classification (GTDB taxonomy): domain Bacteria; phylum Bacillota_I; class Bacilli_A; order RF39; family UBA660; genus UBA3789. The sequence goes on along the minus strand of JAFVEF010000013.1, from coordinate 34,774 downwards.
TTTAGTATCTAAGTTCAATCTAATAGCAACCTCAACTGAACCATCAAATGAACTTGTTGAAGTCATTTTTACTAATTTAACAGCTTCTTCTTTTGAATATACTTTTCCTTTTTCCATTTTTGATAAAGCTTCAGTATACTTTTTACTTCTCTTTTTCATTATATTTTCCTCCTTATGTGGTAAAAGCGGATTTTCTTCAATTCATCATGGTGTTTCACAAACACCATTATAACTCATCACAGTGTTTCATAAACACTATTTTAAAGTAGGTCTCTCAAACACTACTTATATCCTTCCACTAGGTTAAACCTAATTGTAATTATTTATTCTCTTCTATAGCAATACCCATGTTCTTAGCAGTACCAGCTACTACTTTCATAGCTTCTTCTACTGTATAAGCATTTAAATCAGGTAATTTAATTTCTGCTATTTCTTTTAAAGTAGCTTGTGAAATAGTAGCAACTGTCTCACTTGCTCCCTTAGAAGAACCCTTTTGTACTTTAGCATATTTCTTTAATAAAAATGCTGTAGGTGGAGTTTTAATTACGAAATCAAAACTTCTATCATCATAAATTGATATTTCTACAGGTAAAACGTCTCCCATTTTATCTCTAGTAGCATCATTATAACGAGTACAAAATTCTTGTAAGTTTATTCCTGCAGGTCCTAATACAGTTCCAACTGGTGGAGCTGGAGTAGCTTTTCCTGCAGCAATTTGTAATTTTATCTTTTTTACTGCTTCTTTTGCCACGAAAAACACCTCCTAAATTCTAGTTTTCGCGAGTGGTCCAAATAGCTTGATACCGCTTTAAATGCAAACCATGCTTCCCACTAAATCTATATCAAATTAAATATAGCCCTTAAATAATAACATATTTATACTTATATTGCAAGTATTATTATGCCTTTTCTATTTGACTTAATTCAACTTCAACAGAAGTCTCTTGTCCAAATAAATCTACTAATAACATAACTTTTTGATTTGGTAAATCAACAGAATCAATTGTTCCAAACATACCATTGAATGGACCAGCAATAATTTTAACTTTTGCTCCTTCAGTAAGATCCTCATCAACATTCATTCTACTAATTCCCATATTACCTAGAATATTATCAACTTCATATGGTTGTAATGGTGTAGGTTTTGCACCCTTACCACTTGATCCAATAAATCCAGTTACTCCTGGAGTATTTCTTACAACATACCATGCTTCATCAGTCATAACCATTTCAACTAAAACATATCCAGGGAACATCTTCTTAATCTTTTCTTTAGTAACTCCATCTTTTACTTCCACTACTTTTTCTTCTGGAATAACTACACGAAAAATATAATCTTGCATTCCCATTGATTCAGCACGCATTTCTAATTTTTCTTTTACCTTATTCTCATGACCAGAATAAGTATTTACGACATACCATTGCTTATCCATAAATAACACTTCCTTAATGTAATAATGATTGAATTAATGCAAATAAAACATTAATTAAATAAAAGAATAAAGAAAAGAAAACAATAAAGAAAATAGTAGCTTTAGAATACTTTAACATATTTTCTTTAGTTGGCCAATGAACTTTATGAAATTCAGATACAACACCATTACAGAAAATACGAAATTTAGTTAAAATGCTCTTTTTCTCTTTTGTATTTTTTTGTTTCTTATTATTTACTACATTTTTCTTATTCTCATTTTTATTATTATTTTTTTTCTTACGAACCTCAGCCATAATAATTCTCCTATTTTTTCAAAATAAAAACACTTTTAAGTGCTTACACCAATAAAATAGCATAAACAATTAAAAATGTCAAACATAACTAAATATAATTTTTAATATTCTTATAAATATTCTTCTTTATCTTACCATAATAATATTCAACACTTGATCGCGAAATATCAAGTAATCTAGCTATTTCAGCCAAAGTAAATCCATTGTAACGTAATTCTAACACAGCACCATATAATATAGGAAAATCAAATATTATCTTCTTTATTACTTTCTCTAATTCATTTATTTCAGCTATCTTCTCAACATTACTTTTATTATCAACAAACTGATATTTATCTATTTCTACCAAATTAGTATTAGATATATTCTTTGAATAACTAGATAAATGATTACAATAAGATATTAATCTTCTATGAACACACATAATCATAAATGTATAAAATAGAGTATTATTTTTTTCAGAAAAAGAATTCATAGATTGATAAAAAGCAATATTAGCTTCTTGTAAAAAATCTATATATTCAGCACCATACTTATTGTATTTTGCAAAGTACTCACTACTAATCTTTTTTAGAATTCCACAATACTTACTATACATAATGTCTTGCGCATATTCATTATTTTCTCGAACCTGATATATTAGTTCATAATCATTATACTTTTGATAATTCATTCTCCCTACTTTCTATTTCGAATTACCTCATATATCATTATCCCAGCTGCAACACTGGCATTTAAGCTGTTTGTAGTGCCATACATTGGAATTTTTGCGATGAAGTCACACTTTTTTGCTACCAAATTTGAGATTCCTTCTCCCTCGTTACCTATAACCAAAGCTATTTTAGAAGAATAATCAATGCTTCTATAATCAACACTATTTTCTAAAGCAGTTCCTACAACCCAATAACCAACTTCTTTTAATCTATCTATTGCATTAGAAATATTACTAACCATCACTACATCAACATTAGATAAAGTTCCTACACTTGTTTTCCAAACGGTTGCATTAACAGGAACCTGTCTCTTGTTAGGTATTATTATAGTTTTAACTCCTGCCGCCTCACAAGTACGTATAATAGCCCCAAAATTATGAGAATCTTCTATATGATCAAGTAAAACAACAAAGTCTTGATTATCATCATTTAATACATCATGAAAATCTTTATATGAGTAATCCGGAATATCAAGGATTATACCTTGAGTAACTCCAGAAGACAAATCTTCAATTTTATTTTTTGAGCAAACTTCAACGTTCAAATTTCTTTTTTCAATAAGACCTTTTAAATAATTGTCATTGAAAGTATCTTGCAAATATATTTTTTTAATCTTTTTATTTTTTTCTAATAAATCCTTAGCAACATTTCTTCCATATACTAGCATATAATCACCTCAAAATATAATTCATAATCTCATCTATTCTATTATTATTACCACTCAAATATAAATAACCTATCAAAGCTTCTAAACCAGTAGCATATTTATAAGTAATAATATCACAATTCTTAGGATGAGAATTACTTCGATTATTTCTTGCTCTTTTAACAATATTCTTTTCAAAATCTTCTAACATTCCATTATCAATCATTTCTTGAATATATTTAGCCTGAGCTTTAGCACTAACATACATAATCGATTTACTTTGCAAATCATTAACATTACCAATACCGTCTCTTATCAATTTTTCTCTAACATATTTTTCATAAATAGAGTCCCCCATATAAGCAAGAACCAAAACATTTAATTCCAATAAATTCATATATTCACCACCATTATTATAAAAAATTGATATATTAAATACCAATTTTTACATCAATTCGAAAGTTGTCCCTTCCCTAGTATCTATAAGCTTAACTTTCTTTTCTAAAAGAGTATTTCTTATTTCATCAGCTCTAGCATAATCTTTATTCTTTTTAGCTTCATTTCGCTCATTAATCATATTAGTTATATACTCTTCAAAATCCTTATCAATACTACTATCATCTTCTACAAATAAATCCAAAGATAACACTTTATCAAAATCCTTTAATAATTCTATTTTAGTAGTATTATTTAATTCATTAGCTTTTAAAACATCATATAAAACAGTAATCATAGAAGAAGTATTTAAATCATTTGATATAGCATCACAAAACATTCCTCTATATTTATCAAATAAATCTTTTTGTATATCTCCTTCTTCTTTTAATAAAGATACTTTATTTTTAACCTTTTTATAAGCATTTCTCGCAATATCTAGAGAATCATATGTAAATACTAAAGAATTACGATAATGACTGTTTAAGCAAAAGAATCTATAATCTAAAGGAGAATAACCTTTCTTTTCAAGTAAAGAAACAGTTAAAAACTCACCATTAGATTTACTCATCTTACCAGATTCATCATTAAGATGAGCTCCATGACACCAGTAATTACACCACTTATGTCCTAAAAAGGCTTCACTTTGAGCAATTTCATTTGTGTGATGTGGAAAGATATTGTCCACTCCACCACAATGAATATCTAAATAGTCACCAAATATTTTATATGAAATTCCACTACATTCAATATGCCATCCAGGATAACCAACTCCCCAAGGAGAATCCCATTTCATTATTTGATTTTCAAATTTAGACAAAGTAAACCACAACACAAAATCCATAGGATTTTTCTTAGAAGAATCCAAAGAAACAGTATCTCTAACACCAATCTTTAAATCATCAGGATTTTTTCCAGATAATTCATAATAACTATCAGCCTTACTGATATCAAAATAAACATTTCCATTAGAGATATATGCATATCCATCATCTAACATCTTAGAAATCATTTTAATATATATATCAATATTATCACTAGCTTTTTCAATTATAGAAGGTATTTTAATATTTAGTTTTTTCATATCATTTAAAAATGCTTCAGTATAGAAATCTGCAATTTCATATACTGTTTTTCCTTCTCTTCTAGCACCTTTTTCCATTTTATCTTCACCAGTATCACCATCACTAGTTAAATGTCCAACATCAGTTATATTCATAGCCCTTTTAACATTATAGCCTAAATATGTTAATCCCTTTTCTAATATATCTTCAAAAATATATGTTCTAAGATTTCCAATATGAGCATAATGATAAACTGTTGGTCCACAAGTATAAATTTTAACGTTATTACCATCATTAGGAATAAACTCTTCAATTTTTTTTGATAATGTATTATAAATTCGCATAAAAAATCACCTACTGATATTATATCAAAAAAGATAAAATAATAAACTTTTTTTAAACAAATAAAAAAAAAGACTCGCAAGAGTCTTAATTTTATAATGAATATAATATTACAATTATAATTAGTAAAACTACAAATAATTCTAATAAAAATTTCCAAACATTCTTAAGCCATTCTTTATAAGAAACACCTAAGTAAGATAAAACAGTCATTAAAACTAAACTTGTAGGAGCAACTAAAGTTGTAACACCATACATACTTTGGAAAATGATTCCAACTACAGAATAATCTTTAAGATCAACTACACTAGCAAAATAAGGAACTATACTTTGGAAAGTATAATAGATATCAGAATTAAATAATCCTGCTAAAAGACTAACTAATACTGTAGTAAATACATTAAATCCTTTAACCCATCCTAAAATTGCTTTATATAAAACTAATTGGAATGGATGATATGTAACTAATACTAATATACTATAAACAAATACTACTATAACAGCAGGATATAATGCTTTTTTAGCACCTTTTACAAACCCATCAATTACATCATCAAATGATAGTTTATAAATAACAGATAATATTAATACAACTACACCCATAGGTAAGAATAAATCAGTTATTGACCATAAACCAAAAGCTTTAACGTCATATCTAGATCCTAAAATCTTTGCAAAAATTGGGAATTTGCCAATTTCAAATTCTTTTACAGCCTTAGTAATATCATCAAATAATTTAATACCAAAACCATTTTCATTCCAAGTAATAAAAGCTAAACAAACAAGTACAAATAATAGTACTAAAACTAATGTCATTGGCCCTGTTTTTTGGTTAGAAACTACTTTTTCAGGAACATAAGAACTATCTTCATCAACGTTTTCTTTTACCACAATAATCTCTGCCTCTCTTAATGCTGCTTTATTAGGATTCTTACGAGATTTAGATTTATTGTTTGATTTTTTACCAGTCGATTTACCTTTACTTGCTGTTTTCTTAACTGTTGTCTTAGTAACTTTCTTTTCTACCTTATCAGTAGCTAAAGTTACTTCAACCTTTTTAACAGTTTTCTTTTCAGACTTAGATACTTTTAAAGATTCTTTAATATACATATATATATTAAATAAAAGTAAAACAACTCCAACAAGTAAAATTAAAAATCTCACTAAAATTTGATAATCATTTTTTAAAGATAATCCTTCTAATAAGATACTTAAATTACTATATGCATAAGTGCTACCAGCTAAACCAACAGATACTGATCCAACTAATACCATTGCTGCAACAATTTTATCATATCCCATTAAATAAATTAGGGCTACCAAAAATGGTACAAATAATGCTACTCCAATATGTAATCCACAAACAGATACTAATAATGAAACAACAACTACCATAACAGCTAAAGCAACCTTTTCTTTTCCAGCAACCTTAGCAACAATCTTATCTAATAATAAACGATAAGCTGGAATTTTATATAAAACTCCATAAAAACCTCCAACTAGGATTACATATAATACAATATATCCAAAATAAGATACAGCTAATAATGGATAATCAAATAAATCAAATAATCCCATTTGAACGCGTCCTTGATCTACAAACTCTCCTGAATAATAAGCAGCAGGAAAAATCCAAGAAAGTAATAAGAATACTAACATAGTAATAAGAACGACTTTGAATACATTATGTTTCTTCATAATTAACCTCCCATAATAATTATAACTTCTAATAAATCATTTTACAAGAGTTTACATATTTTTTTCAAAAAAAAAGAAAAAAACTAGACTTCTTTGTTTTTTTCTTTCATAGTTGGAAATAATAAAACATCTCTAATAGAATCTTGTTCAGTAAATAACATTACCAAACGATCGATTCCATAACCAATTCCACCAGCAGGAGGCATACCATATTCCAATGCCTCAACAAAATCCATATCTATATCATTTGCCTCATCATTACCTAAATTCTTTTCTCTTAATTGAGCTTCAAATCTTTCTAATTGATCAATAGGATCATTTAATTCAGTATATGCGTTAGCAAACTCTTTTCCACCTATAAATAATTCAAATCTATCAACAAATCTTGGATCAGTTGGATTTTTCTTAGTCAATGGTGAAATCTCAATTGGATGTCCATATAAGAAAGTTGGTTGAATAAGCTTTTCTTCAACATATTTTTCAAAAAATTTATTTATAATATGACCATAAGCTTTTTCATGTTCTTCTAATTCAATATGATGTTCATTAGCAAGCCTCAAACATTCATCTAAATCAGTTATTTCTTTAAAATCAATACCTGTTTCCTCTTTAATAGCATCAGTCATACTAATTCTTTTCCAAGGACCATTTAAATCTATTTCATGTCCACCAAAAACAAAATTCATTTTTCCACAAACATCTTTTGCAATAGTTTGATACATTTTTTCAGATAAATCCATCATTCCCTCTAAATCACTATAAGCTAAATATGCTTCCATTAAGGTAAATTCAGGATTATGTTTAGTATCCATTCCCTCATTACGGAAAGTTCTACCTATTTCATATACTGCTTCCATTCCCCCAACAAGTAATCTTTTTAGTGGAAGTTCTAAAGCAATTCTAAGATACATATCTAAATTTTGAGCATTATGATGAGTCTTAAATGGACGTGCACTAGCTCCTGTTAAAAGCGTTGTAAGAACAGGAGTTTCAACTTCAACAAATCCATTAGAATCCATATAATTTTGAATACAACGAATAATTTTTGGTCTCATAAAAGCCACTTTTTTTGACTCTTCATTCATTATTAAATCAACATAACGTCTTCTATATCTCTCTTCAACATCAGTTAAACCATGAAATTTTTCAGGTAATGGTTTTAATGCTTTTACTAAATGTGTATATTCTAAACATTTAATAGTTACTTCCCCAGTCTTAGTTTTCATTACTTTTCCATATACACCAACTATGTCCCCAATATCAGCCATTTTAAATAGATTATAATTATCTTCACCAATATCATTAATTGATATATATATTTGAATTAAACCAGTACGATCTTGTATAGTAAAGAAAGAAGCTTTTCCCATTTTTCTAATAAACATTATTCTTCCAGCAACTTTAGCTGTATCAGTCATATTCTCAAATTCATCATGTTCAACATCTTTATATTTACTAACAACATCTCTTGCCCAATCTTCTCTTTCATATTTATGACCAAAAGGATCTAAACCTAATTCTCTTAATTTTTCTACTTTTTCTCTTCTAACTAATTCTTGTTCACTAAAATTTCTTTCCATTATATCACTCCTAATTAACTCTTATTACCGATGTATTTACAACCTTATCATGCAAAGCTCTTCCATCTTTATGATTTAAAATCATAATCATAGAAACAAACATTATTAAATACTGCATTATTTCTATTACACCAACACTATAAAAATAAACATCATTCTTACAAAAAAGCATAATCGCAAAAGATATTAATTCCATTAAAATAGAGTTAGCAATTAAACCTCTAAAAAGCATTTGATTCATGTCAAGTTCACCATCATTAGAAACTACTCTAATTTTAAATAATGATTTACCAATAGTTTGTCCTTTATTGTATAACTGAAAAACAATAAAATATAAAACATTAACAACAATCAAAGTTAAAGACAATCCACCATTATTTCTAGCAATCTTATATGATAATACACTATACTGACTAATAAAACTATTAGTATCTATTTTTTCCTTAACATAATTATTCATAAGATTATTTGACTGGCTAATCAAAGAATCAGTTGCCTTCTGATCAATGAACATTGAAGCAATCAAAGAAACTACAAAAAACACTATCATAAAATCAATTACAAAAGCACCGAATCTTTGTACAAAAAAGGCCTTTTTATTGTTCATTTAAATCATCTCCATACTTTTTCAACAAACAAATTATATCATGAATATTATCACATTGATAGACCTTATTTTTTAAAACATTAGCATTTTTTATACCTTTAAAATACCACCCTATATGACTTCTTATTTCTAAACAAGCCAACTTTTCATTTTTAAGATCTTTCAAATATTCCAAATGTTTTAAACATATATCTATTCTATCTTTAATACTAACATCAATCATATCTTTGCCATCTAAAAACAACAAAATATTTTTAATTAACCAAGGATTTCCTAATATTCCTCTACCAATCATTACTGCATCACACCCAGTTTCATCAAGCATTCTTTTAAAATCATCTGGTGTTTTAACATCACCATTACCAATTACTGGAATTGATACAGCCTCTTTTACAGCCTTAATAATACTCCAATCAGCTTTACCACTATATCCTTGTTTTCTAGTTCTTGGATGAACACATATAGCACTAGCGCCTGCCTTTTCTACAACTTTAGCAACCTCTACTGCATTAATATGTTCGCTATCCCAACCACTTCTAATCTTAACAGTTACCGGGATAGGTACAGCATCAACTACACTTTTTACAATATCATATATTTTCTCTGGATGTAATAAAAGAGCCGCTCCAGCCTGACTTCTAACAGCAACTTTAGGAACAGGGCACCCCATATTAATATCAATAATATCTGGATGCATTGTCTCATAAATATATTTTGCTGATTCGACAAAAGAATCTTTATCACTTCCAAATATCTGCTGAGCTAAAGGTCTTTCATATTCAGTCATATAAAGCATATCTAATGTTTTCTTGTTTTTAAAAGTAATAGCTTTATCACTAACCATTTCAGCATAAACTAATCCACAACCCATTTCTTTACAAATTCTTCTAAAAGCAGAATTACATATACCAGCCATTGGTGCCAAAACAATTTGATTAGATATTTCAACATTTCCTATTTTCCACTTCATACTAAAATCCCCTTTTGCATAGTATAAACTATTTAATTCTAATTCTCAAGAAAAAAAGATTCAATCAAGAATCTTTTACTTTTTATTTTGTTTTTTTAATAAATCACGAATTTCTTCAAGTAGTAAAACTTCATCAGATTTAGGAACAACTTCTTCTTCTTTTCTTTTCTTACCAACTGATGTTAACTTATTAACGAACTTCAATAGCATAAATAATACTAATGCCATGATTAAGAAATTAATTACAGCAGTAATAAAATCTCCATATTTAATTACTTGTCCACCGTAAATTTTGATAGTACCACCAACTTCTGCACCACCAATTCCATTTATAAGTGGATTAATAAAATCATCAGTTAAAGCAGTAACAATACCAGAAAAAGCACCACCAATGATAACACCGATAGCCATATCCATAACATTTCCGCGCATTACAAAATCTTTAAACTCACTAAAAAATCCTTTCCCCTTATCTTTTAATTTACTAATTCTTTCATCTTTTGACATATTTCTCTCTCCTTTAGCCTTATTATAATACATTTTTCATATTTTTCAAGAAAAAAAGAATTAGATTATTTATCTAATTCTGCAAGTAATTCAGCTTTACTCATCTTAGAATAATTTTTAATACCTTTAGCTTTAGCTAATTCTTTTAATTTTGTAATAGATAAAGATTCTAAATTATTCTCATCTTCTTCAGGCATTTTTCCATTTTCAACTAAATAATCAATTTGTTCTTTAGTTAATGTCTCATATTCTAACAATGCATCAGCGATTAGTTTTAATAAATCTTTATTCTTCTTAATTATTTCAGTAGCTTTTTTATGACATTCATCAATAATCTTTCTCATTTCCATATCAATTTCATTTGCTACTTCATTAGAGAAATGTTGTGGTTTATTATAATCTCTTCCTAAGAAGACACTTCCTGATTGTTGTTCAAATTGAAGTGGTCCCAAATCACTCATTCCATATTCAGTAACCATTGCTCTAGCTATTTTAGTAGCTTTTTCAAAGTCATTATGAGCTCCAGTTGTTATTTCACCAAAAGTAATCTCTTCAGCAGTACGTCCACCTAATAAACCAGTTATTTCTTCTAATAAATCTGTTTTAGTAGAACATAATTTTTCCTCACTAGGAACCATCATATTATATCCACCAGCAGATCCACGAGGAATAATTGTAACCTTTTGAACATCGCTAGCACTTCTAAGTTTTAGACCAATAACAGCATGACCAGCTTCATGATAAGCAACTAACTTTCTATCATTTTCACTATATTTATGACTAACCTTAGCAGGTCCCATTAAAACTCTATCTGTTGCTTCATCAATTTCACTCATAGTAATTTCATTTTTATCACGACGAACAGCAAGTAATGCAGCTTCATTAAGAAGATTCTCCAAATCAGCTCCACTAAATCCTGGTGTTCTCTTAGCTAAATTCTTAAGTGTAATACCATCACCTAGAATTTTGTTTTTAGCATGAACTTCAAGGATTTCTTCACGACCTCTTACGTCAGGTAAATTAACTGTAACTTGTCTATCAAAACGACCAGGTCTAAGTAAAGCAGGATCTAAAACATCAGGTCTATTAGTAGCAGCAATTATAATTATACCTTCATTAGCCCCAAAGCCATCCATTTCAGTCAATAATTGATTTAGAGTTTGTTCTCTTTCATCATGTCCTCCACCTAAACCAGTACCTCTTTGACGGCCAACAGCACCAATTTCATCAATAAAAATCAAACATGGAGCATTTCTTTTAGCTTGTTGAAACATATCACGAACACGACTAGCACCAACACCAACAAATAACTCAACAAAGTCTGAACCACTTATAAAATAAAATGGTACATTTGCTTCTCCTGCAACAGCTTTTGCAAGTAAAGTCTTACCAGTTCCAGGAGGCCCCATCAATAAAACTCCCTTAGGAATTCTAGCACCTAATTTTTGGAACTTCTTAGGATTTTTTAAAAAGTCAATTAATTCACTAACTTCTTCTTTTTCTTCTTTTAATCCAGCAACATCTTTAAATGTAACCTTATTATCATCGGTACTTAAACGAGCACGACTCTTTCCAAAGTCTAAAGAACTTCTATTTCCAGCCATTTGTCTACTAAAGAACCAAAAAGCAACCAAAATAAATATTACAAATGGTAACACATTAACTAATATAAGTAATAATGATGATGACTCAGGATCAGGTTTAACATTAAGTTTAAACTCTTGTTCATCACTAGACTTAATTATCTTTTTTATAACTTCATCACTTAATGGTAACAATGAATCAAAACTTTCATTCTCTTTATAACCACTTAGTTTTCCAGTAGCTTGATATATATAACCACTACCTCTAGCAACCAATTGTAACTCAGTAACATTTCCTTTATCCAAGTTACTCATAAATTCATTGTAACTTAATTCATGTATATCATGATTTAAAACATTAAAAACATAAAATACACCTAACATCATTATTATTAAGAATAAATAAGGTAATAACCCTTTTTTTACAGATCTTTTATCAATTTTCTTATTCACGCACATTCCTCCTAACTGTACTTCAATATTATATCATAATCATCATCAATTTTTTTGTCAAATTTAGATTTTATTATTCCAGGTATCCAAACTATTTTACCACAAGAATCTACAACAATTGGCCATACATCTCTTTTATCAATAGCTACCTTTTTATCTATAAATAAATCCTTAATTTTTTTTGAACCATTTAATCCTTTAACAGATATTTTATCTCCAACATGTCTAGTTCTAACAACTAATGGTAAAACAATATCTTTACTATTTAATCTACATATATCATTACCATTACTTTTACAATAATCTAAAGCTTCAATCACATGATTATTAGGTAATAGAACATATTTATCAAATTCAATTTCATATAAAGAAATAATATCAACTTCTCTAGTTAAATAAAATAAATTATACTCTTTCTTCGCAATAACATCATTAGGTAAATTAATATAAGTATTTGGCTTTTTAGAACGAATAATATCTAATATTAAAGAAATATGTTTATCATTCAATAAAACCAAGTCATCTTGATAATACTTTTCTAATAAATAATATAATATTTCTTTTTGAATATAAGAATCTAATTCTAAAAACTTATCAATTACTATTTTATCATTTTCCATAACTTTATTAATAGCATTATTTCTAGTTTTTTCAATAAACCTATTTGCTTCAGATAATGTATTACTAAACTTCAAAAACTTTAAATGAACATTCTTATCTTCCTCTTTTAGGAATGGTAATACATATTTTCTATACCTATTTCTAGTATAATCATCCTTAGAATTTGAAGCATCAACATAAAATGTAACATTGTTTTCTTTATCATAGTTCTCTAATTCTTGTTTAGTATAATTTAATAATGGTCTTATTATTTTATAATTATTCATAACAACTTCTTTTTTAAAACCACCATAACCTGCTAGATTAGATCCACGAACAATTCTCATAAGAATCGTTTCCATCAAATCATCACCATGATGGGCAGTCATTAAATAACTAGCATTATATTTATTAACAACATCTTCAAAAAAACGATATCTAATATTTCTTGCTTCATTATGAAAATTATCATCACCGTAATTTTCAATTATCATAGTTTCAAATAACAAATCATTTTTTAAACAATATTCTTTTAAAAAATCAGCTTCTTGATAACTTTCTTTTCTAACATTATGATTTACATGAGCTATAATTAGTATCAAATCATATTTATTTCTAATCTTCAAAAGCATATCAACTAAAGCCATTGAATCAGGTCCCGTAGAACATCCAACGACAATAATATCACCTTTTTTAAAAGAAAAATCATCTTCAATCTTAATCATGGAAAACCTCCCATCAATTACAATATTATAACAGAAAAAAAGAAAAATATATATTATTCTTCAGGAATTTGTAAAATATATTCTCCCTCTTTAGAATAAAGATATTTTTCTCTTGCATATCTAGCTATATATTCAGGATTTTGCAACTTATTAGCATCAACTTTTAGTTCCTCTTCCTTTTCCTTTAAACTAATTAATTCTTTATCTAACTTCTTTTTTTCAGAGTATTTATCAAATATTTCAATCCAATATTTACCAATAGTAAATGTCATCGCAACAATAACTAAAACTGACCCTAAGCCTAAAAACAAAATACGTCTTCTAGATTTAATTTTAGAATTCTTTTTTGCCACGTCATTCACCTACTCTTTCACCATATATTATACAACCAAGATCACGTCATAATATATCGTTTTATAAGTTTTTATAGCTATTTTACATGATTTTTACATAAATGTAGGGAAAGTAAAAAGCCAAATACAATGAAAAGAATAAAATAAAAATGAAATGTACCATCATTCAAATAACATAACAATATAAAAAAAGCTAAAGAAAATAAGAAAGTATAAAGACATTGACTCAAAATATTATCTATTTTTTTCTTTCTAAAAAACAAATATTTATGTAAATAACAAAAACTAAAATATAATATTACCCCATAAATAAATGATAATAAAAAACTAACTAACTGTATCCGTATATCCATTATTTAAATAGTCTCGAAAAAACACTTTCTTCTTTATTTTTCTTATTTTCCAAAATATAATCTAAAGAATTAATATTTCCCTTAATGGTAACATTACCAGACAAAGTATCCAATTTAACTAAATCCAAATTATCACCTTTTATTATTAAAAACCCCATTGTAGTATCTAATAAAAAATGCATTTTATCAAAATTATCAATTTTTTTTACTCCAGTTATTACTAATGTTTTTCTTTCTAATAAACTAATACTATGATTATAATTATTTAATGTTGAATTATCTTTATCCATATAATCCTCCCACTTAATTATATGCTACTAATAATAAATAAGAACAAAAAAAAGATGCCTAAAGCATCTTATTCTTCTGGTTGTACATCTTCAGCTTTTTCATAAGCATCTAAAATTGCTTCTTCAAACATTGCACGAACTTCAGGATTAATTGGATGAGCTATATCTCTATATCCACCAGAAGCAGTTTTTCTGCTAGGCATAGCTATAAATAAACCGTTGTCTCCTTCTATAATACGAATATCATGTACTGCAAAACTATCGTCTAAAAGAATTGAAGCAATTCCTTTCATACGAGAACCCTCTTTTTCAATTTTTCGTACATTTACAGATGTAATTTTCATAAGAATATTCCTCCCTCATAAAGCATAATCAACTTTATAAATTTATTTTATAATAGTTTTTTTTTAATTGCAATAAAAAATTAACTCACAATACTAATACTGCCAATAACTATATCATTATAGCTAAAACATTTATAAGCATTATTATTTGTTTCAATCAAAAAGACATTAGGATAAAGCTTAGAAATAAAGCCTGAAAAAACATCTTCTTGATTCCTAGAACCAATATATTTAAAACAGTGTTCTTCCATCAAATGATCACTAACCCACTTTTTCGCAATATCTAAATTCATCTAGGATACCCCACATACATTGTGCCATTAGTAATTATTCCACCTATACCATCACTACCATATTTAGTTTTTTTCAAAGTATCTAATAAATCAATACTTTTATTCTTTCTAGAAAAAGCCAAACTAGCCGCTATAATAGCTGGATCTAGAGCATGAATATTAATCCTTTTTGGACTAGAAGCAAAATTAGCTCCCGCCTTTATTAACTCTTCATAATTAGATTGACAAGCTCCCGCAATTATAATTAGTTTATCTTGATTTTTCTCATACTTTCTTAATTCTTTAATAGCAGAAATAAAGTTATCTGAATTTTGATAAGATTTACCACTCTTATTAGTATCTTTTGAATAGTAAGCATCATGTCCCGTAATAACAACAATATCTGGTCTAAATTCTTTAACTAAATCAACTATTTTTTCTGATATAACATTTTCTTTTAATGTCAAACCATTAGCCTTTACCCCCATACTATCATAAAAATTCATACATCTAACCAAATATTCATTATCACCATCTGGCGACCTTTGTTATGTAACTACCCAAGTTTTTAATAAAGACAATCTCTAAATTTTGTCTTTTTTGTCATTAAAATAATCTAATTTTTTTAGGTTTTCCTAATCCAAATTTAAATGATATTTTAATTGTATTATCCTTATACACATCTATTCTTTCTATAAAATCTCTAACAACATCATTTATCAGTTCATCATTACTGATAAACATATTATATTTTTCTAGCAATTCTTCTTTTCTGACTTCCTCATTAGTGAACTCCATTACTTCTTTTAGCATCTTTTCTGATTGCTCTTTGAGTAATATTTCAGTTTCTTTTTGCTCGATAAATTCATCTAAACTTATTTCGCCTTTAGTCTTTTTCAAATATAAGTTTCTAATATTATTATTGTGAAGTTCTATATCACTTTTTAAATTAGAAATCTTTAAATTTGGTCTTTCTTTTCTTAATAATCTTTTTGTAGCTTGATCTACAATTTCTTTTTCATCAACATAATTGTCTATTATTTCATTTAAAGTGTCAGTAATGATTGCTCTTAATTTTGATTCAGCAATGTTTCTACTTTTACATGGAACTCTATCAACAACTTTTGTGCATTGAAAATAGTATTGTTCTTTTACTTTTCTATCTGGTCTATTTATATGGCATGGCGTCATAATTCTTCCACATTCTCCACATACAACTAAACCAGCAAATAAGCCATTGTAATTATTTTTAATCTTTCGTTTCATTTGTTTTAATCTATTATTAGCTGCTTCAAATAATTCATCAGTTATAATAGCAGGATGACAATTCTCAATAGTTTCTCTATCTCTAATAGGTATTACATCTCGTTTCTTTTGATGATAGTCTTTTTTGCTAGATTTTCTTTTAACAATTCTACCAGTATAGGTTTGATTTTTTAGTATTCTATAAATGACAGGAGCAGACCAATCATAAAAGTATTTTTTCTTTTTGCTCGGTGTCATTTTTAAATATAACATTGGTGGTACAACTTTTTCTTGATTAAGCATTTCAGCAACTTCTGCTCTTGTTTTACCACTTGCTATTTCTGTAAATATTCTTTTAACAATATTTGCAGCATACTCATCAATTTCAAGAGTTCTTTTTCTATCTTCTTTAACAATCTTATATCCATAAGGTGCTTGAAAACCAATAAATTGTCCTTCATTAGTTTTAGCATCTGCTACTTGTTTTCTTTTAACAGATACATCTTTAACATATCTATCATTTATTAAAGAACGAATACCTAATAAAACATCTTGTGTCATATCTTCTGGATTTGAACTATCATATTGATCGTTTATAGAAATATATCTTACATTATTTTTAGGAAAATACTCACTCATATAATAAGCAGTTTCTAAAAAGTTTCTACCAAGTCTGGACATATCTTTTGTAAGAATAACTCCTACAAGTCCATTTTCTATATCTTCTTTTAATTGTTCAAATCCTGGTCTATCAAAATTAGTTCCAGAATAACCATCATCAATATATTCTTTATCAACAGATAATCCCATTGTTGTCGCAAATGATTTAATAAATCCTAACTGATTATAAATACTCGTTGAAAACTCTTTATCTTTGCCGAATTCTTCTTGAGATAATCTAACATAAGCAACAGTAAGTCTTTTATCTTCCATCATTTACCTCATTAACATTGAAATTAAAGAATATTTTGATAGATTTATCTTCACTAATTTCAACTTTATTAATAAGAGTTCTTATCATCTGCTTATTAGGGTTTTTAACTTTTAGAAAATCATTTATTATTTTCATTTTAGCTTTCTCATCATTAAATAAATTTTTAGATTCACTTATTGATATTTCTAAATATGCAATTTTTTCTTGATTTTCTTTTCTATCTTTTTCTAACTCTTTTTTAATACCAGCAAATTCATCAATTGAAATAATACCACTTGCTTTATCTTTGTATAAATCACTTATTGCTTTATCAATAGTAATTACCTTATCTCTACAACTATTAAGAGCAGTTTCATATTCTTTTAAAACATCAAAACTACACATTGAACTTTCATATTGTTTTTCTAACTTATCATTATTTGCATATTTTGATAATACATTTCTGATTTCCTTTAAAACAAGTTCGTTCAAATCTTCTTCTCTATAATAGTGCATTGTACATACATTATTTCTATATGTTGCATAAGTTCTACAAACATAAATAGGAGTATATATTTCAGGATGATGTCTGTTTTTAACTCGTCTAACTGTCATTGTTTTACCACAATCAGCACATACAACTAAACCTTTTAACAAATAGTCATATTGTCTAAATCTTGTATCTTCTTTTCGTTTAGGTGCATTTACTTTTTCAAATAAGTCATTACTAATTATTTTAGGTAAAACATTTTTTCTAACAACCCATTTGCTCTTTGGTAACAAGCGTTTCTTTTTAGATTTTAAACTAACTCTTTCATACTTTCCTTGTGTTAAAGTACCAATATAACATTCATTTTGTAATATATGTCCCACAGTACATGCTTTCCATATATTAGTTGTTATTGTTTTATTTATATTTTTACCCCTATAAACATCAGGTGGAAGTATTCCTTCATTAGTTAATGTTCTTGCTATCATATTGTTTGTTATGCCATCATTTTTCATTTCAAATATTCTTTTAACAATAGGTGCTGCATACTCATCAATAACAAGAACTTTACTATTTTCTTCAGATCGCTTATACCCATAAGGAACAGATCCAGAAACAAACTCTCCCTTTGCCATCATATCATGTCTAACACTTTTGATTTTTTTTGATATATCTTTTAAATACATATCATTTATAACTGCTTTAAATGGTAATATGTCTTCGGTTCCATTAGGGTTCAAAGTATCATAGTTTTCCAATATAGCAATATATCTGATATTATGTTCAGGAAAATATTTAAAAACATAATTACCAGTTTCAATAAACTCTCTACCAAGTCTGGACATATCTTTTGTTATTACACAATCAATAACTCCATTCTCAATATCGTTTATTAATCTTCTAAATCCTGGTCTATCAAAATTACCACCAGAATATCCATCATCTACATAGTAATCATATATTTCAATATTATTCTTCAAAGCATAGTCTTTAATAAAGGCTCTCTGATTCGTAATACTAATACTTTCAATATCTTTCTTTTCATCTTCAATTGAAAGCCTTAAATAAGCTCCTGCTTTGTATGTTTTATCAGTTAAGTAATCTATCATTTCAAACCTCTCTTTCTTCTTTCTTAACCAACTCCACATAACAAATACATTATAAAATACTTATAAATTTATTACCAATGTACAAATTTATGAGGTTTTAGTATTTTGTAATGTTGATTTTAAATATCTCTCAAATGCTTCCAAAATCTTATCACTTATAGTAGGAGCATTTTCATCATAAACACAAATAACTAAATCTTTACCTTTTTCCATTGTATTCCTCCTTCTTAAACCTATGAACGATTTTTATATTTAATGAATTAAAAAAAAGTAGAATTTTCTACCTTATATCTAATGCAACTTTAACTGCTGTATCAATTTCTGCCATTTCTTCATCTGAAAGCATACAAACAAAACCACTTAATCTACTTTTATCAATAGTTCTAATTTGTTCAGCCATCACATAAGAATTTGGTCTTAATTTTCTAAACATTCTTACCTCAACTTGAGTAGGTAAGCATCTATTACCGTTTTTTGTTGATATTGGAGCAATTATTGTTGTAGGACTAAATATATTACCTACATTGTTTTGAAGGACTACACATGGTCTAAATCCTTTTTGTTCACTTCCTACACTTAAATCTAAATCTACATAAAATACTGCACCTTTAACAATTTTCTTCATTATTATCTTTCCTTTCAATTTTTTTAACTTTAAATCTTAATCTTTTTTTAACCTCTGGTAAGTCTAGTATTTTTGTATAGTTCATAATGTACATACATTGCCTTTCAATATCTAATTTATCCTTACCATCTAGTTCAAAATCCCAAGTTTTTATAATTCTAACTTTGTATCTATTTAACATAAACAATTCCTTTCTATATGTATGAATATCAGTTGTTTAATTAAAGTTCGCTAAAATATAAATAAATTACTATTTCACTAACCCCAACTGATATTCGAAGTAGTATTGTCGATATTAATTATTTTATTTTCGGATGAATAAAATAATTGTGTTAATATTATTTCTATCCCCTTAACACAGGGAATCATCAAACGACTAATTGCTAATTAGTTCCATAGGAATTTCACCTCAACTGTGGATCTCACAGAGTCGCCCCCATTGATTGAGTCTGTGGCTGGACGAAAGTATCATTATGCCTATTACTTGTCATCGCATTATTAGGAGCAACCTAATATTTATAGTCAAGTTTTAATCGCAAGCGAACTTACTAATGTGCTTAATCGTTTCCAATCAGTAATAGGAATGTATCTGATGACTAGATTAATAAATTGTCAAAGAACATTGTTCTTAATAAACAGAACAAGTGAGAAAGAATAATTTTTATCTCTCTCACTTGTTTGGCACTTTAAAAGCAAAAAGTTAAGTCTAATTTTTAAAATTTTGTGAAATTTTTTCTAAAGCTATATCTATACTGTATTTAACTGCTACTTTGCTACAACCTTCTTCTAATGCTATTTCTTCGAAAGTTTTATCTTCAAAGTAGTATTTTTTTAATCTTCTTTTTTGAATATCAGGTAAAGAATCTATAATTGTTTTTATATCATCTAACATTATTTTTTCTTCTACTTCTTCTTCAATAGTTATAGGTTTTTCTAACATTCTATGTTCTAGTGTTTCTTCATAAATCTCATTATGTTCTATGTGCTTACGATATTTATGTATTTGAGAAATATCTTCCAACTCAAAACTATCAAATGCTTTATATACTTTCTCTGATATTTCAACTTTGTGGATAACTTTCATGTTATCAACAAACTCTACAGTATAAACTTGTTTATCTTCGTCATATCCTAATGTATAAGGATTATCTTTACTTTTATTTCTTATAGGCATTTTTGCCACTTTATTTCCTCCTATCAATTTCAAATTTTTTTAATTCAAAATTGATAAAAGGTGGGCTTCTACACCTAAAAACAATTAATTTTGGGCAACAAAAAAAAGGGCAGAAAGTTCCATCAATTGGTTTGGAACTTTCCACCCTAATAAATACTTCAATAAATTGATTAATTGTACTGCAGTATTTCTTCTTATCACTCATAAGCATTACCTCGCCATGAGCAATGACATTTTTTATATGGTTAAATACTGCAACCCATATAAAAAGTAGCTAAATAATATAATAATCAAAATAGAATAAAATACTACTTAACTACAAAAATTCTATTTTTAATAACACCACAGATATATTATTTATAGCTATGTCATGCTATTATCTACATTTTACTACAATTTTCTTAAAAAAAGTGTCGCATTTTGTGGCAAAAAAAGAAATTGCATTATAGCAACTTCTATTATCTATTTCCTTTTGCTCTATTATGTGTCTGACATAACATTTGGCAATTATTAATATCTGTCGAACCACCTTTGCTCCAAGCAGTAACATGGTCAGCATCCATCTCTTTTAATTCCCAAATGCGATTTTTATTATTATCATTACTAATAGCACATAATGGGCAATTACTTATTTCTTTTGACTTTGCTTCTTGAGTTTGTTTCTCATAAACAATTCTTTTTGTATTATCGTCAAATACACGAATATTTAATAATTTAGTATCTTTACATCCTCCTAATATATACTCACATATTCCTTTTGTATCTTGTACTTGAGGATCAGCATACAATTCACATAATTTTTCAGATACTTTATTTGGATCATAAGAGTTATTATGATAAGTTTCATATAATCTTCCCCATTCAAGTCCTCTCATATCAGACTTAACATCTTTAAACACTCCAGATGCCCAACTTATGACACTATTAAAATAGGTCTTTAATTCATTTATATCACCATCATATCTATGTTGACTCATGTAATTATCTACATTTCCTTTACTTACCCAATTTAGTGCAGTAGCAAGATATTCTTGTCTATTAACATCACCCTTTATATAAGCACTCCATTTTTGCAAATACGCATTTTGTGGATTAGAAAATTCTTCACGAGCTTTTGTAACAAAAGGACCAGAATATATAGCATTTAATAATTCTTGGTTATTTAACGGCACACCCACAATATTTATTGTTTTAAACCATTCTTTTATTTCAGATTCTTCACCTTCACAAATATAAATAGTTAATGGTGCATTTAATATTTTTCTCTTCTTATCTTCTGATAAGCCATCAAAATATTGTTCCATTCCGTTTTCATCTTTAATAGCAAATTTATTAGTTATATATCTGCCAAAACTTGTTACTCGTTGTTGCCCATCTAATATTTCATATTTATCTTCACCAACTTTAACAAAGTATATAAGACCAAGTGGATACTCTTTTAATAGAGATTCAATTACTGCAACATCTTTTTTTCCATCAGCATATATATAATTTCTTTGATATTCTGGTTGAATTGTTAATTTTCCACCCCAACCAAATAAACCTTTGCCTTCATATTCGTTATAAACAAAACCTTCTTTTATATCCCTAACAGTTAAATCAGTTTTTAATTTAGCTTCCATTTTCTTCGCTCCTTTTTATAATTACAACTCTTACATAAGTTGCCTTACCATTTATAGTTCCTTCTTTATCTTTAATTAGTCCATGTTCTTTAACAGGTATTTTATCATTCTTTCTAAAATCATTAGCATTTAATATCTTAAATTGATAAGGATCGTGATATTTTAAGAAAGTAATTGGTACAGCCATCGGCTCAATATAATCATCAGGAATAGCATCATATCTAGGAACTTCTATTACATTATAATTATCGAATTCTGGATAGCAATCTGTTTTATATTTTTCCTTTAATGTCTTCAATAAAGGCTTGTTAAACTTTAAATTATCTTCCATAGACATTAACCTAAGAGGTTGATGTCTTCGTCCTAAATCAAGATTAGTAAACCAGCACATATTTCCAAAACTTCGCCATTTTTGACCATCTTTATCAATCCAAAATCTTGTTTCTCTATTTTCAGAAGTTTTAGGAACCTTAAATGCCATTTCTCCATTAGTCTTTCCTAACCACATTTTTGACTCTCTAATTAACTTAAAAATGTCTTTATCGGTTTCATTATTTTCATTTCCTAAAATTATAAAATCTTTTTTACCTTCAAAAATCCAATCTATAAACTCTCTAAATAGGCTAAATGGAGGATTAGTTACAATTATATCAGCTTCGTCTCTTAGTTTTTTCACTTCATTTGATCTAAAGTCTCCATCACCTTTTAAATATTCCCATTTTAAATCTTCAATATCTATACGACCTGATTTATTTTCATCTCTGTCTAAGGTAAATATCTTACCATGTGAATTGGTTTTATTCTTATCAAATTTAGGCGATTCCGATTCAAATAACGATAATTGAATATATACATCACTCTTTTTATCATTAGCATAGCTAGTGCTGATTAGTTTTTTTAGTCCAAATCTTTCAAAATTTTGAGCAAAAAATTTAGTGAAATTAGACCATTCAGGATCATCACAAGGTAACAATACAGTTTTTCCTTTAAAAACATCTTGATTATATTCTATATAAGCATTTATTTCTTTTTGAATATCAGAATATTCAGTATAAAACTCATCATCTTTAATTTTTTTTGCATTTGTTAATTGTGAATTATTAGCCATGTTATCACTTCCAATCACTTCATTTATAATTATACCACATTTTTTGGCAGCTCTAAACTGTTTAGGTAAAAATAATACATAATAAATTAAAAATAGATGATTGTTACACCATCTATTTATCAAACATTGCTATCATTTCTTTTAATTCTTTTATCTTACTTAAATATATATCATATTCTTCTTTTGATAAAATTCTATAATATTTGAATGGACAATGTTCTTTTTCTAATTCAAAATAAAATGTATCTCCCATATTGTTGATATTAACAACTTCTATTATATTTTCTTTTCTATCAATAACTAAATAGTATTTTTTATTGTTCTCATTTTTTAGTATCGTCATTGGAACAAAATCATCTATATTTCTTTTTCCAGAAAGTATAGAAGCATTAAATATTTTCTTTCTTTCGGTTGCTCTTTGCCATTTAGGTAAAGCAAATATTTTTTTATTATATTCAATTTCCTCATCTGATGCACATCTTCTTATTTTATATCCATTTAGTTCGAGATTTTCTTTCTTAATAGTTGTAGTTGCAAAGAAAGTTCTAAAAATTCCACCCTTAATTTGAATATCTGCCAAATTAGGCTTCGATATAGAATTGGTATATATTTGATAAACAAATAATGATATATCATCTTCATCATATACATAATACATTTTATCCTTATAATCAATAATTGCACCAATTCTTAATTCTTTACCATTTTGTCTTTTTTCTTCAAAATCTTTAAGATATTTTTCTTTATATTCATTTATTACTTCTATTTCGCCTGTATTAAATGTATCTACAAGTTCATATTTTGATTTAATTCTTATTTTTTCAGTATGTTCAAATATAAAACTATAATAAGTATTATTTATTAAAATATTCATATTCTTTCTAGTACGATTTCTTAATCTATATGTATATAAAAACTTATCGTCATAAGAGTAAATATAATATCTATAATTTTTTAATGAAATAATATCACCAATTCCAATTTTATAATCTAAATACTTTTTTTCAATACTAGGTTTAATTTGAAATTGACTATTAATTAAAATATATAATTGCTTTTTTAATTGATTAAGATCATACTCGTTTAATTTACCAATAGTTTCAACAAATTGAATTTCTTTTAGTTCATATTCTTTTAAGCAATTTATATATGAGTTTTTTTGCATATCATAATTTAGTCGTCCCAATGGGTAATAAATCATCTTCCACTCAATTTCTTGATGTGGATTACTTGTGCATTGCAAACCATAGACTTTATTTTTTTTCTTTTTTATAACAACATAAGGACTTTCTTGATGTCCAATTTTTATTTTATTTTTTTCTTCTTCTGTTTTATATCTTCTAGCCCAAATTATATCGCCAACATTAAGAAATGATAAGTCGTTGTCTTTTACTTCAATTATCTTTTTAAAAAATTCAATAACTCCCAACTTATATCACCTCACAACAATACAACTATTTTTCTATTATTATTTCTTTTATTTTTAATTCTTCTTTAACTAAATGGGTAGGAACTAAAATATCTCTACCACTTTCAGGAATATAGTATTTCTTTTCTTTAGCTTTTTCTCTTAAATCTTTCATAACTCTTTCTGCATATCTTCTACCTTGACCTAAAACTATCGCTAATTCAGTAATATTTAAATACGGTTTTTCCATAGTATAATTCCCCCTAATGTTTTGTCAGTCTTATGTGTTTTTAATTTATTTTTCCATTGCTATATAAATATTGTTTCCCACTTTTAGTGTTAATTATTTTAGCAGTTATTTTGATATTTTCTTGATTTTCATATAATTTTAACAAAGTTACTAAAATCTTTTCTCTTGATGGTTTATTATTTTCTTCTTTCATATTTAGTCCTTTTTAGTAGTCTTATTTTTCATTCCAATTTCTATTGTATTTTTCGTTTAAAAATTTGTTTATTTCAGCGATTTTCTTTTTCGCTTCTTCTTCACTAGGGGGATTTACAACAACAACTTTTAATGGTCTTGCTTTTTTTGCACTCATTATTCTTCCTCATTATTTAATTCAATTTGTTTCAAAAGATTAAATACTTTCATAAATTCTGAATGAGTTTCAGTAACAACAGAGTAAGTATTTGAACCAACTTGAATTATTAACCCATCTTTTGCCTCTTGAATAGATGTAATCTTATCAAATGTTTTATCAAAACTTTCTTTTTGAGATGTATAAATAATTCTTTTTGTAGTTATATATAAAACTCCATCATAAGTTGTTCTTTGAGTTTGTCTTATGGCTTGGCTTCCACTTGCACCAGTATGATAAGAAAGTCCTTTAGCTATCCTAATACTAACACCGTTGTGTTTGCCAGTATAACCCGTTGTTATTGTCTTATCTTTAAATGTATAAGCTCTATCCATATAACAACAACTTTCATCTGATGACAAGTTTAAATTAGTCCCTTGAATATTGGGTAGTTTACCATCACGAATAGTTTGAATTCCAGCTTTCCCCATAAGAGAATGACTACCATTACTATGAATAGATGATTTAACTACTTCAATAATATCTTTAATCCAACCGATAAAGAATAGTCCTCCTGTACACAAATATAAAATACCCATACCAATTTCGCCTTTTAAAAACTTGTGTAATCCAAATAATCCTCCAAATACAACAATCAATATATCTTTTATTTTTTCATTACTCATAATTTCACCTTTTAGATTTCCTTTCCATCTTTATTCAATGTATAACTTGAATATGGCTCACTTTCTGATACCTTTATTGTATTGTCTTTACAAACAATGGCATAATCAATTATTCCACCATTACCAGCTCTCCATTTAACCATATCATCTTCAATATAAACAATATCCATTTCTCCTATAACTACCATACCATTATAGAATTTATATAATTCATCAAATGGAGCTCCGCTTAATTCAACAAAACCATCTAACTCCAATGTATCCATATTGATTCTATAATAATCAAAGTCTGTTATAAAATGCAAATAATTATCCACAACTACAGCACTATAAGCATCCATATCAAAATTGCCCGTATTTGCAACTTTAATCAATCTGTCATTTATACTAAATATCCAAAATATATCTCCTGTACCACCTAAATCATTTTCAATAACATATTGATCTACTTCTCGTGGATTTGCTTTAAATCCAAATACATCATATTTATCATCTTTATAATCAAAATTATGTTTTTCAAATAATTTTATATATGGTGGTAACGATTCTTTTTTATCTACTTTTTTAAACTCAAATTTATTTGTTAATCTTCCTCCCCATTTAGGATTAGAAAATAACATTGCATCAATTGTATTTATTTTTTTAATTATTACTTTTTCAAAAGTTTGGTTATATTTTGTTTCTTCATTTCCAACAAGTTCGTGTTTTTCTTCATCTAAATTATCCCATGTCCATAAATATATATAGTTATGAACAAAATCATTATAAGCATACTTTTCATGCATTCTATATGGATCGGAGTAGCCAACTTTAGTAGTTCCGTCATTCATATAGCATTTTATTAACATTCCTGCAGTACCACCTAAAGTGTCTTCAGATAATAATTCTTCATGGTCTAATTCACCATTATTTTTATAATATTTTATTTTATCCATTTTCTTCACCTCGATAAAAATTAATTATTAAGCAAATATTTAATTGGTAATTGAGAAAAGTCATAATTGTTTTTTGAAAAATGATGATCTTGTCCTTTTATTACCAAATAATTTATTTTTTTATTTTTTATATTATTTAATAACTCAACATATTTATATGATGGATCTAAATCTCCATATATCATAGTTATTTTATCTTGACTGAATTTTAACAAACCTTCTTTTGTTTTATGATAATTAATCATTAACGGAGCATTAATCAATAGCATTTTTTTAATTTTGGGATATTTATAACCAAATTGTGCTCCTATTATTGCACCATTTGAATGTCCCATATAATATATCTCATAATCTTTATAATTATTTTTATTACAATATTCTTCTATGATATTCATTGCATTATCTAAAGGATTAGTCCCATCAAAAGGGTTGGATGAACAAATTACTGTATAACCATATTTTTTATTTATAATGTGAGCAATGTTTAAATACTTATTTTGGTATCCATAAATAGTGCCATCTTGACCACTCTTAATAAATATAATTCTATTATTCCCTTTCATAATTCCATAATCAATCATTATTTTTTCATTAAATCTACTATTTATAATTTCATCAAATTCTTTATTCATAATAACATTTAGTATTTTTTCGGAAAATATTCTTTACCGGCAATCCATAGATATTTATCAATATCTCTTAAATTGAATTCATCAATATCATAGAATTTTTTAAAATCTTTTAATACCTTTTTAAAAATTATATAATCTTTCAAGTCATCTTTTTTAAAATCAGAAAAGGTATCTAATTTTTGAAAATGCCATAGCATTTTATCAACAAAGTAATCATAAATAGGAAAATCTAATGCATTATGATGACTACAATATTTAGATGCGAACGAATAAAATACTTTTTCTTTCCCATTAATACTAACATGTGCTATATCATTAACCAATGAATCATCACCGTTTTGCAATCTATTATCAACTTTTAAATCAAAGATTTTTTTAGCTACAGGGTATATGAGAAATATATTAGTACTATAAAAATCATTTAAACAACTACATTTAATAAGTATTTCATTCAAATCATTATTATATTTGTAATCATCGTGAAATAATTTATCAAGACTGCTTTCTTGCCATATATAGTGATCTTCTAAATTATCCCATTTTATTAAATAATCTTTAATTATTCTCTTATTTGGTCTTGGAATATCAATCATTAAAATCCGTCCTTCCATCAACTAATATTATATCATTATTTTTGAATATTTTCTGTGATATGAGTTCATTTTTTTCTTTTTTTGCCATTTTTCGGCAAAACTGCCGATTATTTTAACTATAAATGGTATAATATACATGAGAAATAACAGAATTTGAGGGTGATATTATGACGATTTATTCATTAAATGTTAATGGATTAAATTCTGCAATAGAAAAAGGTATAAAGAATTCTTTATTTATTCTAAAACCAGATATAATTTGTTTACAAGAAATTAAATGTCAAAAGACACTTGTTGAATTAGAAAACTATTATTCATATTGGAACTTTTGTAAGAAGAAAGGTTATTCAGGAACTGCAATTTTTACAAAAGAGAAGCCTTTGTCCATAAATTATGATTTTAATAATGATTTTGATTGTGAAGGAAGAATCATGACAGTTGAATACGAATGCTTTTATCTTGTTAATGTTTATGTTCCTAATTCTAAAGCATCTTCTATAAGACTAGACTATCGAATGAACTGGGATGATGAATTTTATAATTATATAAAAAAATTAGAAATAATGAAACCAGTTATAATATGTGGGGACTTTAATATAGCTTATTCAAATATTGATAGTAACGATTGTTGCTATAATAATGATTTTGTAGATAATGAAAAATGTGAATTTGAAAATCTATTAAATAGTGGACTTGTTGATTCATATAGATATTTATATCCACAAGAAACAAATTGTTATACTTGGTGGAATGTTGGAAAAGATGATAAAGAAAATAAATTGGGTTATAGATTAGATTACTTTTTAATCTCAGAATACCTATTAAAAAATTTAATTGATTCTAAAATTCATAGTGAAATAGACTGTTCAGATCATTGTCCAATAAGCATAGAAATGGATTTTGAGGTTTCATAATGAATGGCATAGAATTTCCAGATGATATGCTATCAAAAATGTGGGATGAATTTGATTGGAAAAAAGCAAGAAATAAAGTTTTCAAATTACAACAATTACTTACTATTGCAGCATTTAAACATAGAGATAATGAAGTAAAAAAACTATCTAATGAAATTGTTAATTCATTAGGAGCAAAAGCATTAGCCGTTAAAAAAGTATCTGAAGAATTAGATTCTGCTCCTGGAATAGATAAAGTTAAATGGATTAAATCAGCAGATAAGATGCGAGCAGCATTCGCTTTAAATAGAGATGATTATAAATCTAAACCATATAAAAGATTTGTAATACATGATAATAAATCAAATAAAGAAAGAAGAATTAATATTCCTACAATGTTTGATAGAGCAATGCAAGTCCTGTACTCTATGGTACTAGATCCAATTTCTGAAGCCACTGCTGATAGAAAATCATTTGCTTTTAGAAAAGGACGATCGGCACTTGATGTTCAT
Organism: Bacilli bacterium; assembly: GCA_017478105.1. Taxonomy (GTDB): domain Bacteria; phylum Bacillota_I; class Bacilli_A; order RF39; family UBA660; genus UBA3789. Next base: position 4,988 of record JAFVEF010000013.1, on the reverse strand, counting down.
GCTTTAATAATGCACATGCTAAAAGAAAGAAATGCTCCAGAATGGTTTTTAATATGTGATATAAAATCATACTATGATACTATTAGTCATGATTGGTTGTTAAGAAATATTCCTATGAATAAAAATGTATTAAAAGAATTTATAAAAGCAGGTATTGTATTTAACAATGAAATATTCCCTAATGATATGGGAATATCTCTTGGCTCTAACATTTCAACAATAATAGGCAATATGACATTAGATGGTATTCAAAAATTAATGTATGACCAGCAAGATAGTGAAAATATTGATTATTGGGATGGATATACAATTAGATTTGCTGATGATATTTTAATTTCAGCACGAACTAAAGAAAAAGCACAACACTATTTAGAGTGTATGAAACAATTCGCAGCTGAAAGAGGACTTGAGTTATCTCCAACAAAAACACATATTGAACATTTATCAACAGGTTTTGAATTTTTATCTAGGCGGTATTATAAAAAAGATTTTCAAATACACTGTGTTCCTTCAAAAAATTCAATAACTAAAATGGAAAATGAATTATATGATTTAATATTAAATAACGATAAAAGATGGTCGCAGAAGAAACTAATTCAAGCATTAAACGCTAAATTGAATGGTTGGGCATCCTATCACAGAATAACAGAAGCTGGTGAAGCATTTAATCATATAGATGTAGTTGTATCTGCACTATTATTAAATCTAACAAAGCAAATGTATCCAAAAAAGCCATTAAAAACAATTATTAAAAAATATTGGTATAAAGATGAAAAGCAAAGAGATGTTTTCACATTAACAACTAACAAAAATATCAGGGTAATAAAACTTGAAGATATTGTTCTAGTTGAACACCCAAGAATTGATATAAAACAAAATATTTATTTAGATGTGGAATATTTCCAATCTAGATGTAATACACAAGAAATGATAAAAATTAGTGGTAAATATAAATCAATATGGCAACGGCAAGAAGGTAAATGTTATTATTGTGGAAAAAAAATTAAAACTGATCAACATAGAAAGATTATATTTAAAAATCTAAATCAAGGAAATACATTAAGCAATATGGCTTATATTCATTCTTTTTGTGAGTATGATGAAATTAAATTCGTAAATTCTGATTATTCAAATCTAAATAAAATTGATGTAGAAACAATAATAAAAGAAATAAAAGATCCTGAAATAGCGAAAGTTTATTATAACAGAAGCAAATATAGTAACTTATATGAATATTTTGCTACTTGCACCAAATATACTTTTATATTAACTTTTAAAGAAATAGAAAACATAATAGATGAAAAATTATGTAATTCACTTTATAAATATGAAAGTTATTGGTATCAAAATAAAAAAGGACTAATATCTAAATGTTGGTTAGAAAATGGCTATGTAATTAAACGACTCTACTTAAAAGAGAAAAAAGTTACTTTTATAAGAAAGAAAAAGCAATCATCTCGAATAGATATTCCGAAACAATTGCTTTCCTCAAAGATTCCACAATCAGCAAAGTATGAACTTGAACAATTTTTTAATTATATTATAGATAAGTATGGTCTTTAATCAGTTATTTAATAACTTTTCATTTTCTTCCCAATTTTTAAAATAAAAATTAGCATCTTGATTATAAAAGATAACAGCCATTATAAATACTTTTGTTGAAAATTCATCTCTATCATTAACTGCTTCAATTCTTCGCAATGATTGTGGCTCTAAACCCAAATATTGAGCAGCTACATCTGGTTCAATTTTAGATAACTTTCTTGCTATTCTAAGGTTTTGACAAATATTATGTTTTAAATCAGCAAGAACTTTATTATATTTTTCTGAATCGTATAAATCAATTTGTTTAATCAAATCAGAAAACTGTTCTTTATCCACATCATCACCGCCTTCTATATAATAATTTTATCTTAAAAGGCTAAATAAATATGTCGCATTTGCTGGCAGATGTGTTATACTTATTAAAGAGAGTATCTATGAAAATTTAATTGAAAATTGTATAATAAAAAAAAGAGTTATTTCATATTTACTCTTTTAGGTAAAGTTGGATGCTTTTGTGGTTTTATTAATAGATATGATTCTATTTTTAAATTATTAGCGATTATTTCTAGGGTATCGACTGAAATATTACCCTTATTATTTTCAATATCGCTAATATATCTGGGACTCAATTCACATTTTTCGGCTAATTGTTCTTGAGTATATCCTATCTGGTATCTATAATATTTAACATTAGCACCTAAAACTTTACGGATGTTTGAAACTTTTATCATCTAACACCACCAGTTCTAGTTTAATCTTTTTTTATAAAAATAAACACGAATTGGTATCGCTGAAATGATAATTTAAAAGGAAGGAAGATTAGTGAATTATGCAAAAAAAGAAAAGCGATAGTAATGATGATATGTTTAGCACATTTCTTGTAAAAGAAAAAGAACTTGAATATGTTGAAAAAAATCATGCTCAAGCTGCAATAATAAAAATGAGTGAGGACTTCAAAGAAAGAGAAGCAAATGCTACCTTTAAAACTAAAATTAAAGATTTCTTTCAAGATTGTAAAGATAGTAGAACAATGAGAAAATTAAAAAAAGAAGCAGAACACAAAATGTCTTTATTAACTGAAGATGAAAAATGTGATAAAGAAATAGATCATAAAGGTTATAAACATGGAGAGTTTAAAACTCACATCTTCTTTGAACAAAAATATACTGAAAGAAATATTATTGCAGACTGTGGGGGTATTCATTTTCCAGTAATTGAATATGAAGTATATATGAGAGTAGAATTTGTTCCAGCTGAAATATGGACTCAACAACATTTTCATAAAACATTTGATAATTACGAAGAAGCAGAATCGTATTACAATAATTTAAGAACTGAATATAAAGATAAAAGTGCTAAATATATATTAGATTACTTAACTAAAAAAATTGATAAGCATTGTGATGAATTAAATAAAAGAATAGCAAGTTTTAATTGTAAAGATTAATTACCACCAAATAGCCGAATATACAACTGCTAGTACAGAGTTGCGAATTAAAATTGACAACACAATTATTTCTTGATATTATTTAACTATCAATTGATGCAGTTTTGTCGATTGATGTCGTAACAATTCCAGCAGTATCGGAATTGTTTTTTTATTAACAAAATTATGAATAATCTTTTTTAGCATATATATTTTTTGTGTGATATTTTTACATTACTTTGACTAACTTGTGCATAATGCAATGTTGTATCAATTTTTGTGTGTCCTAATAATTTTTGAACTTGTTCAATAGGCATACCTTTATCAATTGCTTTAGTTGCTAGTGTTCTTCTAAATTTATGAGGATAAACATCATTTATCTCAATTTGAGTAGCTAACTTATTAAGCATCATTTCAACTGCTCTAGTACCAATTCTTTTATGTGGTTTAATATTGCTTATAAATAATGCAGATTCATTATCAGTTCTAGATTTTAAATACTCTTGAATATGTAATTTCGTTTTGGCATCAAAATAAACTTCTCTTTCTTTATTTCCCTTACCAAACACCTTACAAGAACAATTATCAAAATTAAGATCAGAAATATTTATATGTACTAACTCACTTACTCTTATTCCAGAAGATATAAGTAAATCAATAATTGCTAAATTTCTTTTATTATTACAAGTATTTCTCAACTTTTCTAGTGTTTCATCAGAATATATTTCTTTTATTTTTATGTCAGATTTTATTTTGTTTATCTTTTTTATAGGACTTTTCAAAATGTAGTCTTCTTTTTCAAGCCAACTAAAGAAACTTGCTAAAGAGCATCTAATATTTTCCATAGATGAATTTATACAGCCAGTTGCATTTTGATAATCTGATAAGAATTTTCTTAAGTCATTAGCATCTATTATTCTTATATCTTTCATAACTGAATCATACATTTTAAGTATATATCTTTCATAGTTAACCAATGTTTTATTTGATATTCCTTCTAATCTTTTAGCATTTAGAAATCTATTTAAAAATTCTTTATTAGAAATGTTATCTGAATAATCAAAATCTATAGTTTTATGCAATACTTCATTTAATTTTGACATTTGATAATTATTAAGATATTTTATCATTTCATTTCCGATTAACTTAATTGCATTCTCATTCATGTACAATCCCCCCTTTCCTAAAGAGGTATTATACCAAAAAACAGACTTTTTCAGTCTGTTAGGGTTTGCGCAATAGCAACCTATTGCGAAAGCTTTATATTTATCTTTTTAATTTATATGTACTTTATAATCTTTAATATGACTCCATCCACCATATTCATTTTTTTCAGAAACAGCAAATGTTAAATCCATATCAACAAATTTTTCAAAGTCCAATTGTTCTTTGGAGTAATTATCCATATAACCGAAATATAGATCATATGATTCTCCAGAGTTAAATTCTATATTTGGAGAAGCCCATTGACCTTTAGAATTAGATATTATAAATCTTCCAGTCATTTCTATATTATTTATTATTCCCAATGGTTCAATGCTCATTTCTTTATTCGAATTATTTTTAACATTAAATTTAACAGCAGGATATTGTCCTTTCATTGTTTTTTCATAGTAAATAATAGTAATTAATTCATCATCCACCATTGTTTTTCCTTGAACCTTGTTTTCTTTAATCTCTACTGATCCATTATCTTTATTACTTGTATTGTTTTTTTCATCACTTTTGTTGCAACCAGTTATTCCTATAACCATTATAAGAATTAATAGTAACGAAATGTTTTTTTTCATATTTCTCATCTCCCAAAATGATTATATCATATTTTACCAATCAGATTAAAAGAGATTAAAATAACTTTATTCTAATCTCTTCATCTTATATCCATATTGCGAACGGAATATCTTAATATTACGATTGTTTTAATCTCCGTAATTAGGTTTCGCACATTGACTTAAATCCACATTAATTGATTTTAAGAAATCTGTTAAATATTTGTTATCATCATCTGTTACAAAAT
>JAFVEF010000012.1 GCA_017478105.1 Bacilli bacterium | reverse complement strand
GTATAAGAAAAAAAATTACATTGGTAATATCTATACTGGTGTGGATACTGATATGATACGTAATACACAGACTAAAGTAAAGTATTATAAAGAAGAATGTGATACGTGTAATGCACGTCTCTTATGTAAAGGAGGCTGCCCACAAGAAAATTTACGTATGAATCACAGAGAAGATGAACCATCTAAAGCTTATTGTGATACTAGACGTTTAATGGTTGAAGTAGTAAAAGAAAAACAAGATCAAATCATGAATGCAACCAATATCCGTGATAGAAAGTTGAATATACTGAAAGAGAATCTTAAGATTAAAAAGTATATAGATTTAGTCTATAACGAAACAGATCTTAGAGATACCCTTACATCTTCTGCACGTATAATGAAGGTTAAAGAAATGATTAATAATCTTGGTGAAGAAAAGTTATTACCTACATTCAAAGATTACTTTGAACAACGTCTTACACTAATAGCATCCATCATAACAACTGAGCTTAAGTTTAAAAAGAAAGAAATAGAATATAATGAGAATAATTAATTTCAATTAGATATTATAGTACTGAAGAGGGGGCCTTTAATATATGACGTCTGCTCCGAGTAGTATAATCTCCAGGCATAAGGTTGTACTATTAGACATTGTATCCTCTTTCAGCCCTCTCTTCACTATAATAAATAGATAGTAATAAAAATAAAACGAAAATAAAATCTAGTGAAGTATATACTTCACTATCTATTTATTTTTTGTTTATAAGGAGTATTAGTATGAGTACAACAGTAAATAGAAAATCAGTATCTTATACAATACCAGATGCTCCTCAAGCAGATGAGCATGTTAAAAGAAGTTGGTTTAGTACTGTTATAGATATTATGCTTGTAAACTTAGAAGAATTAGATTCTATAGAGACACAAGCAGCAAATGAAGAAGCTAGAAAGACCAATGATAATCTAAATCCAACCAAACAGATGTCTGGTATTACAGATACTACAACTAAAAAGAATCTTACTACTGCAAAATCTAGTTTAATAAATAGTAATGCACCTTTATATGCTTCAGATGTTAATGCAGTAGCAATAGCAATGAATAAATTAGTGGATAGAGCGGGTGCTACTATGGCTGATATTCCTACAGTAGCATCCGGTAATATAGTTAAAGCTAGTGATGTGGCTGTCTTTATTCAAGCATGCCAAGCAATATCTGAGAAATTAGATCCTAAAGCTAATACTCTATGGGATGATAATGGTAGATGTAAAACAAGCTGTCAAACAAAATGCCAGTTAAAATGTCAGTTAGCGTGTCAGTTAACTTGTCAAACAAGTTGCCAGACTCAGTGTCAATTACAGTGTCAAACAGCATGTGAGTTAGCATGTATGACAGCAAAACAAATTCAATGTCGAGCTGCTTGCCAAACTAAATGTGAAATTAGTTGTCAAACAACATGTGAGTTAGCATGTATGACAGCTTGTGAAACAGCTTGCCAAGAATCGTGTATGGTAAGCTGCCAAGCATTATGCCAAATCTCGTGCCAGAGTAAGTGTGAAATCGGATGCCAGGCTAAATGTCAGTTGGCATGCCAGACAAAATGCGAACTTAAATGCCAAGTTGGGTGTCAAATCGCATGCCAAACTAAGTGTGAAACGAGTTGTCAAACTACGTGCCAACTTAATTGCCAGAGTACGTGTCAGCTCAAGTGCCAGTCAACTTGTCAACTCGCGTGCCAAAGCTGTCATGGGGGGACATGCCATAAGAGGTTGTGGCCTAACACCGTAATGTGTTAGTAAAACCTGGTGAACCTAGAAATCTAGGGTGTATACTAAACGTTTAGGATTAGTAGGAAATGACTAATAGTTAGTATGCTAACAGGGAAGGTCTAATAATGAACCGCAAGTTATTAGAATAATCCTGTGCCAAGACTCTATTATAGAGTAAGGTCAATCGACTATCGAAAGAGTAGTAATAAAAGGAATTTTATTATAAGTAATCGAGTAGAGTACTATGTATATGAAATGATACATAGGAAGTGCCAGGGATCCGACCGTAGAAAGAACTTCTACGAGGATTAAGATATAGTCAGTTTGTTTATCAGGTTATGAATAGTATGCCATGACCTTAGATGGATCAACATTGTGGCGGGTGGTAATGCCCTAAAAATAACAACAAAAAGAAAGAGTAGGAGATATCTCCTACTCTTTTAAAATTAATTCTTATTTTTAAAAGTTAAGTCCCATTCCGATTCTAGCATTTGACGAGGTTTAGATATAGTTCCTTTTTTAAGTTCATCTTGTTCTTCTCTTGATACAATAATACCAGCAACAACAATTTTATTTTCTGGATTTGGAGGATACCAAACATTAGATTTACAATTGAATTCTGGATGTTCTTCGATAAAATATTCCCTTCTAGCAACAAGTTGAAGTAATTCAGATATTGGAACTGTATCACCTATTCTATATTTCTTTTTAGTATTAGGATCTAAATATCTAGCTTGAATGGTGTTAGATCCTGAATATACTTCAGATATACCATAATAACTAAATTTGTTAGATGCCGTTGAATGCTTTTCTCTTTTATTAGCTTCAAAAGACCTATGATCAATATCTTTAATGGACTTAATACCTCTTTTGTCTAATTCTTCTTGTGGTATTTTTCCTTGACCAATATTACTAATATCTGTTTCCCAAGAATAATACTTATTAACATAATAATCATAGGCTAATGCAGCATCTATTTCATTAGTATAATATTCTTGAATTAATTCATCTTTTTTAGGATATGGTATTTTCATTCTATAAGATTGAGTATTTGTAGTTGTTGAATAATTTGGCATGGTAAATACACCATAATATTTGGTATTATCCCCTTTAATAGTATTAATAGCATTTATTCTTTTACTTACTACTCGAAGATTACAACGTCTATTATCGCACACTTGTCTATTAATATGATCTACTACAGGAGAACTGATACCTGTTCTATCAATAAATCTTTTAATTTCATCCCTCATAATTAAACGGTGTAAATACATCTTTTTACCATCAGGATAAGTGCAATAAAAATATCCACTTTCATGTATATTAAATACCAGACCCATTTCAAGAACCCAAAAATCTTCAAAATCAATAAAAAAGAAATAATCTTTATTTACATGAACCACTTTAAGACAATCTAGATTTGGCTCATATTCTACTTTAAGTAATTTATTTACTTTAGGATTATTAAAGTAATCTTTTCCTACTATTTTCATTTTATTTATCTCCTATCAATTATAGGAGAGCATTTGCTCTCCTATAATTTTAAAATTATTCTTTAGTTTTTAGAATCTGTTTTATCTCTATATGCTATATATTTTTTAATAATTATCCCTAAAACAGAAATCCCATCTAACGATGAGAATGTGATGATAGCCCAATTAAATGTGCCGTTTTCTATTTGTTCTACTATTTGTTCTAAGATTAAAAGAATATCAATTGTTAATATACCTTCATTTTCAGTAATTGCTTCGATAATAATAGTAATCTTAATAAATTTTTCTCTATTATAAATATTCTTTTTTCTTATTTCTTTTAATCTTTGTATTATATTATTTTTTCTTTTTGTCAATGGCGATATTTTAATTTGTCTACTTTTTTCATGAAGTTCTTCGTAAGCTTCATTTATAATAGACTCATCATTATTAATAATATTAATAGCTTCTTTAGCAAACATTTTTACATCTTGATCTGATGTATCTATACCATCTTTTTTAGCGTTTAATATAGATGGTATTATAACTTCTTTATAAAATAAAGTATCGTTCATTTTATCATCCTTCCTAATATACCCATTATTAATCCAATAATAATTATACATAAATAGATAGTTATAGCTATCAGCTTAATTTTTAATGGTTGTTTAGAAAAATATAGATAGCACAAAATACATCCAAATATAATTAAAAACATATCAATCATATTTATCACCTTGGTATAATATTAAAGACGAGTGGTAAAAATAGTTTAATTATCATTTAAACGCCAATTTAATTTTTAATTAACTTTTTCACTACCACTTTTCTTTAATATATAATATATAACTATTCATATATTTATCCTCCTTTTTTAAATTTATTATATAGTCTATTATTATTTAATTTTTTAATATTTATTAGGTTATGGCAGGTACCACAAATAACATATTTTTTATACTTGTCATACGTAAAGTAAATAGTATATCAATCAGTATTTAATCTTAGTATAACCTTATAATAAAGAATAATGAGTGAGAGCATATGCTCTCACTCATTATTTAAATTATCTTTAATTTAGATATTATATAATTAATAAGGAGGTAAAAATGGATATGATAAAACCTAGCGTTGAAACTGATTTTGAAGATACAACCACGATATCGGATATTGAATTAGAAGATACTATTACAATAATTCCAGTATTGTACTTTAATCCGTATATTAAAGTTATATACACCAAATTTGGATCTTATATAATTCAAAAAAATAAATATAAAGATACACATCATGGATTTAGAGGTAAGCAATTAAAAAGATATATTGAAAGAAGATATAAAAATCTTCGAGACTATATAGATTTTGTATTTGGGAAGCCGAAAGATAGTGATGGCAAATAGTACCCAATGCATATAAGTCCACTATTATATGCTGGCTTATCTTATTTATTAATTAGAGGTGAGAATTATGTTGTCTTATTGGTATAACTATTATACAGATAAGATTGTATTAGCATTAGAAATTGCTAATGATACTCATAAAGACCAAAAAGATGGTATAGGAGTACCATATATACTTCATCCATATAGAGTAGCTGCTTGGTATGCTGATGATATGAGTGATCAGTGTCCGAGTGCAAAAGAATTTGAAGAGTGCTATATTATAGCATTATTACACGATACAATTGAGTCTAAAATAGATGATTTAAGGTTATGGGGATTAAATTTTGATTATTCTGAAATATCTATTAATCAAATGATTAAAGAAAGATATGAGCAGATTAAAAGAAGTTATATATCTGATTTTGGAGAAGAAGTAGCAAATGCTGTAGATATTCTTACTAGAAGAAAAGAAGATACTTATAATCAATATATTGATAAAGTATGTAAGAATAAGTATGCTACTATTGTAAAGATATATGATATTAGAGATAACTTAGATGAAAATAGAATGACAAGATTTACAGACGAGCATAGAGAATCTTTGAAAAAGAGATATGAAAAAGCGTTAGAAAAGTTAGAGAAAGCTAGAAATGAATTTGATAAATAGAGATTAGGAATAAAAGGAGATGAATAAAATGGTAGACGGAATTAACGCAAATGATTGCTTAAAATGTAAGCATAGAGAAAAATGTAGAAATCATTGTATGGGCTTTGAATTTGAAAAAGAAGTTCCTAAAATTAATAAAGAAATGTTACTTGATTATATTAGTAATGATGCTTATAAACTTAATGTAGACAAAGTTAATCCTGATAATTCCGTGAGTATTACGTTAATTCCAAAAAAAGATTTGATGGTAAGATATACTTCTAATAAAATTACTGATGAAATTGTAAATATGCTTGTTGATAAATATAGTAAATATGGTATTAAAAACCAAGATATTATTCGTAATATGAGACAGATTATTTATATAGAAGTAAATCATTTAGTGGATATGGTGGGAAATCATGAAAATAATTGATGAATTGCAAAAAACAATCGCTATTGAAGTTACAACTAAATTGGAATTTAATTCTAAAATAGACTTAGAATTTCTTCGTAAAATTTTATTCAATTTTCAATATGAATTTTCGGAAGTAGTTTTTATCGATAAAAAGAAAAGTAGTGATAATGAAATTTTAATAGATTATTGGGATTTGTTTGATGAATATCCATATTCTGTACAAACAAAAGAAAAATTTAAAACTCTTCTTAAAAATAATAAAATTGATTTGAGAAAGAAGTACGAATGGGAAGTTAAATTGGTTGATACAAATGATGAATTTGATATCGTTATTAATTATGAGAATAAGAAAAATATATTATCAATATACGGAACTTGTAGTTTAGACTTTTATGGAGATTTACTTGAAAGATTAACCGATATC
>JAFVEF010000011.1 GCA_017478105.1 Bacilli bacterium | reverse complement strand
CTTCCATAAGACCTGTAATATTTCATCAAATCATACTTCTTTAATGTAACTAATTTCTTCTTAATCTTTTTTATTGTCTTTTTTCTATAAGTTACATCATACTTATCATTATCTATCTTATACTTATACCCTAAGAACGTGATTCCTGTTTTCAAATTTACAATTGAACTCTTAGGATTAATTTTCAACTTTAATTTTGTTAACTCAATTTCAATCAATTTCCATATTATTTTTAATCTATCACGGTCTGTATCTATAATAATGAAATCATCCATGTATCTTACGTAATACTTACATCCCAAATCCTCTTTAATGTAATGATCTAAATCGTTTAAAAAGAATATTGCTAGAAATTGAGAAGTCATGGCACCAATACTTAATCCAACACCTTTTTCATAATGAGGAATATTGGTTCCATATTTTTGATTCAAATTATCTATTATATTGTTAATATATGGTTTATCTGTTTCATCAATAATTGTTTTAATAATTTTTAATACATTTAAGTCTTGTATATACTTTGCAAGTTTTTCCATCAAAATATCGTGTGGAATGGTATAGAAGTATTTGCTTATATCTATCTTCAACACATATATTTCTGATTCTGGATTATTAATTCTAATTTTATTAATATAATCATTTATTAACTTATCTGCATATTTACTTCCTTTACCTTTTCTTGTTGCAACATTACTATCAATAAGCTTATTTTCTAGATATGGTAAAAGGTAATAATTAGCAACAAAATGATTAACAATTTTGTCACCTACTGTCTGACTCATTACTAATCTTGCCTTTGGTTCAAATATTAAAAATAATCGAAAGGGTAAAGGTTTATATAAGCCATTTAGTAATATTTGATATATATTGTAATTCATGGAATTCTTGTTTACATGGTATCTAAATATTGCTCTTTTGTTTTTACAAGTTCTTCTTACAATATCCCACGTAGAAATTACATTTTCATAAGTAATTGGTTTATAATATATATCATTATTTAGTGCTTTCATTTGGTTCTGGATTCTGCTGCCATCCGTATGTCATATTTTTTAATGTTGCCAAAATAGCAACGGATTTATTAATATGCTTTTTACTTTCAGGACAAAAGTCTCTTATATCAGATGAAATTATGTCTAACATCTTGATATTAATTATCATCTCTGTTATATATTTCATTCTAATATTTCCTTTTGTACTTTCTGCTGAAACCAAATTCCTAATTAAGCTATTAATCTCATCCATCAAATGAATCCGTAAATCTCTGTGCACGTTAGGTATATTGCAAAGAACATATTTCCTTATGTATCTGCTATAATTTAGAATTTCTACATATAGCTTAAACTCTTTGTTCTCATGCATAAATTTTACCTCTTTAATTTTTTTAGTTTGTAATAGTAAGTTGCTACGAAAGCCAACCAAGTTACCTCTCGTAGCTTACACTATTAATTTATTTAGAACTTACGTTCATAGAATTGTACCTGTTTCACAACTATATGTGAGTGTGCCAAATTTCACCATAACTTTTATTCATTATAAATCTGACAAAATGTGTGAGTTGGAAATTGCCGGGCGCACGCCGTTAGTGTTGTTGACGTTGTTGTTGTTCATGTTACCGTTCGTGTTCACGTTACGACCGTTAGCGTTGTTGTTGTTGAAATAGTTAGGCGAAGCAAGCCAACGGGCTGCCAACAAAAATGCGCAAATCTAAAATGGTACAATCCTAGATCAAACATAAAGTTTAACCCAAATTTTAATTAATTTTGGCACCATAATATCATCAGAATGATATTATGGTGCTCATCTATCTTTATCTCTTGATTTCTACTTCTTCAAAAGCAAGATGTAATTCATGAGTGTCTCACGAAAGGGTTTTCGTGAGACTTTTTCAAGTGTTCAGTGTCAGGCAACTATAGTTTAGCTTCCTAATTCAACTTTGTATGGGTTTGCCATACTTCCATCTCCATCAGAATAACGGGTGCCTGGTGTCAGTGAAACTGCCGGACGGACGCCGCGCGTGTAGTAGACGCCGTAGCCGCTGTCCATGTTACCGTTGCTGCCCACAAGCCACTCGACAGCGCTGTTGACGGAGAAATAGTAAGGCGAAGCAAGCCAATAATATTGTCCCGTTTTTCGTGCATTTGAATTATTTAATAAGTTCATCTCGCGATAAGACATTAAACCAACTTTATATGTTAATTGTGCTTTATTATTACTTACACTAAATTTATCTGTATCATTTGGACAACTTAAATCACTTGCTCCATAAAAATACATATATGTCGAAGTGCTTCCTCCATTTGGATTCCAGCCATTATTTGATTGGTTGCTTTGACTTCTATCATTACAGAATATTGTATCTTCTAAATAGTCAGAATAATCTGATAAATATTGCTTATACCATGCATCTACTCCACTTTTTATAGTTGAATTTGTGGTGTTCTTTGTAAGCATATCTTCAAGTGCTTTACCTACTGTTGTAACACCATCTCTTAGTGTTATATAATACATTGATCCTGAACCCGTATAATAATATACATAAGCTACTGTTGCACATGTCTTTAATCCGTTTGTAACACACATATAGTGATGTGTAGAAATATTATTCATATTATTATAGTTTTCTATTTCGATTGGATCTACCAATGTATAATTGGTTCCGTCCCATGTTACACTACTTCCATAATAATGGTTTGGTGCATAATTATATCCGGTTGTACTATATCCAGATATCATTCTTAGTGTTGCTTCTGTACATGTAGTATTATCTGTATTACATGTGTATTTATAATCACTATAATTACTTGAATTAATAATTAGTTCATCTTTTCTTACTAACAATGTATCCGTTAGATTTAATCCACTTCTTGTTTTTCCAATCATTATCTTTTCGCCTGCATTTATATAGGTATAATTAGTTGAAGATGTGGCTGTTGTATGCCTTGGATTTGCACATGTAGTACTACTATCATTACATGTATATTTATTAACGTAGCTTGCATAATTTGTATACCAATCGGATAATGTCACATTGGTTGGATTATTAATTGTATATGTTCCATCTCCGTTATCTGTAATGGAATCTCCAAAGATAATTGGTTCATAGGCAGACAGTAAGTTACCACTTTGTAACTGTTTATAATACATTGTTGTGTTATTAACTGCTGCAATGTAGTAAACGCTAGTTGCAGTATTAGTTTGACTAGAATTTCTGAAAGTATATTTTCCTACCAAATTAGGATAGTCCGTTGTACCACTTACTTGGTATGGTTTTACTAATGAATATCGATTAGCTGTTAAAGTACCATAATCAATACTATCAGCATACCAATAAGATGTTCCTAAAGAAGTAGACGATAGCATAGTTTGTGTTGTTGTAAAACTTTGACTTGTTGTTCCATTTGTTGTGCTGTATGGATAAACGTCTCCATACATGTATCCAACATAAGTTGGTGAATTATAACTCGCATTAAATTGTAGAGTTCCAAATTGTGAATAATTTGAATTTGAGTTTAATGGTATTACATAAGCACTTGATGTATTGTAGTATGATTCAACTAAATATAGAGTTGCACAAGTTCCTGCCTCAGTTGTTTGCTTACAAGTATATTTTCCAATTAAGTTTGGTCCTGTTGTAGCATTCCATGTAGTTTGTTCTGTTGTACCACTAACTTTAAATGTCTTGTTGGCGCTATCATAAGTATAGTCTGTTCCATACCAATAATTTGATGCCAAATTTTGACTTACACTTTTTGCATACCCAACATGATTACCTCTAGTACTTAAGCATTGATTGTTTTCGGCTTCTCCATTGTAAATCATCTTAACTCCACCGGTATCAGTAGTTCTTATCATTTGCCAACAATGGTTCGCAAATATAACATTATTCTTATCTTGTATTTGTGTACCTTCTGTATCATTAGAAGCATACCAATGATATACATCTTTTGATGGTTCTTCTGTAAAAGAATCATGACTATTTCCTGTATACTTCTTAGCTAATCCTCCAGTTTCTGCTTCTTTTGCTAAGACATTGTAAAGAGTTGGTTCATAATACTTCTTTACATTTAAATTACCATTTATATTTAAATTAGTAGATAAAGTTGAATATCCAATAGAAAGAAACATAAAAAGTACTAAAATAATATTTAGTACTAATCTTTTATTAAATAGTTGTCTTTTTTTTACTATTTTTTTCATTTTACCTCTATTATTCTATTTTACTATTATCAAAATAGTAAGTATCATCACTATTTAATTTAAATGTATAAGTAATTGTACCTGCTTTATCAATATAATCACTTACTGATACTTGATTTGTTAGTATATCATCATCAGTTAAATTAGTTTTAGAATCTATTAAATTAGTATGGTTATAATCTTTATATATATTTATATCATAACCACTACTATTATCTTTTGTATCTAAGAAAATTATTTTTTCTATAAGTTTTACAGAATTATCTAATTTACTTTGAGTAGCTTTTACTAATTTATAAGAATACTTACTAATAGTACCATCTATTTCTGGTCCTTTATATCCTATAAATTCAATATCATATCCTTCATCTTCAGCATTATAAGTTAATTTAGCATTATTGTAACTATTTACTTCAAATTGAAATGGATATTCTAATGAATCTACATCTTCAAAGAACACTGAATCTCCAAAATACTTTTGCATGTTTTCTTCTAAGATATCTCTTGAAATAAAATACATATTAGCCCCTGCAGCAGTCTTTTTATCTGATCTTGTTATATCATTTGATGTAACATATTGTAAGGCTATTTCTAATTTTTCTTGGGCTGTAAATGAACTTTCTGTTACATTAGATTCTTTTAAGAATTTTTCATTTCTTTCACCATTAGTTCCATAGGTAATTAAATCATATAATATACCTACTGTATCATTAGTTAAGTTTAATTCTATTTCATTAGATACAGTTTCTTTTTTCTTAGGTTTATTACTCTTTAATAGTAATAATAAAACTATAAAGAATAGAACTAATACTACTGCAATAGATATTATTAGTACTAGGCTTTTATTTTTATTCTTTTTTTTCTTTTTTCTTACTGATACTTCTTCGATGTCATCTCCAAATTTGTCATTTTCAAATTCATTTTCTTCTACAAATTCATTATCATCCATTTTAACACCTCTATTATTATTAGTTTATCATATTTTTTTTATAAAAGAAAAGATTAATAAATAATTTTACTAATCTTTATTATCTTTTAACATTTTAACTGTACTAATATTTTTAAAATCTATCTTTTTTACAATATTTTTTAAAGTATTAATATCCATGTTTCTTATTATTTCTACTTTATTTGAAATAACTTTTCTATAATCTATTATATCGGAAAAAACATTGCTTACAGTAGAATCCATATTATCAATCATTTTTACTTCATTTGCTATCCAGACTTTTTTAATTCTTTCAAATGTTTTTTCTTCTAGTTTTAAATTATTAAACTCTTCTATTATTTCTTTTAGTAAAGCATCAGGATCTTGTGATGAAGCCATTATATATAAAGTTTTAAAGTTTTTAATACTTTCCCATTCATAATAAAAATCATTTAATAGTTTTAAGTTTCTTACTTTTTCTCTAAATAAAGAAGATGAGCCAAATAACATATTTGATAACATATTAAGATATAAATCTAATTCTAGTTTTTCATATTTTAATTCTTTTGTAGGTATTTTTAAACCTAGGGCTATTTTAGGTACCTCAATATTTGTATTTATTATTTTTTTCTTTTTATATACTTCGTTTGGTTCTTCTTTTTCTATTATTTCTGGTAATTCTTTACTTGGAATCATTTCTAATTCTTCTTTAATAGTATTTAAAGCTTCACCTAAATCAAAATTACCTGCGACTATTATAAACATATTATTAGGTACATAGAAATTATTATAACAGTTATATAAATCATCTTTTTTTATCTTATTTATTTCTTCAATACTACCTGCAATATCTAATTTTCTAGGACTATATTTATATAATAATTGTCTTAGAGCCATTTCTAGTTTAAAATCAGGCATGTCTTCATACATTTTTATTTCTTCCGCAATAATAGATTTTTCTTTTTCAACATTTTCTTTTGTAAAATATGGACTATTTACAAATTCTATTAAATATTTTAAATTGTTTTTAAAATTTTTTGTTCCTGAACATAAATATTGAGTATTTGTATAAGATGTTGAGGCATTTGAATCTGTTCCACTTTTAGAAAAATAAGTAAATGGATCTATTCCACTTTCAGTTTCAAACATTTTATGTTCTAAGAAATGAGCTATTCCTAATGGATGTTTTTGTTTTATATCATAACTATCACGATATTCTAAAATATCACTTCCAAAGTATGTAGCATATGTAATAAAGTAATTCTTTTTATTACTATAAGGAATAAAAAAGATATTTAAACCATTGTTAAGAGTTTCAGTATAAATATCAAAATCTAAGTTTTTTAAAGCTATTTTATCCATTTTTTACCCCCTCTAGTAAAAACACTGTATCAATATTTATTTTTTTCATAACTTTTACTATTTCTTGTTTTGTTACATTATTTATGATATTTCCTCTTTCTTCAAGAGTTGGTAATGATAAGATATCTCTTAAAAAATATTCATTTATTATTCTTGATTCTGATTCATAGGTTTCATCTTTTGATGTATTATATATTTCTTTTGCTTGATTAATATCATCTTGAGTAAATCTTCCTTTTTTCATATCAGATAGATTTTTCTTTATTAAATCTAATGTTTTTTTATAATTCTTTTTATCAATACCAGCTGAGATTATTAATAAATTATCTAATTTATTAGTTCTTGAACTTATTGTATAACAAAGAGAGTTCTTTTCTCTAACCTCTTTAAATAGCTTAGAATCACTGCAACCTCCTAAGATAATATTTCCTAATGTTAAAGCATAATATTTCTCATGATCTGTTAAATTAGAGATTGGGCAAGCTATTAATAATTTAGATTGAGTATTTTCACTTTTTTCTTTACCAATAAGTATTTTCTTTCGTGTTTTTTTAGGTTCTAATATATATCCTGTTTTTCTTTTCTTAATCTTTTTAAAATGAATATATTTTTTTATTAGTTCTAACATTTCTTTATTTTCAAAATTTCCTACTACAAAAATATCTACATAATCTTTATCAATCATTTCTTGATATGTTTCATATAAATTTTTTGTATCAATTTTTTCGATATCTTCTATATAACCTACCATTCTATATGATATAGGAGAATTACTATCATAAGCTTCGCATAATCTAATGTAAGAATAACTGTTAGGGTCTTCTTTTATTGAAGCAATTTGGAGTGCTGCATTAGATTTTACTATATCTAGTTTTTCTTCATTAAAAGCATTATTTTTAACATCAGGATTAAAAATAATATCACTAAAGAATTCAACACTTCTATCTAAATTGTTTTCTTCTGTATATTTATCATTTAAGGTACGTAGAGAAAAAGATGTAAAGATATAATTACCTACTCGATAATTATTAGTCATTATATCTGCAGCATATAATTCTTCTGATTTTATATTTAGTTTTCTTCTTGTTTTATAGTTTTTTGTTGATTGAAGAAGAATATCACTTAAGATATTTCTTTTTGTTATTTCTTCTTTTTTTATTGGAGTATGAAATACTACTCTGATTGTGATGGTTTTAAATTTATCTGTTTGTATTAGGTGTAGGTTATATGAACCTAAATCTTTTTTTGTATAATTCATTGTTTCACCTCTATTTTAGTATACCCCTATTATTCTTAAATTATAGATTCTAATGCTAATTCAATCATTTCATTTAAAGATTTTTCACGTTCTTCAGAAGTTAAGCTATGTTTATCATATAAAGAATCTACAACGGTCATTAAACAAGATGCTTCTTTACCAAGTTTTTTAGCAATATAAAACAAACCAAAAGCTTCCATTTCAACAGATAAAAAACTTAAATCTGGAAATGTATCTCTAAATTTTTCAATATCATCACAGTATAGATCAAATACATCACTTGTGATAGTTTTACCAAATTTTAAGTCTATATTCTTTTCTTTAGATTTATTCATTATTAGTCTATTTAATTCTCCAGATGATTGGACAAAATCGACATCTACACCATCTAGTAAAACATCAAAATAGCTTTTACAGTAAGCCCCACTAGAAAGTATTATATCAAGTAATTTAATATCTTTATTAAATGAACCACAAGTACCAATACGAATTATTTTTTCTACATCATAGTAATTATATAATTCGTAAGAATAAATTCCTATACTTGGTATTCCCATTCCACTAGCAAATACTGTTACTTTTTTCCCTTTATAAGTACCAGTATAGCCTAACATATTTCTAACAGAATTTATTAGTTTAGCATTTTCTAAAAAATTCTCTGCAATATATTTGGCACGTAATGGATCTCCTGGCATTAATACTACTTTAGCAATATCTTCTTTATTACTTTCAATATGTGGTGTTGGCATTATTATCTAACCTTCTTTCTTATTTATTATAACAAATCATCTTTCTAATAACAATTTTAATAAGTAAAAACTTTGTAAATAAGTGTTTTTTAAATTTCATATAATATATTGTTTCAATTTGTAAAATTTAGTATTTTACAAATAATTAAGAATATGTTACAGTACTCAAGCATTTGGGATATAAGTGCTTCTTCTTATCTTAGGGGGTTCCTTAAGAGGAGGTGATTTTATGAGAGGTAAAGATATTTACTCATTCATAATAATCATTTTATTATTTATTGTAATCTTTGGATTATTATTTAGATAATAAAAAGGCACTTGGCTAGTTACTAGCCCAGTGCTTCAAAAAAACAGAAGCATTTGGTATTCCAAATGTCATATTTAATTTAGCATATTACCTATTTTTTTTCAATACTGATTTTTAAAATTAATAAATTTTTGTTGTTTCAAATTGTAAAATTAGTTGTTTTACAAATAATTAAGAATATGTTACAGTACTTGGGCATTTGGAGTATAAGTGCTTCTTCTTATCTTAGGGGGTTCCTTAAGAGGAGGTGATTTTATGAGAGGTAAAGATATTTACTCATTCATAATAATCATTTTATTATTTATCGTAATTTTCGGATTATTATTTAGATAATAAAAAGGCACTTGGCTAGTTACTAGCCCAGTGCTTCTAAACAGGAAGCATTTGGTATTCCAAATGTTCATATTTAATTTAGCATAAAATTTATATTTTTTCAATATTATTCTGCCTCTTCAGCCTCTTCAGTACTATATTGAACTAATACTTCTCTTGGTTTAGAATTTCCAGTAGCTGGACCTATGATTCCATTTTCTTCTAATGTATCAATCATTGTAGCTGCTTTATTATAACCAATTTTAAATTTTCTTTGTAGAAGAGAAGCACTTGCTTTTTGAGTTTTAACTACAAAATCTACTATTTCATTATATAATTCATCATCGCTATTTGCTTTAGTATCAGACATTTTCTCTGAATTAGTTTCTTCTTTAGTCTCTTCTAATTTCATGAAATCATCATTATATGAAGCTTCTTGTTGTGTTTTAGTAAATTCTATTATTTTTTCTATTTCACCATCTGTAATGAAAGATCCTTGAATACGGATTGGATTATTCATTCCTATTGGTAAGAAGAACATATCTCCTTTTCCTAATAGTTTTTCGGCACCGACTTGATCTAATATTGTACGTGAATCAATTCCAGAACCAACCGCAAAAGCAATTCTTGATGGAATATTGGCTTTGATAAGTCCAGTAATTACTTCAGTTGAAGGTCTTTGAGTTGCGACTATTAAATGTATTCCAGCAGCACGAGCTTTTTGAGTAATTCTTAAAATTGAATCTTCAACTTCTTTAGCTGCGACCATCATTAAGTCAGATAACTCATCAATTATTATTACTATGAAAGGCATCTTCTCTAGTTGCTCATCAGGATGATTTTTATTCCATTTCTCTACATACTCATTATATCCTTCGATTTTTTTAGTACCTGTTTGGGCAAACATATGATATCTTTTTTCCATTTCATTTACCATTTTTTGTAGTAAAATAGCTGCTTGTTTTGGATCAGATACAACAGGACACATTAAATGTGGTATTCCATTATAAACAGATAATTCAACAACTTTAGGATCTACCATAGCAAGTTTTACTTCATCTGGTTTGGCACGCATTAAGATTGAACAAATAATTCCATTTACACAGACAGATTTTCCTGAACCTGTAGTTCCGGCAATTAACATGTGTGGCATCTTATTTATTTCACATACACCAATATCACCCATAATACTTTTACCAAGTGGTACCATTAGTTTTTTATCTTGATTTTGAAGCATTGTTTTACTAGCCATAATCTCATAGAAACTTACTGTTGCGGGATTATCATTAGCAAACTCTACTCCAACTGTACTTTTTCCTGGAATTGGGGCTTCAATACGAACATCTTTTTTAGATAAAGCTAAGGCTATTTCTCTACTTAGAGTAGTTATTTTATTAACTCTTGTTCCACTTGCGATTTCAAGTTCATATTGAGCAACTGTAGGTCCTATATGAACCTCTACAACTTTAGCAATTACTCCAAAGCTTTTTAAAACATTTTCTAGTTTTTCGATATTTGCTTCTATTAAAGCATTATCCATCTCTGTATTCTTTTTCTTTGGTTTATTTAATAAATCTAGAGGTGGTAGTTTATAACTTGGATTAGTCATTACTGGATGATTTGGAGTTTCTTCTTTTTCCTCTTTAACTGTTTGTATCTTTTTAAGTTCATCAATACTTTTAATTATTTGTTTATCAGGTTCCTCTATTTCATTACCATTACTAATCTTAACTTTATTTTTATGTATCTCATCTTCTGGTTCTTCAACATTCTTAGTTCTCTTTTCTTTTACTACTTCTATTCTATTTTTCATAAAGTCAACTATAGAGAATCCAGTAAACATACATATACCAACAACAATTAAAGTTATTGAAACTATTTGCATACCAGTATATGAAAATAATTTAGAAAATAATAAGGCAAATACCCCACCTATTATTCCACCACCTACTGGTATTGATTCATTTAAAACACCCGTTTGCATAATAGAATTAAAAGCTTTAGTTAATTGTTCTATAGTTGATTGAAAAATAAGTGATGTATTTTCATTATTTAAAGTTACAAAATTCCAATGCATAAGTGTTAATACACCTATTACTAATAAATATATACCAAACATTTTAGTTGAGAAAAAATCAGGCCATTCTCTTTTTATAAAAGCATATATTCCTGTTAGAAATAATACAAATAAAAATACCATATATAAAGATCCAGTTAAAAACAATCCAAAAGATGAAATTAGTCTTCCAGCTGGTCCCAATTTCCCTATTCCTATAATCGTTAATATTACTAAACATACTGCATACAATTCAATTGATATTTCAATTGTTTCTTTTTTTTGTCTTCTTCTTTTTCTCTTTGCCATATGATTACTCCTATCATTACAAGTTAATTATACAACATTTTACATTTAATATACTAATTAATTAGTAAATTTGTCATAATTCAACATCTATTTTATTCTTAAAATTCTCTTCTAATAGTTCTGGTTTAGAAGCAATTTTTTCTAATAATTGAATTGATTTTACAAAATAGAAACCATCAGCTATTCTTTCATCTAGTGTTATTTGTAAATCAACTATCTTTTCATTATTTTCTTCTCTTATTGTTCCAATTGTTGCGACTATTGAATTTGTTCCATATTCATTTAAATGATGATATATAGAATTTGATTTTATACTTCCTAAATTACTTAGAATTAATGAAGCATAATTAGTATCACCTTCAGTTAAAGCTTTAGGATTTATACCATGATTATCTAAAAACATAACTATTTTTACTATTATACTTAGTATAAATTTAGGTAGTTTTGTAAATATATTTAGAATAGAATCCATACTATTAGTTCCTTCTTTTCTAACTTTAAAAACATCTATAGCCATCTTTCTGCTTAAAGTTTTAATATTATCATTTCCTAATATATCTAAACATATTATTCTTTCTTCTCCAGAGTCAGATAATTTATCTTTAGCAACAAAAGCAAAAGTTATTTTTTTTCTTTCATATAAACTTTTATTTTTTACAAATCTATTTAATCTATCACGATTATAAAATGTTTTAGCAAAACAAGCTGTTAGAGCATGAAAATAAGTCATTTTATACTCATTATTCTCTTTGTTATAATTATCAACGTATTCTACTAATTTAGTTATATTTATATTCATTTGACTTGATACTTCTGATTCTGTTCTTTTGGGCATAATAAAGGGCATTATACCTCCTATGGCATCATTTGGTTTAATTAGATTAGCGTCTTTTCTTTTTTTTGTTAATAGTCCCATATTATTTATTCCTTTCTATTATTTCTAAATATGTTTTATAGACATTTTCTATTTCTTTATCCCAATTTATATATAATTCATTAAATGCATTATTACATACTTTTTTATATTCTTCTTTATTAGATAATATTTCTTTTATTCTATTAGCGTATTCTTTTATATTATTTTTAGATATATATCCATTATGATTATTAATAATATTACATGATGTTGCGGAGTTTTCTAAAAATAAGCCTGGTGTTTTTTGTGATGCAGCTTCTATTTGGACTATTGATGAGGCATCATACATTGATGGGAATAAAAACAAGTCAGCTCTTACATAATAATCTCTTAATAAGTCTCTATCAGTTACTCTACCGCATAATATTATTTTATCTTCTAATTTTAACTGTTTTATTCTTTCTTTTAATTCTTCTTCATCGTGACCATTACCAACAAATAACATTTTATAGTTTAAGTCTTTTAATTCGTGAAGAGAATCTACGATAAATAATATATTTTTTAATTTATTAAGCCTTCCTACAAATAAAAAAACATACTCATCTTTTAGATTATGAAGATTATTGATTCTTTCAATGCTTTTTTCTATATTACTACTAGGTATCATTTCTGTAGCATTGTTTTTGACTATTGGCATTTTTTTATAACCATATTCTTCATGAAATATTCTTCCAACTTCTTGATTAACTGCCCAACATTCATCACATTCATCATATAATTTCATTATACTTTTTAATAATTTTTTAGATATTGTTTTTGATTTAGTAGTTCTCATAAAATCTTGATAATATTGACTATGAAAAGTTGCGATTACGGGAATACCATTTTTTTTAGCATATTTGAATCCAACTCTTCCCAGTGTTGCGGGAGAATGAATGTGTACAATATCTAGTTTTATACTATTTAATTGTTTTAAAAACTTATGATCAATTTTGGGTAGTGGCAAAGAATAATCTAGAAATGGTACTGGTATTGATTGACAACGTATTACATTATAATTTCTTTTTGAATCATCTATTTTTTTGTTATAGGGAGATGGAGCAAAAACATAGACATTAGCATATTTAGATAATCTTTTAGCATAATTATCTACTACCATTACTACACCATCTATCATTGGAAAAAAGGCATCAATAAATAAACCAATATTTATTTTTTCTTTCATAATCTCACCCTATTAACATTATAACAAATATTTTTACAATAAACAAAAAAATAGAGATTTCTCTCTATTTATGCACGTGATACGTATTTACCATCTGAAGTTGAAACTATAATTGTTTCTCCTTCTTCTATGAATAATGGTACTCTAACTAATAAACCTGTTTCAACTGTAGCATCTTTTAAAGCATTTGTAGTTGTATTTCCTTTTACAGCAGGTTCGGTATGAGTAACTACTAATTCTACTTTATCTGGTAAATCTATTCCTAGGATTTCTCCTTCATAACTAGTTATATATACTTCTAAATTTTCTTTTAAAAGTTTTGCTTGATCTGCAATTTTTGAAGAAGGAATTTCTAATTGTTCATAGCTTTCCATATTCATAAAATAATAAACATCATTCATATTATATAAATATTGCATTAGTTGTTTTTCAATACGAGCAGTTGCTACTTTAACTCCAGCATTAAATGTTTGTTCAAAGATAGCTCCTGTTCTTAAGTTTTTTAATTTAGCTTTTACTATTGCTGCCCCTTTTCCAGGTTTTACATGTTGAGTATCCATTACTACATAAATATTTCCTTCATATTCTATAGTAATTCCGTTTTTTAAATCATTAGTACTAATCATTTTTTCACTCCTTAAAAACTAAAAAATAAGCAATTACTTATTTCTTAATTATTTTTTCTCCTTATGTACAGTATGTTTTCTACATCTAGGACAGTATTTATTCATTTCAAGACGGTCTGTTGTATTTCTAATATTTCTTGGTTCTCTATAATTTTCTTCTTTACATTCACTACATACTAGAGTTTTATATTGTCTATTTCCTACTTTAGCCATTTTCATCCCTCCTTACACGTCTACTGGTATTATAACAGATTTTTGTTATTTTGCAAAAGATTTTTAACAATTTAAGCTTTTTTTAACTATTATTAGTATCAACTATATATGGATTAGCCTTAGAACCATCACCATCTACATATTTTGTATTGGGTTTTAAAGATATTGCAGGACGTATACCATTATATCCATCAGTATCAGCATATGAGAAATGAAAACTGCCATCAGTATTTATTACACTAATTTGTACACCGCCCTGATAAAAACGATTTGGTGAGGCATTCCAATACCTGTTTCTTGTACCCCTTAATATTTTTGGGAGCAAATTTAATTCACGAAAAGACATTAATCCTACTTTATAAACTAATTTGGCTTTATTGTTATATATACTAAAGCTATCTGTACTATTATTACATAATAAACTATTTGGATCACCAAAATATAATTCAACTAATAAATTGCCTCCATTAGGATCCCATCCATTTAAAGTTCTTATGCTCCTATCATTACAGTATATTGTATCTTCAATTTTATCATCATAATCTAGCATATAATGCTTATACCAGGCATCTACACCACTTTTTATTATAGAATTATATCTATTTACGTCATCTGCTTTTAACATTTCAACAAGTGCATCATCAACACTTTTTCCTTCATTTAGGTTAATATATAATTCAGTTGTTCCATTCAAAAAATAAATATATGATATTGTTTCACATGCACCTGTTTCATTAAAGCAGGTATAATGGGCGTTATTTAAACTTGATTTATTAGTTTCATCAGAAATATTCCAAAAAGTGACTGAATCATTGTTTAAGATATATTTATTACCATCCCAAGTAAATCCTTTGGCATATTTAAAATTATTATTAACTAAAATGTATGACATTTTTGTATCAGTAGTTTCCGTTGTATACCATAATTCACTACAAGTATTATTAGTGGTATTTTTACAAATATATTTACCTTTTCCTATATTATTATAATTTGTATACCAGTCACTTCTATTTATGGTTGTTGGATTATTAATTGTATAAGTTCCATTGCCATTATCTGTATATGTATCTCCAAAAGTATAGGTATGATTGTAATAGCTTAATTCATGTGTTGTTCCAGACTCAGTTCCAAGTTGAATATAATACATGGTTGAGTCTTTTACTGCCGCAATATAAAGTACAGAATAGCTTACAGTGGTTTGTGAATCACTTTTAAATGTGTATTCTCCAACTAAATTTGGATAACCTGTCTCGTCAGCAATTTGATATGGATTGTCTAGATTATATCTATATCCTGTAGGGTTCCCCCATACTGCATTGTGAGAATACCAAAATGATGTTGAAAGCGTTGAAGTCTTAAGCATTTCTTCTGTAAAAGTAAATTGTTTCGAATTATAAGTATATCTTGTATTGTACATATAC
Source organism: Bacilli bacterium (assembly GCA_017478105.1). Lineage (GTDB taxonomy): Bacteria > Bacillota_I > Bacilli_A > RF39 > UBA660 > UBA3789. The sequence goes on along the minus strand of JAFVEF010000011.1, from coordinate 7,898 downwards.
CCTACATCTGCAGGTGAATTTGAATTTTTATTAAATGATAGCTTACCGAATTGAGAATAATGTGAATCTGATTTTAACGTTATAAGAATGGCATCTGTCGTATTTTTATATGACTCAACTAAATACAGTGTTTCACATGTCGCATCAATACTTGGATTTTTACAGGTATATTTTCCAATCAAACCAGGCCCAGTTGTGTCATTCCAAGTTACCTCTTCAGTAGTTCCACTTATTTTAAATGTTTTATTAGAACTATCATAAGTATAATCCGTTCCATACCAATAACTTGAGGCTAAATTTTGTGTAGGTCGTCCAGCATATCCAACATGATTTTCTCTTGTATCTAAACACTTATTATTTTCTGGCACTCCATTATATATCATTTTTACTCCACCGGTATCAGTAGTTCTAAGCATTTGCCAACAGTGCTCGGCAAAAATGACGTTATTCATTTCAACTAACCGATCTGCTTCTCCATTTTTACTTGCAGACCAATAATATATGTTTTTTGATGGTTCTTCTGTAAATGAATCATGATGTTCTCCAGTATACTTCTTAGCTAATCCTCCTGTTTCTGCTTCTTTTGCTAGAACGTTGTATAAAGTCTTTTCATAATACTTTTTAACATTTAAATTACCATTTATATTTAAACTAGTAGATAATGTAGAATATCCAATAGATAAAAACATAAAAAGTACTAAAATAATATTTAGTACTATTTTTTTATCAAATAGTTGTCTTTTTCTAACTATTCTCTTCATTCTACACCTACTATATAAGTATAGTATAAATACATAATATTTTCAATTATATACCATAGAATTGACGATATTTTTCTGATACTTCCTTGGCAATTCTATAAGTTACTTGAGAAGCAAAGTTGGTTTGAGAATTAGGATGTGATGAATCAGGAGATGTTACTATTATGCTCATCTTAGGACTTTCTGCAGGAGCATAACCAATAAATGAACTGGTTATTGTTTCTGTATCTATTGCGCCATTATTATCAGTATCTATAAAACTTTGTGAAGTTCCTGTTTTTCCTGCTGGACGCATTGAAGCATCCATATAACCTACTCCATATCCTCCAGGTGAATTCATAACGGCATAAAACCCTTCTTTTACTCTTGCCATATATTCTGGTTTTGTATCAATTGTATTTAATACTTTATTTTCTACAGCAAATTCTAGTTCTCCAATGTCATCTGTAGAACTTGATTTATGTACTTCTTTTAATAAGTGAGGAGCTAGTCTTGTTCCTCCATTAGCTATTGTTGAAATATACTGTGATAATTGAATTGGAGTATATGTTTCATATTGACCCATTGCGAAATCTAATAAGTTTCCAGCAGCTTTATCAACTGATGAATACCCCTTACTTTCTACTGGTAAGTCTATTCCTGTTTTTACACCTAAACCAAATGAATGATACATATTTCTATAAGTATCAAAAGCTTGTTGGTTAAAGTTTAATTTCATTCCACGATAGTATTCTTGACCATTTACGCGAATAGCAATTTTAAACTGATAAACATTACTACTTTTAGCAAGAGCAGTTATATCATTAATAGTACCTAGATTATTTACAGAAGAACATTTTTCTTTAACACCTGCTACTTTTATACATTCATCTTTAATATATTCTCCAATCTTTACACTTCCAGTATTATATCCAACCAACATTGATGCCCCTTTAACGACACTTCCTGGCATTATAGGTGATGTTAGAAGGGATGTTGTAAAATCTATTATTTCTCCATTTACTATTCTTTTACTTGCCATCGCAAGTATTTCTCCAGTATTAGGATCTTGTATTATTACACTAGAATGATCATAATAATCAGTATTAGCTTCTTTTTTAGCTTCTATTATTTTTTCTGATAATATTCTTTCTATTTCTTTTTGTAAATTAATATCTATTGATAAAACAATATCTTTTCCTCTACTACCTTCTTTTACAAGTTTTGTTTCATGTGATGAAACAACTTCATATTCAGCTTTAGTTCCATGAAGATATTCTTCATATTGTTTTTCTAAATAGCTTAAACCTACTCTATCATTTAGACTATATCCTTTACTTAGATAATATTCTTTGTTTTCTGCTGGAATACCTTGAGTACTAGTTGATACAGTACCTAAAATACTTTTAAAAGTATCTCCATATGGATAAACTCTTTCCCAATCTATCTTTGTATTAAATCCTTCTAACATACTATTATTTTCTGAAATATAAGCATATTCTAAATCAGTAACATCACTTTTTATAGTTTTTTCTTCATATGTATAACCTTTATTCATTAAATAATATAAATAAGCAATTTTTTTCTCTTCTTCAGAAAACTCTAAATCTTCATTCTTTATTCTTTGTAGTTTTAATTCATCTAATTCTCTTTGAGTCATTTTTCTTTGATGAACCTTTTCTATTTCTTTTTTAGTTACTAACTTATCACATATATCTTTATTTTTCGCAAAGAAATATTCTCTCTTGTTTCTATCATTTAATCTACTATAATCTAAATCTATATGAGGAGATACAAGGGTTGCGAGATTAATCATTTCTATGTTTGTTGTACCTTTTTTCTTTTGATAAGTAATAGTTTTTAATGACTTATTATCTACTAAAATATTATAATTTCTATCATATATTCTTCCTCTTGGAGTACTACTACCACTTACTTTAGAATATGTAAGTTTAGTTAGTTCTTCTTTATAATATTTTGTTTTATTTAACATTACATCAGTTAATCTAAAAATAATTATTCCAAATAATATTATAGTGAACACTAAAAAAACAATAAAACGTCTATTGATTATTTTTTCAATATTATAATGTTTTAATGTTCTTTTCTTTTTCATTGTCTCACCTATTTATAGTTTATCACATATTTTTAATAATAATTCATATTAATTTTATTAGAGGTGATAATTATTTATAAAGAGTTAGTTAAAATGTATATTCCTAAATTAAGGATACAAGATTTAGAGGAATTTGCATATAAAAATAATATTTCTTATACTAATGATGAATTAGTAGAAGTATATCAATTTATTAGATTTAATTATAATGATTTATTAAATGAAAATGTTAAAGTATTTGAAGAATTAAAGAATAAGATATCTCCTACTTTATATAAGAGATTATTAGACTTATATATAGAATATAAAAATAAGTATTTATAAAAAAAGAAACATTTATTGTTTCTTAATTTTTTCTATTAAATTATTATCAAATTTCTTTTCTCTAATCATTTCTATTTCATATTTATATGGAGGATATTCTTTATCTACATATGGAGTTTCTAGTATTCTAGGAATTTCTCCTAATCTTTCATTATAAATTACATTAATTAAAGTATTAAATCCTATAGTACCAAATCCTATATTTTCATGTCTATCTTTATGAGCATTTATTTCATTTTTAGAATCATTTATATGTATACAACCAATTTTTTCTATACCAATTAGTTTATCAAAATTATCTAAGTATTCATCAAATTTAGTTAAATCATAACCTGCATCATTTAAATGACATGTATCTAGACAAACTCCAATATGAGATTTATCTTCTATATTATCAATAATATATTTTAATTCTTCAGTAGTTTTACCTAACTCACTACCTTTTCCAGCCATTGTTTCTAATAGAATAGTTACATTATTATGATCTTTAACATTATTAAGAACAATATTAAGTCCTTTAATAATATTATTAAGACCTATCTCTTCTCCTAGACCTACATGACTACCTGGATGAAGTACCATATATTTAACACCTAGTTTATTTACTCTTTCTACTTCGCCAGTTAAAAAGTTAGTAGAAAAATCAAAATTATTCTCATTACATAAATTAATAATATATGGAGCATGTACTACTACTTTGGAATAATCCATACCTAATTCTTTCATTTTAGATAAAGCTTCTAGGGTTAAGCCATCTTCTATTTCACATCTAGTAGTATTTTGAGGAGCTCCTGTATAAAACATAAAACAGTTAGCCTTATATTTCAAAGCTTCTTCTAAACTACCTAAACGTTGTGTATTCTTATTAAATCCTACATGAGAACCTATGTATAACATATAATCACCAAACTAATTATATCAATTTTTTTACAAAAGAAAAAGGATGAATTATCATCCTTAATTATTAATTACATTTCAACACTACATGCAACTGGGGCACTATCAATTTTTGGAGTATTTCCAGTTTTTGCTAATACAGTGGTGTTATTAGCAACAGGTGCTGTAGTAAGTGCAGTATCAAAATATTTTTTTCCAGTTTTGTTAGTATCATCTTTAGTAGCTACATTGCTTCTAGATAATTTATCTTCTGGTATCATACGTGTTAATACTCCAGAAGCATTTGAAGTACCAATACCTCTTCCAACTTCATCAATCATTGCAACATAGTATTCATAAGTATTTCTATTATTTGTTACTCCTTTTTTTATTAAGATAGTTCCTTTTACCTCAACATTTCCCCAAGAAGATTTTCCTCCTTGTTCCATTAAGTCTTTTCCACTATCATCATCACTTTTGAAGCTTACATAATAATAACCATCTTGCATTGCTGACAATCTTTTACTATCTGATCCACAAGTTAATTCATCTGCTGCTACAGCATTTTTGATTGCGTTTGCGTATGATTTAGCAGTGTTCATAAATGTGTCACGACGTGAGTTTTCAATTGTTCTTGATACGGCTGGGATTGCTACTAACATTAAGATACCCATGATTGTAATTACAGCTAACAACTCAATTAGTGTAAAACCTTTTTTATTTAATTTTTTCATTTTCTTCACTCTCTTTCCTATCTTTGTAATTTCATAGTATCATGATTTTTTTTTCTTTACAATATTTTTTTAAAAAAATTACAATTATTTACACTATTTATATTTTTCTTCTTTTGCTAAATATTTCGAAAAAGTATAATCAGATTTAGTATTATCTCCTGTTAATGCATTAACACTTAATGTATTTGCACTTTCAGTTGCGGTAAAATTATGCATTGTTTCTACATTTCCTATTAAAGTATCCTTATTCTTTTTAAATGTTGAATAATCTGTTATATTTACACCATATTTATAAGTATTATTATCCTCTACTAATCTTACATAATACTTATATCTATTTTCTTCTCTTAATACTACTACAAATGAATCATATCGATAATATTTTCCTCCATTTGGTCCAGTTAAAAGATTTCGTTCATCATCAATATAAGATAATGTAAATAATATGGCGTTTTTTCCTGTTGGATATTTAGCATTTTCATCAGTATTCATTTTTACTTTTGCCATATCAACCATTTTAGTTACATCTTGTTCTATCTGATTATTCTTAGATTGTGACAGTATTCCAGTTATATTTGGAATAGTTATAGCCATCAATACTCCTAATACTACTAACATTGCGAGTAATTCTACTAATGTAAAACCTTTGTTATTTTTCATATTCATCCTACTTTCCCTTTAATTATAACAAAAGTTTAAAGATTTGTTTATTATTTTATTATTTTTTTTAAATTTTCTATTTCTTCTATACTATTTGTAGTATATTTTTCTTTATTAAATATATTATCATATCTAAATAGAATAAATCCTTTATAATGACTAGCATTTCTTGATAGTATTACTTCTCTCATAATAATATCATTATTTAATATCCATTCATCTCTACCTTCTTTAGCATAGTTATCAACTTGTCCTACTTTATAAAAAGCAAGGGCTACATATAAAGATATATCTTTATTTTTAATTAATTCTTCCCATTCATTTAATACTTTAATGTAAGACTTTGTACTATTATAAAAACCATAATATATTTGAGGTATAATAAAATCAACATAGTCTTTTTCTTTTAACCATGTTTTTACATCAGCATTATGTTTCTGATAATTATTTTCAATATTTCCATCTGGAGATATACCAAATGGTATATTTTTTTCTTTACATAGTTTATGAGTTTTTATAATTAATCTATTTACTATATTTAAATGATAAGTATTCTTATCTATATAATCATTATTTTTTAAATACTCAGAATACTCTATATTATCTATTTCATTACTTGGATAAAAGTAATCATCAAAAAGAAGGCCATCTATATTATAATTTAATACTTCTTTTACACCATCTAATATTAGTTCTTCTACTTCTTTTTTAGATGGATTTAAATATATTCCGTTTTCTATCCATAAAGTATTTGTATTTATATATTTATATACAGGAGAATCTTTAGGAATAGAGTTTATATCATTAGTTGTTTTTACACGATATGGATTTATCCATGCCACAACTTTAATATTATTCTTATGAGCTATTTTTATAAAGTATTTTAATACATCAAATGTCTTATTATCTTCTAAAGTAACATGTTTACTATAGGGAAATATTTTAGACTTGTATATAGCATCTTGTTCTTGTCTTACTTGAAGAATTATGGTATTTAGTTTAAAAGAGTCTAAATTAGATATCATCTTCTTTATATTCTTTTTACTTTCTGATATAGTTTTAGATTTAATATAATTATCTAATTCTATATAACTTATAAATACTCCTCTTTTTTCTTCTTGTTTGGCATAAGTATTTATATTTAAAATTATAATTAATACTACTAATATTATTATTAGAACTTTTTTCATATAATCACCTATTTAATAATATGATAATAATTACTAATAATTTGTCAGTTTATGTCTTTTTCTATTATATAAATATTGTTATCTTTGTAGAAACTATAGATTACTTCATCTAATTCAACATTATTTTTTATTAGTTGTTCTTGTAACCAATCTTCATCTTTATTAATTTCTTTTAATACTTGATAATCTATTTTTCCATCAATTATTAAAGGTAGAGGGTAATTTGATTTAGGATCATCTTGTTTTTTAAATATTGATAGTTTTCCACTAGATTCTAGTATTGCATAATCAACTTCATCAATACTTTTTATGGATTGATTTCTAAGTTGCGTTAATAAATCTTCTATGTTATATCTTTGTTTTTTCATTTCTTGAAAATCTATAATTCCTTTTTTTATTATTACTGATTGTTCTCCATCTATTATATTTCTTATTTTTTTATTTTTTAGAGATATATATGATAATAATAATTCTAGGCCTGCAAGACTTAGTATTGGTACTATTGATAAAAAGAGACTTTCTTTATAGTTTTCAATTGATATCGCAACTAATTCAGCCATGAAAATAGATACAGTAAAATCCATTACTGATAATTCTCCTATTTCTCTTTTTCCCATTATTCTATAGAGAACTGAAATTAAAAAATAAAAAAAGACACTTCTATAAAAGACAATAAAATATCGCATAATATCACCATTTTTAGTTTTCTCAAGCATATTTTTTTTATACATAAAGTATAATTATTTAGAGGTGAATTATGTTTATAGAGTATATTAAAAGACTTAGTTATTCTATTATATTTGTCCTTATAAGTGTTTTTATACTGACTATTTTTAATTATTATAATATTACTAGTGATAGAACTTTTTCTTTTTTAGAATTAATCACTCTATTAGTAGTTATTTTAATACAAAGTTTTTATTTAGGAAAAAAAGCTAATAATAAGGGGTATTTAGAGGGAATTAAGTTTGGTTTAATTATTATATTTTCTTTTTTATTATATACTTTAAATAATAGTAGTTTTCATATATTTTTATTACTTTATTATTTTATGATATTAGCTGTTTCTATACTAGGTAGTATTATAGGAATTAATGTTAAAAAAAGAAAGAGGTCTACTTAGACTTCTTTCTTTTTTTTAGATATATTCCACTCATTAGTACTGATACTATTATTGTAATTATGATTAGTATTGTTGTGGAATCATTTTCTTTTACTTCAATTACTTTATCTTCATCACTTACTAAGAATAAAGAAT
>JAFVEF010000010.1 GCA_017478105.1 Bacilli bacterium | reverse complement strand
TTTTCTTAATATCATCAGTATATTTCTCAAATTTTTGTCCTTTTGAAGCCATAGAAAAACACCTCCTTTCGGAAGTGTATTCTATCACTTTTTATTTGAACTGTCTTTTTTTATTGTGTCTATTCTAAGGGGTGCAGTTCATAATATCAATCTTTATTTAATTTTACTAGCATTATATTCATTTAATGATTTTTTATAATCATCTATATCTAATTTTATACTTGTCAAGGATCTTATAATATCATATTGTGTTTTCAAATAATCTTTTTGTTTAGTAATTTTTGTTTCTTTTAATTTTATTATTTTATCTTCTATTACTTCTTCTAATTTTTGTTTTATCTTTTTTTGATCTTGTTCTTCTAGTAACTGATTACTGTTTACCAAATTAACTATTTCATTTACCATATTTGTTATTACTTCTTTATTATCTATTATTTCTTGATTACCTTTATGAATTATTTCTTTGGATTTTAATAATTGATCTAATAAAGAATTATTATCATTATATTTTTTTATATAAAGATAATTATTAATTGATTGAATAAATATTTGTAATTCTTCTCTTAAATTATTTTCAATTTTGGAATAATTTGTATTTTTTAATAATTCTTTATCATTAATAATATTTTTTAAAGAATCTATATACTTTTTTTTAAGATTATTATAATTTCTTTCTAGTTCTTTTTTATATTCACTATTTGGTATTTTATTTAGAATAATCTCAATATTATTAAACATATCTTTCATATCAGAATTTGATTTATATTCTTCTATTTTATTATTATCTAATTATTTAATAGATTTAAGAAAAGAGTTGCTTTTTCTGTATCAAAAAAGTATTTGTTACTTATATGATTTATATCATCATTTATTGTAGTTTCTTTTATCGTTGTTAAAACTATTTCATCATTGTTTGTAATAGAATCTAATTTTTCTTTTAATTTTTTTAATTCTTCTTCTACTAACTCTTGTAATTCCTCTACTATGACTTTTTGTTTTTCTACTGGTTGATACTTTATATTTGATATTATAAAATTAATTTTATTTATTATTATTGATTCTCCAGGATGAATTATTTTTGTTTCTAATATTTTTTTACATTTATTTAAATCATCTATTTCTTTTAATAATTCTATTTTATCAGATAAACTATAATATAATTTTTCTAATTTTGAGATGGTTGTATTTTTTAAAATTTGTATATTTTCTAGTGACATATTATCACTATTTTGAAATGATGGCTTTAATGATTCTTTTTTATTATTATATTCATTTATAATATGATTTAATTTTCTTTCAATGTAGAATTTTGTTTCTTCATCTGTTTTTTCAATTAATGATTCTATTCTATTTACTGTTGCTACTAAGGTTTCATCTTCTAGTAATTTATTTGTTTTATACTTAGTAAAGTCATATATTTGTTTAGAAGCTATTAGTTCATTAAATGATAATGTTTGTTTTTTAGGTAATTGTTTTTTTAAAGTTTCTAGTATATTGTCTACATCTTTTGTTTTAATAATTCCTTGATTTTTAATGTTATCATTTTTTAATAATTCTTTTAGTTTTACTGGATAAGAATAATTATTTTTTTCTTTTTTTATAGCATTTTCATCATAATGTGCTTCTTTTCCCTCATAGGATGAATCTGGAGCATATACAGGTATTTTCTTTTTTGTTATTAAATCTACAAAATGATTTTCATTTTTTGTAACTAGTTTAATTTCATTAGTTATTGTTATAGTATTTCTAGTATGAAAAATAATATCATCTCTTCTATAATCCTGTTTTATTACAGAGATATCTTCTCTACTTAGATATACTACATAAATATCATCTAATTCTATTTTTTTTAACTTATCAAACATAAATATACCTTCTATTCTTATTTAATTATAATAAAATAAGATTATTTCGTCAATTAATGAATAAAAAAATACACTTGTTAGTGTATTTATCTTATACTTCTATATAATGCATCTAATTCACTTATTTTATTTTGTTCTTTTAAGTATTCATCATCTATTATTTTTAGTAGTTTGTTTTTCTTTTTAATTTTCTTTTTTCTTTCTTTTAAGATCTCAAGTAATACTTTATAATCTTCTAAAGTAAGAGTATCTTTTACTAAAATATCTTTTGGAATATCTTTCTTTATATTATTTCCTAATACTTTACTTGGTGCTTTTACATTTACATAGTTTTCTGGTAAAACTTTTTGTTTGATGATAACTCTTTTTACTTTTACTTTATGATCTTTATTTAAATATACTAATATAAATTTATATATTAGTAAGAAACATATCCATAATATAAATACTATTGCGGATATATTAATTAGTGCTCTTATATTATTATTTTTATATAAATCTTTAGTTTCATATACATTTATATTATTATTAGTAATTACTTTTAATACTAAGGCTAGTATATAATTTAGAAACATACTTACTATAATATTGGTCTTTCTTATTCTATCTGATAAATTATAATTAAAAATACTTATATATAGTATTATATTACTTATTATTATTGCGGCTGTATAAACAGCAAAATTAGGAAAATATAATACTATAAAGAAGTTATTCATCATATTCTCAAGAATATCTGTTATAGATGATTGATAACATAGTATTATAAGAGCTATAAAGAAGATAGAACAAAATAAGTAAATCATTTTGTTTCTTCTATCATATTTCTTTTTATTATTTATGAATAAATATGTTAATACTATGATAATTATAATTAGTATTGGAAAGAAATAAGAACTAAAAGACATGTTAAACAATACTTTTATTTTATCCCAAAATGATAATTTGTTCATATCTTTATCCCCCTTTTTATTCTTCTATATTTATTAATTCCGCAATATAAACTGTTTGTGTTGTTGATTCAAAATTTGTACAGGTAATAAGTGTTAATGTGGTTTTTTTATAATCTCTGTAAATAGCAATTTTACCTGTTTTTTCTTGTTTATATATATTGGTAATTCTATAGTTATATTTTTTATTATTATAAGTAACTGTTGCTAGATCCCCTATTTCTAGTTTATATAAGTCGTTAAAGAAGGCTTTCCATCCTGTTCCAGAATGTCCGGCTATTATTAAGTTCCCTTTATCTGTATCAGGATAATTTGATTCTTCTACAACCATTATATTTTTTTCAACATCATTATCAGGTGCCCTTTTATCTAAAAATCCTTTTGTTAAATTAATCTTTGGAATTATTAAATAGCCAATATAATCATTAGTTACAACATCAGGTATATTTTCATCTTCAACTGGTTCATTGATTTCTTCTAATTCTGTTATTTCTATTTCTTGTTGTGGTTTTTCTTCTTGAAAGAAATTACTGGCCATATAATCTTCCGCATATATTCTTTTTGCTTCTATGTAATTATATGAAAGAAAGAATCCTCCAAGTAAAGTAATTGCGGCCCCTATAAAGGCTATTCTACTTTGAGAATTCTTATTGTGTGTATTATGCTTGTTTTCCATTTTTATAAACAAATCCTAGACCAGCACCTATTATAGAAATTCCTAATAAGAATAATAATAGTGATGAGGCTGAATCAGTGTCTGGAACAATTACTTCTTTTGAATTAGCTATTGTAATTTGATGAGATAGGTGTTCATCATCTATTACAAAAGTTCTAATTTCATTACTTTTAATATATCCTGCTGGAGCACTTAACTCTTCAACAGTATAAGTACCATCTTCTAAGTCAGTTAAAACATAAGAACTTGTTGTTGTAGTGAAACGAGCTATTTCTTGATTGTTTTTCTTAACTATTAGAACAGCACCTGCTAATGGAGCATTAGTTTCTTTATCAACTTTATTAATGTTAACTACGACATTTTTAGGTGCATTTTCGAATAGTACTTTTAATTCTTTTTTTGATTCGCTAACTGTAAATTTAGCAACGTTATGATTTAATATATATCCTTTTGGAGCACTTATTTCTTCAATAGTATAATCACCATTAGCTAAGTTTTTAATTACGTGTCCATTAATTGTAGATACCCATTTTGTAATTTCTTTTCCATTAGAATCTTTTAATACTAATGTTGCTCCTGCTAAAGGTTGTTTTGTTTTTGTATCAACTTTAACAATTGTAACTATTGAATTTTCAATACTTAGTGTTAATTCTTTAGTTGCTTTTTTGTTTTCTTTTTCTAGTAATACTACATTTTGCATATCTGATCTAGGTGGTTGATATTCATAAATTTGATAATCTGCTGCAGTTGTACTAGCTTCAATCTTAATATTACTTGTTGAATCTAAAACTGAAGATGTAGGTATTTTTACTTTAAATGTTTCGTTATTATTAACTGTGAATTCTTTACTATAAATAAATTCTGTATTATCTTGTTTAACTATTTTTGTATTGTTTGGTATGTTTTTTAAAGCTACTGTTGCACTTTGATTATTTGTAGATACTGCTATACTATCAGATAGATAATATCCTTCAGTAATTATCATTTTAGAATTCTTTGTAGTTATATTTAATTCTGGACTAACTGGTTGAAGAGAATCATTTCTATGAGCTAATCCTTCATTTAATAACTTATTTATATGAGTTCTTAAACCGTGTGGATCAGATCCTGTTGATCTAATTCCTTCTCCAATATTATGACTTCCTGTTACTTCATCTAAGTATAACCAAACTGCAGTTTGAGTTATATAAAAGTCTAAATCATTATCACCAGTAAATTTCTTTTCTGGATAACCATTTTTTAAAATATACTTTAGACCACCACTTAATCTAGATGAATTATTTACTAAAGTTGCAGTTACATTTTCAGTAGGTGTTTTTCCAGCTTCTAGACAATATACTTGCTTACCGCTTTTTAAATACAATTTAGAATAATGCGTATTAGCAATATACTTTCCACTGTTACCAGCAAATCCTAATTCAATTGTCTTACTAGCAGCAAATACATTGCAAACAGCTAATACTGCTACTAAGATAATTGAAAATGTTATTTTTAATAAATTTTTATTTTTCATAAACAATACACTCTCCCTATAAATCGCTTTATATTATACCACTTTTTGTATTATTTTTCAATACTTATATTTGCAATAGCACTTTTTATATTTATACATATAATACTTTGAAAAGGAGATATTATGAAAAAAAGAATTATAGTTTATTTTTTAGGAGTATTAGTTATTTCTATTTTGATTAGTAGTTTATTTTTTAATTTTAATAGGAAAACTAATGAATTAAGAAAAATTAGATTAGCAGAAGTTGCTCATACTATTTTTTATGCACCTATGTATGTTGCTTATGAAAAGGGTTTTTTTAGAGAAAATGGGATAGATTTAGAGATAATTTTATCTAATGGAGCTGATAAAGTAACAGCAGCTGTATTATCTGGTGATGCCCATATTGGTTTTTCTGGAAGTGAGGCTACAATTTATGTTTATAATGGTGGAGAAAAAGATTATTTAAAAACATTTGCTCAATTAACACAAAAAGATGGTTCGTTTATAGTATCAAGAGAAAAGATTAATAACTTTACTGTTGATAAGATGGTTGGAAAAACTATTATTGGAGGAAGAGCTGGAGGAATGCCTGAGATGACTTTGGAATATGCTCTAAAACAACATGGAATTGATCCTAGACGTGATTTAGATATTGATACTAGCATTGCTTTTGCTGCAATGGGAGGAGCTTTTATTGGAGGACAAGGAGATTTTGTTACTTTATTTGAACCTACTGCTAGTATGGTAGAAAAACAAGGATATGGTTATGTTGTTGCTAGTGTTGGAGAATTAGGTGGAGTTGTTCCATATACTTCATACTCTGCTCGAATAAGTTATATAAAAAAATATCCTGATGTAATTAGAAACTTTAATGATGCAATTCAAAAAGGTTTAGATTATGTTCATACACATTCAGATAAAGAAATTGCTAATACAATTAAAAATCAATTTCCAGATTCTTCATTAGATGAATTAGTTAGTGCAATTAAGCGATATAGAGCAAACGATTCATGGCCTACTACAACGGCCTTTAGTGAGGATTCGTTTAATCACTTGCAAGATATTATGATTGATTATGGTGAATTAAAAGAAAAGGTTCCATATAATAAATTAATACATACTATTTCATAAGAGGTTTATCCTCTTTTGTCTCTTTTCATATATCTATTAGGAGGGATTTATGAATAAGATTTTAAAAATAAAAGATTTGGGGAAAAGGTATCATACTAATAATGCTGAAATAGTTGCTATAGAAGATATTAGTTTTGATGTTTTTGAAGGAGATTTTATTTCTATTGTTGGACCTAGTGGTTGTGGTAAAAGTACTTTGTTATCTATAATGAGTGGAATTATTCCTAAGTCTTTTGGAAATATTGATATAAAAGATGGTTATTCTATTGCATATATGTTACAAGATGATTCTCTTTTACCTTTTAGAACTGTCTTAGAAAACTGTTTAATTGGTTTAGAAATAACTAAAAAAAATACTGAAGAAAATAAAAAATATGTTATAAAGCTATTAAATACTTATGGTTTAGGAGATTTTATAAATAAATATCCAAATAGTTTGTCTGGTGGTATGAGACAAAGGGTTGCTTTAATTAGAACATTAGCTATTAAACCAGATATTTTACTTCTTGATGAAGCTACTTCTTCGTTGGATTATCAAACAAGTTTAGCTATTAGTAATGATATATATAATATTATTAAGAGTGAGGGAAAAACGGCTATTTTAGTTACTCATGATATTGGGTTAGCTATTTCTATGTCTGATAAAGTTTATGTTTTAAGTAAAAGACCAGCTACAATTAAAAAATGTTATGAAATTAAAATTGATAAGAGTCTTAGTCCTATAGAAAGAAGAATGGATACCGAATTTTCATACTATTATGATAAAATATGGAAGGATTTAGATGTCTATGTTTAGTAATGAGCATAAATTATATTTGAAAATGAATAGGATAAGAAGAATTAAAATAATTTGTTTTCAAATAATTATTGTTTTATTATTTCTTGTATTATGGGAAATTCTCGCAAGAAAAAATATTATAAATGATTTTTTATTCTCTAGTCCTACTAAAATTATTAATACTTTTATTTCTTTATTTCAAAATGGGTCTTTATTTAGACATATAAAAATTACTATTATTGAAATAATTATTAGTTTTTTTAGTACTTCTACTTTAAGTTTTTTTATTGCGGCTGTAATGTGGTGGTTTCCTACTTTTTACAAAGTATGTGATCCATATATAACTATTATGAACTCTTTACCAAAAGTTGCTTTAGGTCCACTTATAATTATTTGGTTTGGTGCTGGATTTAAGTCAATTATTTTTATGGCGTTAACTATTAGTATTTTTACTTCTATTTTAAATATGTATCAAGCATTTATTAATACTAATGATTCTTATATTTTAATGGCAAAAAGTTTTAGAGCTAGTAAATGGCAAACTTTTATTAAGATTATTTTTCCAGCTAGTATTTCAGATATTATTGTTACTTTAAAAATAAATATTTCAATGTGTTTAATAGGACTATTACCCCCAGTGGGAGAAAAAATATTTTTTAATAAATGTTATAGTAGATATTGATTTCATTATCATTTACTATAACTTTGTCGATTAAATGTTCAATTATTCTTCTTTGCTCATCAAAGTCCATTTCAAACCAAGTTGATTTTAGATTCTTTATCATATTCAAAGATACTTTGTTATCTTTTTCTTTTTGATCTGATTCAATCAATTTCTCTTCTATAGTTTCTTTCTCTTTTTCTAATTCATTTATTTTATTATTAGTTTCTTCAACAGCTATACCATTTGCTATATTATTTAATAGATTC
>JAFVEF010000009.1 GCA_017478105.1 Bacilli bacterium | reverse complement strand
GGGATATCCCGCAGCATGCAATAATTCTTCCTTGCCTTAAAGAATTAGAACCTTAGCGTCCAAATTGTCATATTAACTCATGGCAAGATAATTAATACATTTTCAACTTATCACATTTATTATAACAAATCAATCGAACATGGTTAATTAATAAAACTTTATTATTTAGTAAAAATAGATTACTTTAATATTTTTCAATATATGTTTCCCAGTACCATCTATCACATTTAAATATATTGTTCTAATATATAAGCATATCCTTTATTTACTTTGCCTTCTTCTATTTTATTTAATATTTCTTCCTTAGTATACCAATTGATATTTACTACTTCATTAGGATCTGATTCTAGCTCCTTTATATTAATTTCTTCTTCAATTAAATAAATATTAAATATATAACTATTGTATGGATATATAATTGTATCTAAATGTTTAATATTAATATTTTCTAAATTTAATTCTTCTTTTAATTCTCTTTTTAATCCTGTTAATCCATCTTCTCCTGCAAGTACATGACCTCCAGGAATAGCTAAAGTATTGTTACTACGAGCTGTTGCTTGTTCTAATAGATATTTATCATTGTTTTTAATTAATGCATAACTCATCATTACATAACAACCTTCAGGTATTTCATCTATTCTTCTTCTGATTGTTTTATTTAATCTATTAAAGTTACTGTCATATAAATCTTCTAATTCCATACTTTACTTCCTTTCTAAAACTGCGACACTCTCGCAATGATAACTTCTTGGAAACATATTAAATGGTGTTATAGTTTTTACTTCATATGTTTCATTAAGTATATTTAGATCTCTTGCAAGGGTTATTGGATCACATGATACATATATTATTGATTTAGGGTTAATTGTTTTTAAATAATTTCTAGTTTTATCATCTAAACCTTTTCTTGGGGGATCTACTACTATTAGTTCTATATCTTTAAATATATTTATTACGTTTTCTACTTTATTACAAATAAATTCTATATTATTACAATTATTTAATTTTTTATTATTATTTGCATCTTCTATATTAGATTTATTATTATCTACTCCTATTATTTTTTCTACATAATCAGATAAATATATTCCTATTGTACCAGTACCACAATATAAATCTAGGACATTTTTATATTTTTTATCTTTTATATAATTTACTATCTCATCATATAACTCTTTAGTAAGATCTTTATTGATTTGAAAAAAAGAATCTAATCCTTCATAGTATTTTTTATTTCCAATTTGATTTATTATAGTTTTTTCTTTTGTTTTATATTCATTGTTAATTCTTAATACATTTGCTATTTCTAATAATTCATTTAGTTTATTAGTTTTTCCCGTGATACTAATCATAATATTATTTTCATCATTACTAGTTTTTATTACGATCTCTTCTATTTCTTTCTCATCTTTTATTAAATCTATTATTTTATTAATAGTTTTATTAGCAATTAAACATTTATCTATTTTTACTATTTCATTTGTTTTTTCTTTTTTATATCCTAAAACACTATTTCCATGTAATGTTATTTTGTTTCGATAATAATCTCTTTCTTTATATTTTATTTTAGTTACTTTACTAGGTGAGATAGAAGTATATTTTTCTATTATATTTTTGATTTTATTCTCTTTAAACTCATTTTCTTTTTTATATGTCATATGGTTTAGAAAACAACCACCGCATATGTTTGAGTATGGGCATTCTTCTTCTATTCTATCACTTGATTTTTCTTTTATTGTTTCTGTTTTTGCTTCTATGAATTTGTTTTTTTCATTTAATATTTTTATTTTACATATTTCATTTTCAAGAGTATTTTCGACAAAACATATTTTATTATTGATATGTGTTATTCCTCTTCCATAGTGATCAAGTCTTTCTATTCTTACTTCCATATTATCCCTCTTTCTCATTATAGCAAATATATACATAATAATAAATAACTAAAGCATAATAATAATGGTGATTTTATGTCTATTGTTAAGTGGTTTAAAAGTACTTATAATTTATCTAGTGATTATATTTTTAATGATGTTATTGTGTCTCATAAAAAGGTTTCTATTATATATAATGAGGTATTATGTGATACTAGGAGTATTGATAATATAATAATGTATCGATTACTATTACTTAATAGGAAAGAACTTGATGATTTAGATAATAATATTCCTTATTGTAATACTAAGATTATTTGTAAAGAAGAAATATTGGATTATTTAAATAATGGTTTTTTAATTATAATATATAAAAATATCTATGCATTTGAGATTAGAAGTAATTTAGATCGTGGAGTTAATACAATTGAGTCTGAATTATCTTTAAGTGGACCTAAGGATAGTTTTTCAGAAGTTTTTAATACTAATCTTGGTCTAATTAGAAAACGAATAAAGAGTAGTCATTTGAAAATGGATATTTCTAATGTTGGGAGATATACTAAAAATAAAATTGGAATATTATATATAGATAATATTTGTAAAAAAAGTTTAATTGATAGTATTATTAAGAAATTAAATAAAATAGATATAGATGGAATAATTGATTCTAGTTATTTAAAATATTCATTAGAAGATAAATATAATTTATTTCCTACTATTATTACTACTGAAAGACCAGATAAATGTTGTATGGCTTTACTAGAAGGAAAAGTAATTATAATTGTAGATAATAGTCCTTATTGTTTAATATTACCTAGTCTATTTTTAGATTTTTTTCATACTACAGATGATTATTTTCAAAAACCTTTTAATACTACTTTTATTAGAATAATTAGATTACTTGCTTTTTTTATTGCGATATTTACTCCTGCTATTTATATTTCTGTTACAACAAGAAATTATGATTTAATACCTACTTCTTTATTAATAATGCTTAAAGCAGGAAGAACTTTTGTCCCGTTTCCAGCATATATAGAAGCTTTATTTATGATTGTGTGTTTTGAGATATTAAAAGAGTCGGATCTTAGAATGTCTAACACAAGTGGTTCATCTATATCTATATTGGGCGGTTTAATTCTTGGTGATTGTGCTGTTGCGGCTGGAATAGTATCTCCTATTATGATTATTGTTATCGCAATATCTTCAATTGCTGGATTAATATTTTCTTCTATTGAGCTTGTAAATACTTTAAGAACTTATAAACTATTATTATTGATACTTGGTACTTTATTTGGGATATATGGTGTTATTATGGGCTTTATTTTCATGATTTATAATATTTGTAGTACAAGAGTGTTTGGATATTCATATCTTTCTTTTGATAAAAACGAGGTTTTAGATTCTTTTATTAAAATTGATAAAGATAAAAAATATAGAAATAGTAAATTAACTGATAATACTTATAGAGGTAATTATAGATGAAAAAGTATGTTATATTTATTATTATTTTTATATTTTTATTATTATTTATTAAAATTCCTAGTTATAGAGAGCTTAATCATATTATTATACTTGATAAATTGGAGGTAACTTGTAGTAAAAATAGTTATGATATTATTTTTTATGAAGTTACTCCTAAAAGAGATGGTTCTGGTATTAAGCTTAATTATAAAAAATATAAAGAATCTGGTAGGAATTTATCTTTAATCAAAAAAAAATTAGAAGAATCTTCTTCTAAAATGTTTTATTATAAATCAATTGATAAAGTAATTACTAATTGTTTAGATACTAAGGAAGTAATAGATGTTTTTTCTTTAAAACCTAAAACAATTATTCATAATAAATCATAGTTTTATTTTAATACCTAGTATTGTCGATATTTGTGCTGCTTGATTATAATTTACAATTAATCCTTTCATATGATTTATATCTATTTTTAAGTTTTTTATGTTACAAGTTGAAATATCTAAATCTTTTAATGATGTTTTATGAAATTCAACATTTTCTAAACTACAATTATCTAGTTGTAGTTTTTTCCATTTTACTTCATTTATCGATGATTCATCTAAATTACAGTTAATAAAACTAGTATTTTTAATGTTTGTATTATTTAAATTGGCATACATGAGGTTACAGTTTTCAAATACTGTATCACTTATATAACTATCTTGTAAGTTAATACCAATCATGTTACAGTCTTTGAAGATTGTTTTTATTACTGACCTAGAATTAAATTCTTGATTTGATAAGTTACATTCAGTTAAATTACTGTTTTCAAAATCTATTCCTTGAAATGTGGCATTTTCAAAACTACATTTAGTAAATGTACAATTTTTTATTTCGGTATAGTCATAATATTTATTAAAAGTGATATTAGTAAATTGATAATTTTCATTATAATATTCTTCTAAGTCTTTTTTTGCTTCTTTTTTCATATTATCACCTATCCGTTAGTATCTGTTTTTTGATTTTCAAAATATAGTTCATTTCCATCTGATGTAACTATTATAGTCCCTTCTTTATCGGTTCTATGGATCTCTATATCTAAATATTCTAATTTTTTTATAGTAACATCTTTTGGAAAACCATAATCGTTATTCATACCTACTGAAATTACTGCATATTTTGGATTTACTTTTTTTAAAAATTGAGCACTTGTTGAGTATTGAGAACCATGATGGCTTACTTTTAATAAATCACTCTTTAAATCTTTTGATAGTATTGTTTTTTCAACGTAAGCAGGAGAATCTCCAGTAAATAAGAATGATGTATTAAAATAATTTAGTTTTAATACTATTGAATTTTCATTTAAATCTTCTCGATCATTACCTATATAAAAAATCTTATACTGGGATTGATTAATGGTATATTCATCATCAATCTTAGGTGTTTCATATAATATATTCTTCTTTTGTAGTGCTTTTAAAATATCGGTATATGACTTTATATTAACTGTTGTGTCTGGCATTAAAAAGTGTTCTACTGTAAAATTATTAATTATATTATCAAGTCCACCTATGTGATCTTCATGAGCATGTGTTCCAATAACGTATTTAAACTTAGTTATTCCTAATTCATTAAAATATTTTACTAGTTTATTTCCGTCATCATTATTTCCTCCATCTATTAGAGTATAAGTACCATTATCATCTATTAAGATACAATCTGCTTCTCCTACATCAATAAAATATACTTTGAATGATGATGCTTGTTCTGATATTGTTCTTTTAGTTTCTGTTTTTGTATAATTATTTGTTATTTTATCAGAGTAGAAAGCAAGTAATAGTAAAACTATGATAATTATTATATTGTAAAATTTTATGGTTCTTTTAAACATATTTCTCCTATAATACTTCTTCTTTATTATTTTTAATTAAATAGATGTTATTTATATATTTAATATAGTTCTTTTCTTCATTTACTATATATATCGCAGTATTATTATCTAAGCCATAGACAGTTTTATTTTTTATATTGTCTTTTAGTAGTTCTTTTCTTTCACTATAATGAGGACATATACAGATATCAGTAAAGTCTAATCCCTTTATAAATTTATAATTATTTGGATTATCTTTTGTTACTAAAGAGTCTGAAAAACCTTCTTTAGATAGTAATATTGCACCTGCAGATATACCTACTAATAGCTTTTCTTTATTATATGCATCTTTTAGTAGTTTTTCTATTCCAAATTCTTTAATAGTATTTAATAGTTTTATGGTATTTCCTCCACCTATATATATAATATCTGCTTCTTCTATTTTTTTAAGCATTAAATCTTTATTATTAATACAATTCTTTTTCTTTAAAAAAGATGTATTACAATTAAGCGGTTTAAATATTTTTTTAATATTATTATATTCTGCTTCAGCATATTCACTGGCAAATCCTATAAATAGTAAATTAGGGTTGTCTTTACCTGATAATTCTACTATTTTTTTATCCATATCATTAGATTCTTTATCTTTACCACCTATAAGTAATAGTTTTTTCATTTTTCATCATTCCTATTTAATTTCTGTATACTGTTGTTTATTAATTTTTTTATTTCATTCTTTTTAACATCACTAAAACATTTAATAATGATTATTATAAAGTCAATGATTGTTTTTTTACTGCTTTCAGAAATATTATTTGAATTCATAATAATCTTAATAATTTTAGTTTTATTTTCTTTAATATCAATTATACTTTTGACATTTGATTTGTTTAATATTGAATCAAAGTTTGTTATAAAGTCTATTTTTTCTTTATCACTATGAGTATTTGACCATTCATTTATTGCGTTATCTAATCTTTTGGATAATGGAGAAAGCTTGGCTTTTTTAAAATTTGTATCATCTATTACCCAACTCATTATACTATGTCCCTGTATTCCTTTATTAGTTGATTTTACTATGATATCTTTTGAATGATTTAAGAGTATTCCAACCATTGAATATTCTGGCATGATATGAACATATTTTTCTTCTATTTTTTTATATTTTTTAGAATAAAAATCTTTATTTAGAAGACCTGGAGAGTCTGCGCCTATTATTTTAGTAATCCTTTGTCTAATACTTTTCTTACAATAAAGTGAGGATACTAAAGCTAAATTACCTCCTTTTGAATGGCCTCCTACTATTATTTCTTTCTTATTATGTGAGAAAGACTTATTAAGGTAATCAATAGATTTTTTATGAGTGATTGTAGGACATTTAAAACTCAACATAAAATTTTCTTTCCAACCACTAAATAATTCATTGGTTCCTTCGAAAGATACAAACACTTTATTATCTTCATATTCAATGGTAATGGCACCAAACTGGTATTCATCATTTCCATCATATTTATAATTATATAATTTACAATTACCATATCTTTTAGAACTAATCATTTCTTTTAATATGGTATTTGCTTCAACTGAAGCTTTTAAAGAGTTTTTATTATTTTTCTTGTTTATTAAACTTTTATCTATTTCTTTTAATATAATACTTTTAGAATTATTAAATATCTTATCTAAATCGGCATAGGATAAGTATGAAAAGATAACATAGTCTATGTTATTTATTTTTCTTTCTTCAAATGAATAGTTATTATATTCTTTTAAATAATCAATTATAGTCATGTTATCTCCTTATATTGTTTTTTCTTTGTCAATTATATTTAAAATACTTGTAATATTATAATCTTGTAGATTTTCAGTAACAGATTTCATTATTTCTTCACTATTTTCCATTTTAAGCATTTTATAAGCTAAATACTTTCCTGCAGGATAAGTTGTCTTTTTATATATAGATTCTGGATTATTTACTAATCTAGTCATTTTATTATCTATGTATGTTTTTAGTTCCTCTTTGTTTTTACTTACTAATTTTGGATAATTTTTAATTGTTTTATTATCTTTTAAATATGAAATCATATTATAGATATTTGTGGTATAATTTAGTTCTTTATTTAAGTTTTCATCTCTTTTTTTTCTTATATTTGTAAGTTCCTCTTCGGCTATTCCTTTTTTTATTAAAAATTCTTGAGCTTTTAATTCATAATATATTGAAGGAAACTCTAATAAGTTATTAAAGTCATAATCTTTTTTCTTGGAAATGTAATGGGCAAATTCATGAGCTAGTCTAATAAGATCATTACAGTTGTTTTCACTAATAATTATTATGTATTCATTATTATAGAAACCTGACTGTTTATCTATATTTGTATTATATTCTATAAATTGAATACAATTATTTTTCTTTAATTTCTCATAGTCTTTTAACCATTCACCACTTGGTTCAACTTCCATTAGAAATTCTTTAAATAAAGTATCAGTTTTATTATTATCGATAATAGTATAATTACTATTTGTAGTGTTATAATCTTTTTTGGTTTCTATAAGATATTTTTTTATTTCTGGACTATATTTTCTGATTTCTGTTATTACTTCTGGATATGTATCGTTTACTAAATTAGAAAATTTTTTTAATATTTTTTCAAATGTTGTGATTTGGTATTTATTAGAAAAATAGTCTCTTATTCTTGTTTTAGTACTCTCATCCATATTAATTAAGAAATCTTTATATTCTTCTATATTAGTAAAATAAAGTGCTCCTAGGCCAATATAAGTGCTTTTTTCATCAGCAACAACCTTGTTTGCGATAAATACATCTTTATTTTTATCTCTATAATCTATACTGTATAAGAAACTTTCTAAATATAAAGATGATGCGTATAAATCTTTTTCATTTTTTACATAGGCATTAATTTTTGAATATAATTCTTTACTTATTTTTAATAATTCTTCATCAACATTTTCTATATATTGAGCTGATGTATCACTATTTTCTCCTTTTTTAGAGAGTATTATATTTTTTTTAAAATAATTGTCATAATCAATAACAACATTTTTCATAAAATTTATGAGTTTGTTACGATCTTGTATATTTTTAATAGAATAGTTAATACAATAACCATTATAATATGCTTTTGTCATGAAATACCTCTTTTACATTATATCTTTTTTTTATTATAGCATAAAAAAGAAAAAGAGTTACTCTTCTTCTTTATAATTACAGATATAAGTAAATCTTTCTCCGTATTTAGTTGATTCTATTTCTTTTTTGCAACTATAATCTTCATTATAATATCTTATAGAATCATCTTTAGCGTCATATTCTCCCTCTAAACCATTTACAAAGAATACTTTATCATGATGTTCAATAATATTTATTTCATTTCCATTATCTTCTTCTTCTACTAAATAAATTTTCTTAAAATTATTAATTAAATTTAGGACTGTAGATTCATTGGCTTTGATTACTAAAGGATCGTTAGCGTATTCTTCGAATGTATAAACCTTATTCTTTTTTAAGTTATTTACATATAAATTATAAAATGATTTGAAATCATCTATTCCAGATTCTGTTACTTCTATTGTAGGTAGTTTATCAATTTCTGTTCTAGTTGTATATAATTTGAAATATCTGTTATCAATTTCTCTACTTACAGTGATTAGTTTATCTGGCATATTATTATCGATAATATATTTATAACTATTTGAAAGACCTAATCCATTTGATTTTATAACTAAATCATCTTCATATTCTAAGTTTATTTCTTTTGTAGATATTTCCAATTCACTATTATCTCTTATAAAATTAATATTCTTGATTGATACTGCTAACATACCAATTGATACTCCTGATAGTACAATACAAGATATGAATACTATTATATTTAAAACTACATTGACTCTTTTTTCGGCAATGAAACAGATTAGTAATACAATAACTTGTACTCCAATTACTGCCCCTAATAATAGTAGTAGGCTTATCCATAAGAATAAGATATTAGTAGTAATAAATGATGAACATATAACAGCTGCAATAACTATTCCAATACAGGCAAATATAGTTCCTAATAAAATCCATAAACTAATAAATTTTAGAAAGATAACTACTATTTTAGCAAGAACACTTAAAAACTCTAAAGGCTTTTCATTTACTTTAACATTATCATTTAGTTCATCAGTTGTTTTTGTCTTTAAATCTTTTTTATCTTCCTTTGGTTCTATATGATTTATTTTATAATCATTTAAATATTTTATTTTAAATGAATAGATTATTGTGATAATTGATAGAATAAACCAAATTAAATGAAAAATACTCTTAACAACTTCTCTTAGTATAGATCTATTATCTATACTTAAAAATCTAAATATATTAGCAATTATATCACTTGCACTATTACATATAATATGTCCTAATATTGTTAGAAGGAAGGATAGAATAATTAGTTCTATTACACATTTAAATCCATCAGCAAAGCTCATATTAGAAAACATGTTAACAGTATCTGAAATAAAGTCTAATAAAGAATTCCATATATTATTAATATTATTCTTATTACTTCTTAACGTAAAATCTACATCTGTTATTTTATCGTTAATAAGATCATCCATAGAGCAATCAAATAAATTTGCTATTTGGATAATTTTATCTGTTTCGGGATATGTTTGATTACTTTCCCATTTACTTACACTCTGTCTTGATACTCCTAGTTTTTCGGCCAACTCCTCTTGAGAGAGACCATTTTTTTTGCGAAGTTCTAATAATTTGTCACCAAACTTCATAATAATCACCTCTTTCATGATATAAATTTTATACTTATTTTTAGTTTCATTCTATACATTTTAGTTGGAAATTATGTAAATTTTTGGTTGCATTTAAATATAAGTATACTTCTTTTTATATTTTAACATATTTTAAAATATAATAAAAAAGCAATTGTAAAAATTGCTTCTATTTTAATACTGGTGCGAGTAACAGGAGTTGAACCTGCACGTCTGGGACACTAGATCCTAAGTCTAGCGCGTCTGCCAATTCCGCCATACTCGCAAATAAAAATTGGTGGACCCTATAGGACTCGAACCTATGACCGCCCGGTTATGAGCCGGATGCTCTAACCAACTGAGCTAAGGGTCCATCGCTATTTAATAATAGCATATTTTTTATTTTGGTGCAATACTTTAATATAAAAAAATAGAGTTTTATCCCTATTTTTCAAGCATATTTAGTAAATTGATTTTAAACATATCTTTTTCTGGATTTGTTTTAGAAATCATTACACCCTTATATGTAGATAATTCTGCTCTATGTCCTTCATCTAATATTCCTTCTGGAGTTATATTAGTAAGTAATATAATGTTTTTCTCTAAATATACTGTGTAATGAAGTACTATAGGTCCATGAACTTTTTTGAATAATTCGTCTGTAGGTAATTGTAACTCATAACTTACTGTTTTATTTTTTTCATCTTCTTTTACAGCTTTACCTAAGAATTTACCTTTTCTTAATTCTGGATAATATGTAAAAGTTAATTTTTTGTAAGCTAACATGTTATATTTTCTTACAGATCTTTCTTTTTTTCTAAAATCATTTTCATCTAAATATTCAAATATATAACTATTTGTCATACATTCAACCCCCTAATTGTTTACCCCTCTATACCTTCAATGTATAGATATTATACCACATTTGTTGTTTAATGTCAATTATTTTCTTTATTTATAAAGAAAGAAATAAGATTTTATTCTTATTTCTTTTCTAATACTTTTGCGTTTTCTTCTTCAACAGAAGGATTCTCAGCAAGAGCTTCAACATACTCATCTACTAATTCCTCATTAGATTTAGTTTCATATGTTTCTACTGGAATTTCATATTCTATTATAATTGTTTCATCTTCTGAAACTGTATATACCTCTGTTTCTGGAACATAACTTTCTGGGGTAGAATCTACAAATGTTATTTCTGGTTCTGGTGTAGTTTCTTCAACAACTGGTTCTTGTGGTGTTGTTGGTGCAGATTCAGTTTGAGCTGTATTTTCTTCAGAAGTAACGTCCACAAAAGTTACTGGTACTTCTTCTTCAACATATGAGCTTGGTGCTTGGTAACTATTTACACGAGCATCAAATTCTTTTCCTGTTTCGTTAGGATCTGGTAAATCTTTTCCAGTTTGATCTCCAGTTGGATCAGTTGTAATGTTTTCTACTGAATCATTTAAGTTTCCTTGTGAATCAGAATGATTATCATCAAAGTCAACATTATGATCACCAAAATCACTTTCGTTTACTGGTTTATCATTTGTTGGATCGCTATCATTATTTTTATCTATTTGTTCATTAGCGTCATTTATTTTTTGATTTAAATCTTTTTCTTCTTCTTTTATTTGTTGTTCTATTTCTTGAGCTTTTTTATCTTCTTCGGCTTGTAATTCTTTTCTCTTTTCTTCAGCATCTTTTTCAGCTTGTTGTCTATTTTGCTCATTTTGATTATTAATTTCGTTATCTATCTTTTGTTTAACATCTTCTGGAATTTCTTTTTCAGTTCTAGTTGTTGTTGTTGAATATGTTGTTCCATTATTTTCTGTCCATGTTTTTGTCTCAGTATAACTTGTTGTTGATGATGTTGTATAATATTCAAAATATGATTCGTTATTAGTATTAGGATCATCAAAATGCCAATTTACATTATCTTGGAATGAATCTAATCTACTGATATCTCTTTCACTATCTTTAATATTATAGTATCCTAATTCTTTTAGATTTTTTTCAATTGCTTCTTTATATTGAATGTATAATGGATTTGTTTTATCATTTTCAAATAATACTGATTTGCTTTCAATTCTTTCAAATTTATCATTTGCATAATTACATAATCCAATATCATTTAAGAAATCTAATTGAGTATTTTCTAATGTTAAATCAACTGTAAGGTTTTGCCACATCATTTCTCCAGCAGCAATCATTGGAGTTACAGCTAATTTATATGATTCTAATTCATCATAAGCATCACTATGCATTATTCCTTCTGTACGAATTTCTTCTGTAATTGGGAAATCTTCTCTTACAGAGTCATAGAATAATTTGATTTTATCTAATTTATCTTGACCTGTTGCTTCTTTAGCATTTAAGAACATTTCATGATACTTTTTATAGAAATCTTTTCCTTCTTGAGTTTCTATTAATAATGACATATCTACTGGACAATTTCTATTTTCTATTGTATAAGCACCCATTAATTGTAATGATGCATCTTTATATGATCTAGTTAATTTTGTAGAATCAATATCACCATATACACCATTAAAGATTGCTTTTAACTCTTCTAATGAATAATCATTATAAGCTTGTCCTAGAGCAACAACTTCTTCAAATGTTAAGGCAGCTCTGATATTTTTATCTTTTTCTTTATAGAATGATGCAAATATATTGTTATAGTTATTTAATGTTGTATTAATATTTGACATTACTCTTCTTTGAGTCTCATTTGTTGTAACATTCATTAATTCATCAAAGCTATAACCATTGTATTGTGAATTCTCTTTAGCAATTACTGTTTCATCAGTACTTTTAGTAGTATCATCTTTTCCACTTATTTCAGTTGTTAAGAATCCATTAGTTACTACTCCTTCTCTAGTTTTTCTTTGGACACATGAATATAATCCTAATCCAACTGCACCAGCTAAAGCTATAGCAGTAAACTTTTTAACTATTTTAGATTCTCTTATTTCTTGAAGTTTTCTACTGAAGAAGTTTTGTTTCTTTTCTACTACTTCTTCTTCATCTTCAATTTCTTCTTTAGCATTTTTAATAACTGGAAGTATTTCAGTATCTCTAGAATCTTCATCAATTATTTCTTCTTCTTTAATTGAGTTTAATTCTTCACTAATAATATTATCTATTGTATTTTCTTCAACTAATTCATTATAAATGTAACTGTTGAAATTCTTTTTCAATTCTTTTTCAGATACAACGTGAACTATATTTTTATTTAACATTTCTTTAAATGCATTTTTTGAATTAATATTTAATTCTTTAACTACTACTTCACAGGCATCTAATCCTTGTTCATAGTTAACATTAGCTACTATACCATCATTATAGAAGATACATGCTTTTTTAACTTCTTTTCCTAATTCTGTTGTTTTATAAAATACTATATTCATAGGTTTTTTTGTATTCATTCAAAATTCCCCCTTATTTTAGTTTTTTATTTCCAGTATAAACCCAGCCATCTTCTAATAATTTAGTATCATTAAATTTAGACCAAGTTACTTTTGTAGAACCTTTACTTATTAAAGTTCTAGATTTTGTACTCTTATAACATACATCACCATATAATGGTTCTTTTCTTACTGATTTTTCAGTTGCAATTACTGTTGAGTAAATTGGAACTGTTTTAGTTACTATTTGACCACATGATGCTTCATATGAAGTATCTGTTGTTTGAGATGTAGATGTTGATGTAGAACTTGTAATAGCTCCAGGTGTAACTGTACTTGATACACTATTTAATCCTCCAACATATACATATTTATCATAGTAGTAATTTGGTAATGTAGTACATGTATCACTACAATAACTATAATCTGCTCCTACGAATTTATATCTTGTTGATCCGTCATCTCTAGGAGGATTTGAATAGCTAGCTCTACCACTATATACCCATGATCCTACTGTTTGACTAGTTGTATTAGTAACTGTATTAATTTGTGTATATGTAGTTTGTGTAGTTGTAGCATAAGTTGTTTTATTTATTTCTACATAATTATACTTAGAACATGTTTGTGCTTGATATGAACCAGTTTGAACAACTACTTCACGTTTTTTAGAATATGTTTTATCATATGTTCCTATTTTTTCTTTTCTTTTTAATAATTGTAATTTAGCTAAACATGTAATGTCAGAGTCACTACAATTAATTTCTCTTGTTTCACAATCTGTTGTTGCCCATGCTGACCATAATGACCATTCTGAGAATTTAGCACCAGTTGTTTTCTTATATTCATAAATATATTCTTTATCTGGTGTTGTACAATCCTTTTTATAAGTCTCATAATCAACTATATTTCCATTTTTATCATAATAGTTTCCATTATATTTTTCACAATAATGTTTTTCTTCAGGGAAACAATCTTTTTCATATTCTTCTTTTGTAACTACATTTCCCTTACTATCATAATAATTTCCATTATATTTTTCACAATAATGCTTATCTGGTTGTGGCTTACAATCTTTTTCGTACTCTTCTTTAGATACAACATTACCTTTACTATCATAATATTTACCATTGTATTTTACACAGTAGTGTTTATCTGGTTGTGGCATACAATCTTTTTCATATTCTTCTTTAGATACCACATATCCATAATGATCGTAATACTTACCATTGTATTTTACACAGTAGTGTTTATCTTCAGGTACTACTGGTGTAGGATTTTCTGGTGGATAGTAAACACCTCTTTCGATATATCCTTTAATTGGTACGTATTTTGTTACTTTTGAGCTTTTTGAGCTTTTAGTTTCAACATATGAATCTTGTTTTTGACAAATATTAGATTCACAATATGTATAACAACCTAAATGTACTAAAATATAGTCTTCTTTTTCACTATCTTTTAGATTTACTTTTAAGATGTATTCATCATTTGCCTTTGTTATTTTTACATAACTTTTTTCTACATCACATGCTTTATTATTCTTATCGATTAGTGCTATTATTAGTTTTTTACCAATCATATCACTTAAGGTCATGGTATCTGATTGACCTACTTCTTTTGGCAATCTTTCATCTGTATAGTATGAGATTGCTGCATTTTTCATCTTTTCAATATTATCAGAAAAGATTTGTGATGTTAATGCACTTATTCCTGATGTATCACAAGTGCTATTAGTACAAGATTTTCCATTAACATTTAGATTTTTACTAATTGCTGGTGCTAAGAATTTTGGTAATAACCAAACCAATAAAAAAACAAATATTATAACTAAGATTAGCTTTAATATAAAGTTTCTTAGTGGAAATCCTCTACGTTCGTAATCTTCTGTGTACATTTAAAATTCCCCCCTTGTCCACATGTAGCACTTATTCTACCACTTTTAACCTTATTTGTCAATGTTTTCTTAGCGTAATAATTGTTTCTCCGGTATTAAAATTATTAATTTTGAAGCATTCTACATTTTTATTTTTTTTCAAAACTTCTTGAGTTGTTCTTTTTAGAATGCCTGTTCCATTTCCATGGATTACTTTTATTGTCCTTTCTTTTAATTTAATATTATCTTCAATGAATTCATTTATTAGTATTTTTGCATATTCTCTATCTAGTCCATGTAAGTCTAGTGAATTTATGTTATTATAAAGCATTATTATAATCTAGTATTTCTTGAAGAAATGGAATTGAATATCTAGAACCTATTCTAGTTACTGATATAGCACCAGTAATTGATGCTAATTTAATTGCTTCTCTTAGTGGATAATTGTTTGCTATAAAGTATGTAAAAGCTCCATGATAGATGTCACCTGCTCCTGTTGAATCTAATGCTTTTACTTCAATTGATGGTATTATTTCGTAATTATTATCTATTTTTGTAAAGCTACCAGCTGCTTCTAAAGTAATAATGATATTAGTTTTAAAATATTCTGTCATAATTTGATGAATTCTAGTTAGTAATTCTATATTGTTTGATTCTATTTTCATGTTGGTAAAATCTTCTGCAAAGTCTTTAGAACATACTAAATATGTAACTCTTTTACCTATTTCTTTTGTATCTTCATTTAATCTTCCAGCATCAAGAACACTTATGGCATTTTTATTATTATTTAATACTTCTAGAGCTGTTTCTGGATGTTCCCCATCTACTAATATTACATCATATTGTTCGGTAATAGTTTGATCTAGTTTTCTAATAGGATCTTTTTTCGATGTTAATATTGTTCTTGAACCATTACTCATATTAGCAATAATATAACTACTAGAGGTCATATGATCTTCTTTTTTTTCTAAATATTTTGTATTAGCTCCAATTTCATTAAAGTCTTCTATTATTCTATCTCCATAGTAGTCATTACCAATTACTGAACATATAGTTGTATCCATTCCCCATTTTGCTAGTAGATATGCTCCGTTTGAAGCTGGTCCCCCACCACATTCTATATGAAATGGTACTCGATATTTAATATTTTCTTTTGGATACTCTTGTACTGGTAAAGTTGTATCATAAGTTGAATGTCCTACACATATAAATTTCATAAAATCACCTTCCATTTAATTATATCAAAATAATAGTTAGTTTTTGTTAAAAATATTATATTTTTCTAAATTTTACATATAAAATAAAAAACTAAGAAATAATTCTTAGTTTATTCACTTCTTAAAGATTCAACTGGATCTTTTCTTGCAGCCATATTAGATGGCATTATACCTGCAATTACATTTAATGTTACACTTAATAATATTAATAATAGTGCACTTAATAATGGAAGAGTGGCAATGTTATCTATATTGGTTACTCCACCTACTCGGTAACTTTTTTAAATGTTTACTAATTCTAGCTTTGAGTAACTCCTTGCTATTTATTATTTTTTATTTAATCCTTCTAAAGCTTTTAAGACTTCTACTGGTATTGCAAAAACTACAGTATTTGATTGATCAGATGATAAGTCATTCAAAGTTGCTAGGGTACGTAAATGAAGTGCTCCTGGAGTTGTTCCCATCATATTAGCTGCTTCGGCTAGATTTTTAGCGGCTTCAACTTCACCTTCAGCTTTTTTGATAACGGCATTTTTCTCACGTTCTGCTTCAGCTACTTTTGCCATTACTCTTTGCATTTCTTGTGAAAGAGAAATATCTTTTAATTCAACGTTTTCAACTTTAATTCCCCAAGGGTCAGTTGCTTTATCAATGATTGCACAAATGTTACTTGATATTTTTTCACGATCTGTTAATAATTGGTCTAATGTTACTGTTCCTACAACATTACGCATTGTTGTTTGAGCAAGTTGTCCTACAGCATAATTATAGTTTTCTACTTCACATAGTGCTTTTCCTGCATCAAACACTTTGTAGTAAATAACAGCATTAATTCTTATTGATACGTTATCACTTGTAATTGCTTCTTGTTCTGGAACATCTCCAGCTTTTGTTCTTATATCAATTTTTTGACAACTTTCAAATATTGGCCAAATTATATGCCATCCTGGATTTAAGACCCTAGAATATTTACCACGTATGAATAAAATACCCCTTTCATATTGATTAATTTGTCTTACTGAACAAATTGCGATTATTAGTATTATTACTAATACAGTCATTAAAAATTCCATAAAATACTCCTTTCTACTTAAAGTATATATCATACTATATAGTTTTTCAATTGTTTTTAAGAGTTATTTTAAAAGTGAGAAATCACCCTATTATTGCAAGTGTTTTTTCTTTAATCACTATAGGTTATATTGTAATGATAATTCATATTTATTTATTATTATATAGAGATTTACAATAAAATAAAAAGACTAGATGCCTAGTCTTTATGCTTGAATATTAACTTGTTCAGTTGGTTTCTTTTTTGATTTTAGTATAGTAATAATTCCATATACTAAGGCTATTATTACAGCGATAAGTGCTAGAGATAATAACGGTCTAAATCTAAACCAAGCAATTACAATTATTATAAGGCTGTGTACTAATCCAACTAAGAATGCTACTAAACCTAGTAAGCCACCAACTAATCCTCCTAATAATGGAACGAATGATGCTAGAGTTGATAGTGGATTTATAATTGATAAGTAACCAAATATTACTAATAAGGCACCTACTAATCTTAAAATCCATTTCATGAATTTATCTTCATTGCGCATTTCTTCTACTATTTGTTTTAATGATAATAATCCTTCTTCTACACGATTTACTGTTTTTCCATCTTTTGATACAAAATCTACAAAAGTATTTCCTTTTTGTACTGCAAGAATAGTTGCTTCATTCCAATCATTATATAACCATGAAATTCTAATATCTCCTATTTCTGGTTCATCTAAGTTTTTAGAAGTTGTTACGTAATTATTTTGATATTTATATTCTTCAGTTAGCACTACATTTTCAGCAGATAATGTTGCTTGAGCATTTGTCTTTTCTATTTGTTTAGATGATAAATTGTATTCTCCTACTTTTACGTCGTTAGCCAAATAGCTTTCATTAGCAACTGGAAAACTTGTTGGATTATTGTATCCTGATTGGTGAAAATCTTTAGATTCAATTAGATCATCACTCCATTTTTTCTCATATGTATAACTTCTTGTATCGTCATCATCTACATGTTCTGTTTCTTCCCATTGATACATTTCAACTTTTCTTACTAACTTTGATGATTTAACTGAAATATTAAACTTAGGATCAGTTAATGATTCATCAACTACATCTAGATTGCCAGCAACCACAACCAATTTCCCTTCATTTTTTTCATCAACCGAATCGGCTTTTACTTCAATTCCTGTCTTCTCAACTTCATTTGTTGTAGCGATATTCTTAACGTTATTACCTTCATTCCACCAAAGTAGATATGTTCCAGCAATTAGAAGTAATATACCACCGATAACCCCACCAAAAGAATTTTTTATTTTTTTCATATTATCCTCCTTAATTTTAATTTTACAGTATTTTTATTAGTATTTCAATTTATATAGATAATTTCTTAAATTCTTTTATTCCTACTTTATTTAAATATAAATATAAGATTAAATCAATAATTATAAATACTAGTGTTGTTACTGATAAGATAAGTAATGGCTGTACTTTTCCTATTACTTTTAATACTAAGTAATAAGATAATGCACATAAGATCATTCCTATGGTTACTGATATAAATGAACTAGTACTTTGTTTAATTACTTCGGCTTGGTTTTCATAATCTAGTTTGGGATATTTTAAATTAATTATTAATCCTACTAAATGTGATACTAGAGGTATTAGTATTGATAATAATAGTAAAAGTATTGCTTCTAGTATTTTTATTTTAAATCTTATAAATAATACTATATCTCCAAGTAATAGTATTGGACTAGTTATAAAAAGACATGTATTAATCTTTGAATCTAGTATTCTTTTTGGACTTATTGGTAAAGATTTTAAAATATTTATATTTTTTCCTTCTAAACTTATAAGTGAATTACTAATTGAAGTCATAAATGAAGTTACTGATACTAATAGTAATATCATTACTGATGTATTATTTAAAATTAGTTCTTTTTTAATATTTAATCCATTTGGATCTACAAGTACTTTTAAAAGACTATCAAACTTAATTGTAATAATAATTACTGCTATTAAGTATAAAACTAATCCAAATCCGGCATTTATTATGAATACTGGTGTTTCTAAGAAAGTAGATAATTCTTTTTTTATTAAAGAATTATTTATAGAATTTTTTCTTATAACAATTTTATTATTATTTACTTTTTTTACTGTAGTGATACTTTTAAGTCTAGAATTAATTTTAAAATAAGAAATGTTTAGTAAATAAATTGTTATTGTAAATACAACTATATTTACTATTATATATATAAGTAGATCAGTTAAATTAAACTTAACTGCTAAAGATGCAAATATTCCTGCTGGATAATATAGTTTAGTTATAATGTCATTAATACTACTAGCATTTTTAACTAAATAATTTATTATGTTTTCTAGATTGTATGAAGCATATAATACTAGTACTAAAAATATTATTGATACGATTGTTTGGGTTATTTTTTTGTGCTTAAATCTACTGGAAATATTTGATATTATTCCACCAATAATACATGAAATAGCGATAGGTATTATTGGAAGAGTTAGGATCATTATAATACTTGTTAAAAAGAAATGTTCGGGTATTTTATCGGCCCATCTTAAATAAGCAATAATTAGTGGTATTATAAACATTGAATTATATATTAGTTCAAATAAATAAAATTTTAATATTCTTACAAAGAGAATAGTTCTTTTTTTTATTGGAAGCGATAAAAGTAATTGATCATCTTTACAATTATATAATAGTGAACTTGTTTTATATATACCTTCTACTATTGTCATAATTGATGTAAAAAAAACTACTAAAGATATTACGATGAATTGTAGATGAAAAGGAGTAAACTGTTCAAATAATGCATTAGCATAAACCCAAATTGTAAACATTAGAAAAAATGAAAATAATAATGGTAAACCTATTTTAGATAACTTACTCTTTTTATTGGTTTTTATTTTAAATAAACTCATGTCAGATGACATGCATGCTTTTATTAAAGAATATAATTTTTTCATTATTTATCCTCTAGTTCCATAAATACTTTTTCTAGTGATTTATCACCTTTTATTTCTTTCATACTACCACTTTTAATAAGCTTACCATTTTTTATAATCGCTACTCGTGAACATAATTTTTCAGCAACATCTAATATATGAGTTGAGTAAAAAACTATTTTCTTTTCTTTAACCATTTTATTTAATATCTCTTTAATATCAAATACTGCTTTAGGATCTAGTCCTACAAATGGTTCATCCATAATTAGAATTTTGGGATCATGAGCAAGTGCTGAAATAAGAACAATTTTTTGTTTCATTCCATGAGAATAACTATCTATAGTATCATTTAATTTATCTTCCATTTCAAATATTTTAGCGTATTTAATAATATTCTTTTCTCTTGTTTCTTTTGATACTTCATACATATCACAAATAAAATTAATGTAGTCTATTGCTTTCATATGTTCATATGTTTCTGGATTATCAGGAACATAGGCCATTATTTTTTTACAGGCAACAGCGTCTGTTTTAATTGATTTTCC
This sequence comes from Bacilli bacterium, assembly GCA_017478105.1. Lineage (GTDB taxonomy): Bacteria > Bacillota_I > Bacilli_A > RF39 > UBA660 > UBA3789. The sequence goes on along the minus strand of JAFVEF010000009.1, from coordinate 23,997 downwards.
ATCAATTATAATATCGCCGCTATCGAAGTCATGAATTCCTACAATTGATTTTATAAGAGTAGTCTTTCCCGCTCCATTGTGACCAATAAAGGCAAATATATCTCCATCATCTACAGTAAATGAGACATCATCTATAGCTTTCTTATCACCATATTTTTTCGTAACGTTTTTAATTTCAATCATATTTATTCCTCCAAAATATTTTAATATATCAATATTTTAATTATAACATGAATTGCTTATGATTTATTGTTTAAATAGAACAAAAGACTCATTTAATGAGTCTATTTTTTTAATCTTAATCCATCTTTGAAAGCATTCCCTACTCTTTCAGTTACTTTATAGTAACCATGTGTGTATGGATCAAATGCGATTGCTTCTAATAGCTTAACATCAACATTATCGTTTGTCATTACTTCTTCATCTACTAAAGTGTTAACAACTTTTCCAACAATACCCCAGTTACTTTCGTTATCTAATAGTTCACATTCCATGCATATTGGAAATTCATTAATTATTGGGGCATCAACTCGTCCACTTTTTGTAGCAGTTAGTCCACTCTTTTCAAATTTATTTTGATTATTATTTCCTGATACCATTCCAAAGTAATCAGCCTCTGTTACATGTTTACTATCAGCTATTGATACAGTAAATGCTTTTCTCTTTCTAATATTTTTTACAGTTTTATGAGATTCGGTAAGGTTTAATATTACTTGATCTCTTTCTAGCATAGTTCCCCAAGCAGCATTCATAACATTTACACTACCATCTTCATTATAAGTTGCTATCATTAAAACTGGCATTGGAAAAATAGCTTCTGTTGTTTTAATACTCTTTTTCATATTTATCATCCTCCTATATTATTATATCATTAAAAATAACTAATTTTTTTCAAACTTTACTTTTACACTTTCTTTACCTAAATCTTGCAAATTATCAATGTGGCCTATTTTAGTATAACTATATGATGTATCAAAAGATTTATAAAAAATAACTAAGCAACTTGTATCAAAAAGCATTACATCTCCTTGTTCAATATGCCCTGGTTTATATGAATCAACTGGGAAGCCATCATTTAAATATATATATTTTTCATTTCCATTTAATTCAGCCATTTCAACTTCTAGAGGAGATAATTCTACTAATTTTTTAGCTGCAGAATTATTTTCTAAGTTTATTATATATTCATTATCATTTATTATTACTTTCATTTTATTTATTTCCTTATCTTTAGAATTAATATCTATTTTGCTTTTTTCGATAAAATCTTTTATTTCATAATCACTGGCATTGGCTGCAAATCTTTTTCCATCTTTTATATCTAGATTTGGATTATAATCTCTAAGATCATTGATACTTGTTGTTATGTCTGTACTACCAGATGTACAAAAGGGAATAATTATTTTATCTTTTAAATCATATTTATCTAATAATGTTAAGATTATTTTTGGATTAGTTCCCCACCATATTGGATAGCCTAAATAAATTACATCATATTTACTTATATCTATTTTGTTTTTTATTTCTGGTCTTGCATCAGGATTATTTTGTTCTTTGTTGGCACGACAATCACTATTATAATTTAAATCTTCTTTTTTATATTTATCTTTGGGAATAATTTCTATCAGATCACTATTTGCTTTTGTAGCAATCTTCTTGGCAATTGATTTAGTTGTCCCAGTTGCGGAAAAATATAAAACTACTGAGTTATTTGATGAAGTATTATTATTTTTTTCTTTTTTATTATTAATACATCCTGACATTAGAAATACACATAAGATAATAATTATTAGTATTTTCTTTTTCATATTAACTCCTATTTGTATTCTACAATTTCTTCTATACTCTTTCTAACTGAGTGAAGAGGATTTGCTGGACAATCATCTGCCCTATATCCTAAAGGAAGAAGGCATACTGGAATATATTCACTAGGGATGGCAAATTCCTTTCTTAAAGTTTCTTCATCAAAGGATTCTATCCAAATATTATCAATACCAATATTAGTTGCTTCAAGCATCATATGAGTAGCAACTATACAAGAATCCATTTCGTATGTTGAATAATCTCCTTTATGATATGCAGCATCTTTATTCCCACATATTATTAGTACTGTGTTGGCATTATAGCGACATCTTGATGCCTTATCTATTTTTTCTAATCCTTCTAAACTACTAACTACATATATCTTAATTGGTTGACTGTTTTTTGCTGTTGGAGCGAGTCTACCAGCTTCTAATATTTTATCTAATTTTCCTGTCTCTATTTTTTTATTACTAAATTTTCTTACTGCTGTTCTATTTCTAATTACTTCTTCAAAATTCATTATTATTCCTCCTCTTTAATTTCCTTTATTACATAATCTACTAGTTCATTTAGTATTTTTTCTCTATTATATGATGTATCTACAAATTTAATCTTGTATTTTTCACATTCTTTTTGTAGATGCTTACTATCTTCAATATGTTTTTTAGCGTGTCTTTCTAGATCTTCGGGCGTTCTTTTTTTAGTCCAATCTAAATCGGTATCATATTTTTCCCAATTTTTTAAAACTTCTTCAGGAGTTAGTTTTGGATAACCGATACAAATTAAGATTGAATTAGGAAACAATTCATAATCTTTGGGATCAAAATCAACTGTGTCTATTACTTTAATATAATCAGTTTCATACATATTGGCATATTTATAATAACTTAAAACATAGTTTAGATAATCTTGATTTGTTTTTAGAGATGAGGTTTTTATACTTTGATCTTTACAAATTGCTTCTCTAAAAGCCAACCGTAAAAGATCAGTTCTAATAATCATTAAATTATTTAATCTTTTACTTAGTAATTTTGTAAATGTAGTTTTACCTGCTCGCGAGGCACCAATTATAATTATATTTTTCATATTTATTCCTCTTATTTATTTCTAAGATAATTATATAATAAATTTGCATAATTAATCATATTTTTTTATATTTTATTTTTAATAACAAAAAGAAAAGATTAGTTAAATCTTTTCTTTGTATCTAGAACTAATAATCCTAATAATGATAATGAAATAATATATAAATACATGTTATTACTATTATTTGTAGTAGTAATAGTTTTATTTAATTCAATTCCTGTTACAGGTGGAATTATTTCTGTATTAACACATTTTAATTCTACTTTGTAGTTTTCATCATAAGGATTAAACCATCTAATTCCCAATAAGTTTTGATAAGCTCCTTCATCAAAGTTATAACTTGATGGATCACTTGAAGAATCATTAGTTGAATATACAAATAAATGCATATCAGTTGGATGTTGTTCTTCTGGACTTACTAAGTATTGATATAAGTCATAATATCTAGCCATTTTACTTCTAATTTCTTCACTGTTTTTAGCGTTATGGCTTCCACCATTCCAATGTCTTGCTAATGTACCAAAGGCATCTCCAGCACCAACAACTGTTTTATAGATGTCTTTTCCAAGTGGTGCATCTGGTAAGTAAACAAAGCTTCTATAATGAGTGTATAGATACCAATAATATCTACCATCATAGTAGTAATCATCAACACCTTCAGGGATTGCACTTGTTTTTGTTACTCCTTGAACTCTTGTTAAACCAGCATTTGTATAATTCTTTAGTGCTGCTTCTGTAACATATCTTATTTCTGCTTCTGTTAAATCACTAAATGTTTCTGAAGCTTGTTGACGATGATATATAACATCTAATACTTTATTATATAACTCTTCATTACTTAAAGATTGATCTGATATATCTAATTTTTCTAAATTTTGTTCAGCATCAACATATACTGTTTGATTTGTTAAAGTTCTTATGTTTTCTGGAGTTACTATATTTCCATCATATTTAGAATACTCATCTGGAGTCTCCCAACCTTGATTAATACAATATACTTCACTTTTTTCACCATTACTCTCTACATAATATAACGGTGTTCCACCATAGTGTTCACATGGAGTTTCAGAAAAATCAACACCTGCATCTATATTATTTTCTTTAACTAGAACAGTAAATTTTTGATCTTCTGCTTTACTATATCCTTCTGGTGCACTTACTTCATGAAGGATATATTCTCCTTCAGGAATTAATGAAGTGTGAGGTGTTTCTTCAGAAACCCACTCATCAATAACATTTCCTTCATTATCGACTATTTGAAGTGTTGCCCCTACTAGAGTATTACCATATTCATCAACTTTTGTAGTTATAACTGCTACTTTATGTGGTTCAATAGTAACATCTTCTGTTTCTTTAATACTTTCTTCGTTGATATTTTCTTCCTCATTAGCTTCGGTATCTGATGCTAATTCTTTTTCATCATCATTATTAATTTCTTCTGTTTCTTTTTCGATAGTTTCTTCTGTTTCATTACTAGTCGGAGTTGTGTTTACTTCTTCGGCATAAACATTCACAGTACTATACAAAAAAACTACAATTAATAATACTATTAAAAATTTAATATTTTTTTTCAACCTATTCACACCCTTACTTTTTTTGTTTTTTCTTAATTGACTCACTATAATAAAGTCTTTTCAATTTTTTGTCAAATAAATAAAGCAAATTTGTAAAATTTGCTTTATATTTTTTTTAATATTTTTAATTTTAATTATTTAATTCTTTTATTATGATGTTTCTTATATACCAGTCAAATTTATTATCAAATTTATTATAACCATTTTTATTTTTAGCATATTCAAAAGCTTTTGTTAGATCAATAATCTTTCTTTTAGTTGTATTAATTTGTTCGCTTCTTTTTAAATAAGAAGCTAATATTTTTATATATGTTTCTTCATCTTTTATTGAGTTACTATTTTTTCTTAAGAGAATGTTATTATTAGTATCAAATGCTATTTCATATCCATCATTTATATAACTCTTAAGAAATATGTTTTTACTTAAATTATCTATGTTTAATAAAAGTATATATTTCATTTTATGCTCCTATACTATCTTTAGTAGCATGGTGAATATACCAGTTATTTCTACAACCTGGTTCAAAAGTTACGTTACATAAACTTAGATTTATATCATCGACTTTGGCAAGCATATTTAAATAACTCTGACCAATAAAATACTCTTTATAAGCATCATTAGAATTACCTAATCCAAAGATATTTTCTTTTTCAAAATCATTCTTCATTATATACCTCCTCTTCAAAAGAAAATACGCTCCATGCTTTTTCCCAATAGTTTTAAGTAAGTACTTTAAATAAATTATATCATAAAAAGACTAGATTCCTAGTCTTTTATTTTTCATTACAATTATTATTTATATATTTAATGGCTGAAGTTGCTGCTATTGCGCCATCACTTGTTGCTGTTACTAATTGTCTTACTTCTTTGGTACGGTTATCTCCCGCAACAAATATTCCAGGAACATTTGTATTACAATCTTCACCTGCTATTATATATCCTGAATTGTCTAAATTTATTAGTTTGGCAAAATTTTCATTTTCAGGTATTCTCCCTACAGCAACAAATAATCCATCAACATCAATCTTTTTAGTACTACCATCTTTATTTGTAACTTCGATACTTTCTAATTTTTCACTTGCATTTAGTTTTGTAACATTACTGTTGTATATGAATTCTATATTGTCTTTCATTTTTAATAAATTTAATGTGGATTCTTCTCCTCTAAATTCATCTCTTCTATGGATTAAATAAACTTTGTTTGCTAAATCAGTTAAGTATAAGGCATCTTCAAGAGCTGTATTTCCGCCACCGACTACTGCAACATTTTTATTCTTATAGAATGCACCATCACAAGTAGCACAGTAACTAATTCCTTTTCCTACTAAATCATTTTCTTTTTCAAGATTTAGTTTTCTATTTTCTGAACCTGTTGCGAGTATTATTGTTTTACCTAGATATTTATTTTTAGTAGTTATTACTTCTTTTTCTTTTTCGTTTTTAATTTCAACTACTTTTTCAAAAATAATTTCGGCCCCTAAATCTTTAGCTTGATTGTATAGTTGGGTTGCGAAATCAAATCCAGATATATGAGATTCAGCAGGATAATTTTCAATATCTAGAGTATTAATTATTTGTCCCCCATAACTTTTTGCTTCTAACACTAATACTTTCTTAGAGGCTCGTCTTCCATAAATTGCTGCTGTAAGACCAGCAGGTCCTGCACCTACTATTATAATATCGTACATTATTCTTCTCCAATCATATTTTCTAGATCATCTTTTGAAATTAGTCCGACATTTCTTTTAACTTCATTACCTTTATCAAACACAACAAGACATGGGATTGATGAAACATTGTATTCTTCAGCAAGTTCATCTTCATCATCTATATTTATAGATACAAATTTAATATTTTCATTATTTGATGCAACTTCTTCAAGTATTGGTTTTAACATTTTACAAGGCCCACACCAACTAGCATTAAAGTCTGCTAGAACTCTTTTTTCACTTTCTAATACTTCTTTTTTAAAATTATCTTTATTTACTTCAATAACTGCCATTATTCTTCCTCCTCTATAACATTTATTAAGACTTTATAAATAAGCGAATGTAGCGTTTCTAATTCTTCTTTTGACAAATCAATATACTTTGATATTTTTTGGGGAGTACCTAATGCTTTTTTTCTTAACTCTAATCCTTTTTTTGCTATTGTTATTTCTAAATTTCTTTCATCTTTAGTAGATCTTACCCTAGTTATATATTCTTTAGCTTCTAATTTTTTTAAAAGTGGGGTTAGAGTTACCGAATCTAGTAATAATATTTGACTTATATCTTTTACGTTACTTGTTTTTCTTTCCCATAGATACATCATTACAATGTATTGTGTTTATGTTAGATCAAGTTTTTCTAACATGGGGGTATATTTACGTATAATTTCTTTAGAACATAAGTATAAAGGAAAAGATAATTGATTTTTTAAAGCTAGAGAATCATACTTTGATTCCATATTTTATCACTCCTTATAATAGTTCTAAAAGGTCTTTTTCAATTTCACTTGGATCAAATGTTGGATCATATCTTTTTACAGCATTACCTTCTTTATCTACTAAAAACTTAGTAAAGTTCCAAACAATATCTCCTTTTTTAGTACAAGTTGTACTTATCTTTTTAATTGCTTTCATAGCCATTTTATTTTTAAGGCCTTTAACTTCTTCATTTGGTTGTTGTTCTTTTAAGATAGTAAATACTTTACTTTCATTTTCACCATTAACATCTATTTTGGCAAATTGATCAAACGTTGTTTTATACTTGGCAGTACAAAATTCATGAATTTCATCATCACTTCCTGGAGCTTGGTGTCCAAATTGATTACATGGAAAATCTAATACTTCAAATCCCTTTTCATGATATTTTTCATATAGTTTTTCTATTGCTTCATATTGTGGGGTAAAACCACAACCTGTTGCTGTATTGACCACTAATGATACTTTACCTTTTAGAGAACTTAGATCAAAATCTTCTCCTTTTCTTGTTTTTACTTTTAAATCATAAATACCCATACTATAATTTCTCCATTCATATTGGTTTGTATACAAATTAATTTTACCAATTGTCACTAGTTTTGACAAGCTTTTTATATTAAATTTTATACTAATAAAAGAAGCATTTCTACTTCTTTAATTATTAGTTTAATTATTTTTTTAATTCAACACCATTAACATATAATTTATATCCATTTAAATTAATATTACTATTTGTTGAATCTGCATTATCTAAACTTGTTATATAACTGTCACCTGTTAATACTATATTACTATTTTTATCAAGTTTTAATGTGACATTTCCATCTTTAGCATCAATCATTCCTTTAAAGGTAGATGATGTCATATTCATTGTTAAAGATGAAATTTCATCTACTCCAATGTTTCCATTTACTTCTTGATTAGTAAGATTTAGGGTTACATTACCTCCATTACTTCCTTCATTTCCCCAAGCATCTTTCTGCGCTCTTAAGAAGTATCCATTGGAATCATTATTTATAAATTTATTATTAGTTAAATTTATAACAGCACTAGTATTAGAAACATATATTGAATCTCCATTATTGGTTGTAATAGTACTATCTTTGGCAGTAAATGTTGCGACACCTTCTGCTGCATCTCCACTCATAGACTGATATATAAATATATTTTTATACATTTTTGATTTAACATTTTTTATATTGGAATCTGTTAGTTCTACATTTTCTAAAGTAATTGAGTTTTTACCTTCTATTATTGCACCTTCACTTGTTGTAGAAATTAGTTTGGCGTTTTTTACAGTTATATCTGCGGTTGAATATATTGCTGGTGAACCAACACCATTTGATGTATATGTTCCACCATCGACATTAACAGTTCCACCTCCTCTGTCTGATCTAATTGCAGCGCTAGATTGACCACTTGTTGTAACTGTTAAGTTTTTAGCATTAGTTGTTCCTCCACCTGTTGTCATGATTCCTCCTGAATTTCCTTTTTTGGTTGTTATAGTTGAATCACTTATAATTATTGTTGTTCCATCACTACTACTATTATTTGTCTTGGCGCTTCCTCCATAACTAAATACTCCATTAGCTCCTGTTGCATCTGTTGTAATATTGGCGTTTTTAATAGTTACAATAGCACCGTCTTTGGCAATTATGGCTGAATTTGTTCCATAAAAACTTGTGTTATCTCCTCCATCAGAGTCTCCTGTTTTATTTACAGTAATATCTGATAATTTTACTTTTACATCACCTGATACGGCTATGGTATTTTCATCTGCATTACTTGATTCATATACACCACTTGTAATGGTATCATCTTTAGTTATTGTCGTAGCTGATTTATAAGATGTTGATGATTTATTTGTTTTATTACTGCTTTGACTTTCTGTGCTATTATTATCATTTATCATTATAAACCATAAGAATCCTAATACTATTACTAATGAAATTATAATTATTAGATATATTATTGTTTTCTTATCTTTCATATTTATCCTTTCTATGCAGTTTGTTCTATTTTTTCACTGTTTTGTTTAACTCTACTTCTACTTTGAGATTGTTTGTTTTCACTATCTTTGGGAGTAGATTGTTCTCCAGTTTCGTTTTCACCTTCAGGTTTTGCTGGTGGTTCATTATTTTCACTATTCATGTTACCTGGCATTTCTGGTCGTTCTCCACTCATTTTTGGAGGTTGATTACCATTATTATTTTGTCTTTCTATTGTATTAGGACAATTATTTTTATTTATTTTATTATAAATTATACAACCTCCTGTTGCGATGATTGCACCTACTAATAATCCAATTATAAAAATCATTATTTTTTCTTTCATTTTATCATCTCCTTTTTTACATTTATATTCTAAATTTTATTATCTTCTTTGATTGCCACCTCTGTAACCATTAGGATTTCCTCCACCCATCATTTGATTTGTTAGAGTGTCTGTTTCTGTTCCATTTACAATAAGTGTTCCTCCTGTTTTAGAACCAGATCCATCATAATCAAATGGTGACTGGGCAGTAATATTTATTGTTCCTCCTGTTATTACTATATCTCCATTAGAGTCAATAGCATCTGTATCTCCTTGTCCCATGTTAATATTAATATTTCCTCCATTTATTTCTACTTTTATAGAGTATTTTGTTGACTTGCTTGCGGCATTAATTCCATCATCAGTTGCTTCTACAGTAATTGTTCCATCATTTATTAAAATATGTGTTCCTTCTATTCCTTCAGCGGCTTTTACATTTATAGTTCCTCCTTCTATTTGAACAATTGTTGTTGCATGAATTCCATCATCTTGGGCATTGATATCTATATTTCCACCACCTATATAAATATAACCAACTGAATCATCTTCATCATATTCAGCATGAAGTCCGTCAGTTCCTGCTTTTATATTTAATGTAGCTTCTGCTATGGCGATGGAATCATTTGCTTCTAAACCTTTTGATGTGGCGGTTATATTATAAGTTCCACCCGTTATTTTTAAATCATCTTTTGAAACAACACCATTATCAGTAGAGTTAATTGTTAGTGTAGAAGTACCATTTAATACTACATCAGATCTTGAAAATATTACTCCATCTGTATTTGTTTCACCATCTGCGGTAAATGTTTTTGTAACACTTAGTGAACTATCATTAGTTGTTGTTACAAACACTTTATCTCCTGACTTAACATAAATACATGGAAAATCTTCATTTGTTATATTTACTCCATCTAGTACTAATTGAACTTTATCTTGATCTTCTGCTTCAACATAAACAGTAGTATTAGAAGCAGTTCCTGATAATACATATATACCTTCTTCAGTTATAGTTATATTTTCACCACTTGATACAGTATACTTTTTAGCACTTGTTGTATCTACTGTTTGTTCTAGATCTCTATCTGTAAATATATCTGATTTATTATATGTATCAGCTGTAGTGGTTGTGGTATTAGTACTGTTATTTGTATTATTATTACTATTTGTCGTATTATTAGAACTTTTTACAAAATAGATAATTAATGATACTAATAATACTAATAAAATTGTAATAATTATTATATATTTTTTATTTTTCATTTTTTCATTCCTCCTTATTTAGAAGAAGAAGGTATTTCACTTACTTCGACTCCATTTATAATTAGCTTTCCACCATTTAATTTAGCTTCTCCAACATAATCAAATGATAAAGTTGCAGATATATCAATTGTTCCGCCATTGATTGTTATATTTCCATTAGAATCAATAGCATCAGAATCTTTTTCTTCAACATTTATTTTTAAAGTTCCATCATTCATTTCAAATAATGTATTAAATGATTCACTCTTGTTAGCAGCATTAATTCCATCATATGTTGCGTTAATATCTATATCTCCACCATTAATTTGAATATAGGTTCCTTCTATTCCTTCTCCAGCAGTTATATTTATTTTTCCATTATTTATTTGAACTACAGATGTGGCATGTATTCCATCATCAGTTGTATTTATATTTATTGTTCCATCTGCAATATAGATATATCCTAATTTATCATCATCACTATTTTCAGCGTGAAGGCCATCTGTTCCGGAATTAATATTCAATGTAGCTTCTGCTATGGCGATGGAATCATTAGCTCTTATACCGTTATTTTTGGCTGTAATATCATATGATCCACCAGTTATTTTTAAATCATCTTTAGAAACAATTCCATTATAAGAAGAATTAATTGTTAATTTAGCTTCACCATTTAATACTATATCTGATCTTGAAAAAATTACGCCATTTGTGTTTACATTATCATCTTTTACAAAAGTTTCACTAACAGTTAATAAACTATCATTTGTTGTGGTTACAAATACTTTATCTCCTGATTTAACGTAAATACATGGAAAATTCTTGTTTGTAATATTTAATCCATCCAATACTAGTTGAACTTTATCTTCACTACCAGCTTCTACATAAATTGTTGTTTCACTGGAACTACCTGTTATTACATAAACACCTGCAGTACTTATAGTTATATCTTCATTATCTTTTACAGTATAAGTTACTGCGTTACTAGTATCAGCCTTTTGTTTTAAATCTCTTGCTGTAAATAATTCTGAATAATTATAGAATCCTATATTTTCATTATTTGAATTATTATTATCATTTTTTCCTAGAAGAAATATCATTAATACTAGGCAAATTACTAGTATACTTGCGAATATTATTATTCCTTTATTTTTCATTATGACACCTCACTATCTATTTCATTACTTCTATTTTATATAGACCTTTATATTTATTATCAATAAATAATTCTATTATATGTTTATCTTCATTTTTAAATCTATTTTCTTGTATAGAATTTATCTTGGTTAAATCATATCTACTACTAGGTTCCATACCCATAATAGATATAACATTATCTCTTATATTTCTTCCTGGAGAAAGAACTTCTAAATGCATTTTGTAATTATTATTATTTTCTATATTAAGTATTCCATCTGATCTTAAAATTCTGTTACTTGAATTTTTTAGATTATCAAAGAAATACATTTGCATTAAAATACTTTGTTTACTACTATCGTTTTCTTTATCCTTATTAGTTATATTTAATATTGGGAATCTTGTACATACTAATCGATAGGTACGATAACTTGAGTTATTATAAATCATTATTTTAAATTCATAATCTCCTATTTTACTTTCATCTAATTCATCTTTTAGTACTACAAGTTTAGTCTTATTATTTGTTTTATAACTAACACTTGGATTATAAGAACTATCATTATCATTGATAATTGAATAATATAATTTACTATTACTATTATCTACAATTAAATCATATTCATTAAATCTTATATTTTCTATTTCTAAAGTTAAATTTTCTTTTCTTTTTTCTAGAATACTATCCCATTTTTCTTGACTTATACTTAGACTATTATAACTATCTGTTCTAGTTATTATTAATAATCCTGTTATGATTAGTATTGTAAAAAATATAATAACAATAAGTATCTTTTTTCTATTCATTTTATACTATGTCATCAGCATCATATTCAATAATTGAATATTTACTAATCTTCTTATTTTTGGATAGTATCTTATTTAATTCTTTTATTTCTTTATATATAAATTCAATTACATAATCATATCCTTTAGATGTATAATTTCTTGATTTTATTTTATAGTTTATTTTCTTATCTTTTAATATATCTTCTATATCACTTTCAAGTTCTTCGTTAGAATGAACTATTAATACATAAGGACATCTACCAAAATTTAGATGATCAAGTATTATTAGTACAATAGTTACAAATATACTTGTTATTGCACCAACACTATATAGTTGGCAACCACACACTATACCAATAAATACACTCCATAATAAATAAACCATATCAACAGGATCTTTTACTGCTGTTCTAAATCTGATTATGGCTAAAGCTCCTATTGTTCCTAATGTAATTACTATATTTGACTGTAGACACAGTATTATCATAGATATAAAGAATGGTAATATGGCTACTGATATGTTAAATGATTTATTATAAAAAGACCTATGTGATACAAATCTATATACAATAAATTCATACACTGACAAAATTAGTGTCATTATTAATACTGCTACTATTACAGACATAGTAATTGCATTACTTGTAAAAGAGTTTGTTATATTTTCTATTATATTTTGCATAATTTTTTTCTCCTATCTCATATATGAATCAATTATTCTTCTTCCAAAATAATATTTTGAAAAAGAAGTCTGATTCATATTATTTAGTTTTATAATATTTTTTATATATGATGGTAATATGTGATCAAATTTTACCTCTAATAGATTTATATTACTTGGCATAATATAAAACTTTGTATAATCATTATCTAAAAACTTATCTAGTTCATATGAAGCAGATATTTTCATATCAAATGTAATTCTTACATTGGATATTTCTTCTACATAAGCTATTCTTTCATAATCTATAATAATTTTAGGATGATATCCGTTCTTTAACATATCTATTGCTAATTCTTTTATTAGTTTTTTATTTGTTTCATATGCAATATCACAAATATTTAAAGAAACAATTGAATTGTATTCCTCTATTGTCAGATTGCATGATTTTTTTCTGCCTCCTCCATCTAATTTTTCTTTCTTTTCTAGCACTATATAAGTTAAATCATCTCCATAGTAACGAATTCGCCATTTATATTTAATAGCAAGACCGGCTTCATTACTATAGAGGCTTTCATCCCGATAATTATCAAAGTATAATGAATGAATTAAATACCTTCCATTATCTGGTGTATGAGGATCTATTTCCAATACTTTAGATATTTTATTTTTTATTAAACTAAGTTGTTGATTATTTACTAAATATTTCCATTCACTTCGATAATTATTATTCATTTACTTTTTCATCTCCTTCATATTAAGAATAACTTTAATTTATTAAATAAAGATTAAATGTTCCCCTAAAAAGAATTTTTTTCTTTCTAGGGGGTCTAATAATACTCATCATCTCCATTTTATATTTATAATATTTACTTATTTTTTTACTTTTCTTTTTTTATTTCATCTATCACTTTCCTTTCATATTTAAATAATAACTAACTAAAATTAAAAGAACATTAAATAATTATTAATGTTCTTATTTTTTTAAAATAATTTTAAATGTAGTTGTATTATCTTTAGAAAAAGCTTTTATATTTCCTTTATGATTATTAACAATATTCTTAGCTATTGCAAGTCCTAAGCCGTATCTGTTAGCTTCTCTATTTCTTGATTTATCTGCTCGATAAAACCTTTCAAATATTTTTTCTTCATCTCCAGGATTTATTGGATTTCCTGTATTAATTACTTCAATAATAATACTATTTTTATCTTTATATAAATTTACTTTAATTACACTATCTTTATAACTATGCTTGATAGCGTTATCTATTAGTATCGATATTAATCTTTCTATTTCATCTTTACTACATTTGAATATAATATCTTTTTCAATATTAGTTTCAATACTTACTCTTTGTTCATAGGCAATACTATCAAATACTGAACTTGTTTTCTCAATTATTTTAGATATGTTTTCATCTTTATAATTATTTATAGACACACCATTTTCTAACTTAGATAAATCTAATAGACTTTTAATTAGATTATTCATTCTTTCTGATTCATATTTAATATTCTCTATGTATTTTATATTTTTTTTATCACTTTTTAATTCATCAGAGGAAGCCATTATTACTGCTAGAGGGGTTTTAAGTTCGTGTGATGCATCAGCTATAAAATCTCTTTGTTTATCAAATGACTCTTGGGCTGGTTTAGTAATTCTTTTAGTTAGTTTTTTAGAAATATAATAAATAATTATTTCAAATCCTAATAAAAGACTAATTGATATAACTAGGGTTAGTAATAATCTACTGTTAATCTTTTTAGTATTAATTATAACTATTGTATCTTTAGCATAATTATATGAATATCTATTTGTATATAAGTTTCCTATTTTTAATCCTTTATTTTTTGTAACTATTTTTTTAGCAATATTATCTATATCAAAATTACTTGTATTTTTACTATGATTAATAATTCTTTCAATTTCATTGTTGTTTAAAATAACTGAATAAACATCATAATCCATAATCATCATATTATCTAATTCTTTGTCTTTTTCTGGAATGGATTCATTAAATACTTTGGGTTCTGGTGGATTTCCTTCGGGTTTAGAAGTATTTCTTTCTACCATAAAGGTTAAGTTCCTTTTAACATTATCATATTCTTTCTTATAAGAACTTACATTATAAACTATAATTCCAGTTATTATAAATAAAGATAATATTATGAATATTGTTTTAAATACTTTTCTATTTAATTTCTTCATTGTTATACTCCATTTTATATCCAATGTTACGAAGTGCTTTTATCTGAACATTGGAATTAATTAGTTTTAATTTTTTACGAATGAATGATAAATAGGCTTCTAAATTATTTGATATTGAATCATTTTCTAAGCCCCATACTTTATCATATATCATTTCTTTAGATAAAACTTGGTTTGGATTATTCATAAAGTATTCAAGTAATTGAAATTCTTTATTAATAATATTTATCTTTTCTTTATTATTTTTATTTATAATGTCTGATGTTTTTAAATCTAATATTAAATCACCAAACTCTAAATTATTATTTTTTACTTTTTCTATTCTAAGTTGAGCATTTACTCTAGCAATAACTTCATCGATATGAAAAGGTTTTGGTATATAGTCATTAGCACCTTCACTAAAACCAAGAAGCTTATCTTCTAATTCTCCTTTAGCTGTTAACATTATTACTTTAGCTTTGATATTATTCTTTTTTATTTCCTTTAAAATATCTATGCCATTTACTCCCGGTAACATAACATCTAAAATTATTAAATCATAGACATCTTCTAAAGCATTATATAATCCTTCTTCTCCATCTAATGATATATCTACTATGTACTTTTCTTTTTTTAATCTACTAGCAACTAATTCTGCCAAAGATTCTTCATCTTCAACTATTAATATTCGCATTTTCCCACCTCATATACAATTATTCATTTTAATGTTAAATGAAGATTAAATATTAAAAATTATTTCCAATATATGTAATTCCAATCATTAATAATATAGTTATTGCTATTAACGTAAAGAAGACAATATGTTTTTTTCTTTCAGAATATAGTGTTCCAATAAATTCTCTAATGAAAGCATTAATCCAGTAATAAGATTTTGTTTTAGAGCCAATCCCTTCTAATTTTAATCCTTGTTTTGTAGCAATAAGTCCTGCTCTCATGACGTGATAATTGGTTGTTGCAAAAGCTATATTTGCTTTTTTATTATTGATTAGTTTATATGAAAATTTAATATTTTCATAAGTGCTTTTAGATTTATTCTCTACTAATATATTTTTTTCTTTAATACCTTGTTCTAATAAATACTTTTTTATTGCTTCAGCTTCAGATATTATTTCATCGTTTCCCTTTCCACCTGATGGCACAAATATTAAGTCTTTTCCTGTAGTTTTTAATTGTTCATTTCTAAAGTCTAATGCCCTATCTACTCTACCTTTAAGTAATGGAGTTAGGGAACCATCATTTTTAATTTTACATCCTAAAATTAGCATATAATCTTTATTCATTTCTATTTTTCTCTTAACTGATTTAAGTGCTATAATTATTGTCGCAATCAAAACACATTCTAAATAAGCAACTGTTAGATATATTAATGATTCTATAAAATCATAAATATATGGACCAGGACTATTTAAATTATAAATATTTATCTTTCCTGAATGCATTAGAATTCTATATATAAAATCTGGTGATATTGTTAATAAACAGGTAAATAATCCCAAGAATAGTCCGGGTAAATTTTTTAAGGATTTTCCTTCTTTTTTAATTAAAATAATATTACTTATGGTTACTAAAATAAAAGTAATAAATGAAATGGGAAGTAAAATAATAGATACAAAAGATAATGAATTAATTATTCTATTAACGGTTTCAAATAAACCAAGATAGTTAAAAATAGATAAAATATTATTAATTACAGAAAATGAAAGGAATATAATTATACCAAGATAGGCAATATTCTTATATTGATATATGTTTTCTTTTAGACTTTTTCTATATATTTTTATCAATAAATACAAGATATACAATAATATAATAGAAAATGATATAGGAATCACTTCAGAGCCAGTTGCTTTACCTAAATAATTATCTTCGGTAATGATTAAGTTTTTATGAATATATAATCTTTTTCCTGTTTGAAAATCTCCATAATCAATATATATACTAACTTTACCTGGCTTTTTACTTTTTACTTTTACCATGTATTTATTATTATTTTCTTTTTCATTTAGAACTTCAATTTTTCCAGTTTCTTCTTCGATAGATATCTTATAGTTTTTCTTATTAGTAATATCAAAAACAACTGTATATGTTTTTCCCATAATTGTAATTAATGTATAAGACATAGCAAATAAAAAGATACTTAATAATATTACTTTCTTTATACTTTTTTTCACTTATATCACACTCACTTGATTCTTATTATATCATTTATTGGATATTAATTCTATGAGAACGATTTTCATTTTATTAGTACAATTAACTATATTTATCGTTTCTCTATATATTTATCTGTTTTTATATCCTGGATCATTGCACCATTAATAACTCTAATAGATTCATGTTCTTTTATCTTTATCCAATATCCTTCAATTGATATAACAACACCTGTAAATTGTATATGTTCATTTCCCATTAATGTTATTGTACAATTCTTTTCAATAAACTCATTTAGTAATTCTACTGGCATATTATCCTCCATTCACATATTATTGTCATATAAAAAAGAGAATTATTACATTCTCCTAATATCTTAATTTTACAATTAGTTTATTCAACATTTACTCCCTTATTAAGAGTCCTTTTACATAACATACTCATACAATATATTATTACTACATATAATAGAGATGCTAAAACTAATAATACCTTAAATGCATTGGCATCTATACTTACTGTTGAAGTTTGAAACAATCCCATTACCGATGAATCAAATAAACCATATATGAACATTAATGCTAAAACTATAGTTTGAGATACTAAATATAGAATAAATCCAAATAATACAGAATATCCTATTTTTGCATTATTCTTTCTATTTCCTAAAACGATACCATAAAAGCCGCATTGTATAGCATTAAATATTTCTAAGAATACTACCAGTAAAAACATCGTTATAAAAAATAATGTATTCATATTTAATCCTATTGTAATATTTTTTACAATATTAGTTATTGCTTGCCAATTTTCTTTTGAATAATAAGCTATAAATAAACTTATTATAATTACAATAAAGCCTATAAAGAAAAAAATAAATGTTTGAATAAGTTTTGAATTATATATATCATTTTTAGTAACTGGTAATGTATGAGTTAGATAAGATTCATCTTTATATAATGAACTATTAAATCTAATCCAACTCCTCATCATAGTATTAATTAGTATATTTGCTAGCATAGCAAACATACAACCTACACTTATTTGACCTATGATTTTAATTATAACGGATTGTTCTATTTCAAATAATATTCTTGTAGTTATAGCAAAAAATACAGATAATATATAGAATATACACATATTCTTAATCATATATTTTAGATCATATTTTAATAATTTCCTTAACATTTAAACATCCTCCTAAAGATTTCATCAATTGATGATTTTTCTTTATTTCTAAGTTTATCAGCATCACTTTGTAAGACTATTTTACCTTTATCTATAAAAATTACTTCGTCTAAAATTCTTTCGATATCGGATATTAAATGTGTTGAAATAATAACACTAGCATTTTCATTAAAATTAGAAAGTATTGTATCTAATATATAATCTCTTGTAGCGGGATCTACTCCACCTAATGGTTCATCTAAAATATATAAATCTGCTTTTCTTGACATGACAAGCACTAATTGTACTTTTTCTTGCATTCCTTTACTCATTTTTGTTAAAGATTGATTGATGTCTAAATCCAAGTCTTTTAATAATCTAATTGCTTTTTCTTCATCAAAATCTTGATAGAAATCCCTAAATAATTCTATTACTTCAGAGACTTTCATTTGTTTATTTAAATATGTTCTCTCAGGTAAATATGATATTACTTTTTTTGATTCTACACCTATTTCTTTTCCATTTACTAATATCTCCCCACTTGAAGGAGTAAGTAAGTCATTTATAAGTTTTATTAATGTTGATTTACCAGCACCGTTTTTACCTAATAGACCAACTATCTTACCACTAGAAATACTTAAATTAATATCAGTTAATATTTTTTTATTATCAAAATTTTTATTTAATTTTTTTATTTCTAATAACTTCATATTACTCATCTATCCCTTCTAAGTATTTTATAGAATCAGCTTTACCTAAGCCTATTCTTTTCATGCCCTGATAATAACTTTTAGCAAGAGTAACAGCATATTCATCTTTTAACTTATCAATTACTGTTTGATCTTTAGTTACATATTTACCATTAGTTCTTTCTGTATAAATAAGATTCATACTTTCAAGTTCAGCTAGTGCTTTTTGCATCGTATTTGGATTAACCTTGAATGTAGTTGCAAATTCTCTAACTGATGGTAGTTTTTCTCCACATTTAAATACTCCAGAAATAAGATAAATTTTCATATATTCCAGTAATTGGATATATATTGGAATATTATTATCAAATGCTAGTTCCATAATGTCACCTCATTGTGTTATTTGCTTAATACAATAATATTGTAGAACATATAATATATTATGTCAATATAAAAAGGAACTTTCGTTCCTAATATTTTAAACTTTCAATCATTTTATTTTTGAGAATCAAAGTCTGGATTCCATTTAGCAAAACCATCTAGGCTTTCATCTGTTTGATTATAAAATGGTTTGTTTTTATCTAATTCATCAATTTTTTTCATATCATCATCTGATAATTCAAAATCAAATATATTTAGATTATCTTTAATATGTTCTGGATTTTTTGATCCAGGAATAACTATTACTCCTTTTTGATTATGCCATCTAAGTATTATTTGAGCAGGACTCTTACCATATTTTTCGGCTAGTTCTTTAATAACTTCTTCAGTTAATACAGAATCATTAC
Source organism: Bacilli bacterium (assembly GCA_017478105.1). Lineage (GTDB taxonomy): Bacteria > Bacillota_I > Bacilli_A > RF39 > UBA660 > UBA3789. The sequence continues at coordinate 3,929 of JAFVEF010000009.1, read as the reverse complement.
CTCTTCCACCTAATGGATACCATGCTTGGATTTTTGTTCCATATTCATTTAGTTTTTCTTTCATTTCATTTTGGGGGTAGTACGGATGAGTTTCAACTTGAGTAACAGCAGGTTTAATCTCGGCATTATTTAAAAGATTGTCTAATCTTTCTCCATAGAAATTTGATATACCAATAGATTTAACTTTCCCTTCTTTTAAAGCTTTTTCCATCATCTTATAACCAGTTATATAATCTCCTGCTGGTTGATGAAGTAGTAATAAATCAATATAGTCTAAATCCAATCTTTTTAGTGTTTTATCTATTGCTTCTGGATCAGTATATACAGAAGGCCATAATTTTGTTTCTACAAATATTTCTTCTCTTGGTATTCCTGATTTTTTAATAGCTCTTCCTACTGCTCTTTCATTTTGATAGGCATTTGCTGTATCAATTAATCTATATCCTACTTTTAGCGCTTCTTTAACACTTTCTTCTGCTTCATCTGGGCTTAATAAAAATGTTCCTATTCCAACGCTTGGCATAACTCTTCCATCATTCAATTTAAATTTTTCCATTATATATTCCTCCTTAAATCCAATCTTCTACTTTTTGTTTTGAGTTTTTGACTTGAGATCCTACTATTGCTAATCCATCAAGTACTTCAGCACCTACACATATTTCTTTTAATTGTCTAGGTACTCCAGATAATCCTGAACCTTCATGGGTTGTAAATGGTCTAATTATTTTACCTGAATAATCTAATCCTTGTAATGCAGTAAATAATTCTTCTGGCATTCCTCCCCAATATATTGGTGATCCCACATAAATAACTTCATAACTAGAGATATCTGGAACATTTTCCTTTATAGGTGCATTATGTTCTTTAGTTCTTGCTTTTGCTTCTTCAATACATTCCATATAATTAGCGGGATACGGATTAAGAGGTTCTACTTTAAATAGATCTCCTCCAACAATATCTTTTATGTATTCAGCAATAACTTCTGTATTACCTTTATCTACATATTTCATTTCTCCACCAAAATAATTCTCATCTGCTCTACTAAAGTAGATTATTAAACTTTTCTTATCTTTCATTTTTTTCCTCCTAATATTTATTTGTATATAACCATTCTTTATCTACTTTTTCAAAATAAGCAGATACATTAAATGGATATGAACCTTGTGCACCATAAGCATTTGCTGTAAGTGTTACTCTTGCTTTTAAGATTGCTTTATTACCATCTATTGATACACTTGGATTTTCTATAGTATAAGATTGATAATCTAATGCCCCAGTTCTTATATCTTCAAAGTATTCTTCTTTTGTTTGGGTTTTTCCTGACATGTGAGTAAATGTTGTTCCATCTTTTACGATCTTATTTAACTTATCAATGTCTTTATCAACCATTGCTTGTTGCATTTCCTTATATCTGTTTAAAATAATATTTTCTTCGCTAGTTAAACTACTAATGTTATTATTTCTATTATATTTTAGCATATATATTCCTCCAATCATTATTATGAAACATATAATTACTACTATAATCCTTCTCATATTGTCCCTCTTATAATTATTACACTCGTGTTGCTTAACTTCTAAAATAATTATATAATAAATCTGCAACAAAATAATAGTAAATTTGAGTTAATACTCACATAAATAAAATTTGTGTATTAGGTGATATATGTGAAAGAGGATGCAAGATTTATAAAAAATGAAGAAAAAATAATTGAAGCTTTTAAACAACTAGTTTTAGAGATGAATTTTGAAAATATTACTGTTAAGGAATTATCTGAACGAGCTAAAATTAATAGAAAAACTTTTTATCTTCATTATGCTACTATTGAAGAATTAGTTAAGAGTTTAGAAATTAAATACTGTGAAGAATATATTAAGTTTATTGATGGATTAGATATTTTTCATGACTATAAAGAAATTATTAAAAGATTTTATTTATTTCATATACAAAAGGGAGAATTTATGGATAAATTAACTTGTGACCCTAACTATGAATATATTAGAAATCAGATGATAAATAAAGTTAAAGAATCTTATATTAATACTTCTATATTTGAAGGACTAGATAAGTATAGATTAAATATTGCTATTAACTATATGCATAATACTACTCTTTCTTTATATAAAGCTTGGGTAAATGATAATAAAGTAATTCCTTTTGATGAAATAGTTGAATTAAATTATAATCTTGTCATAAATGGTTTATCAGGATTAACAAAAAAAGACTAGAAAGTATAGTCTTTTTTATAAATACCAAACCTTTGTATTGTTTTTTCTAACTTCTTTTATTATTCCCCCGCCTAAACATTCTTTACCATTATATAACACACATGCTTGCCCAGGCGTAACTCTTTTTTCTCCTTGGGGATACTTAACTAATATTTCATTATTATCGAGATACTCTAATTCTACTTCTACATCTTTTTGTCTATATCTAAATTTTGCTGTACACTTATTAATCTTCTCATCAGATAAATAATTAACATCTTCTATTATACAAGAGTCAGAAATTAAATAATCATTATCTTCACCAATACAAATATATAAAATGTTTTGTTCTAAATCTTTTCCTACTACAAACATTCTGTCTTCTTTACCACCAATATCTAATCCTCTTCTTTGACCAATTGTATAATACATTAATCCAATGTGTTTTCCAACTATTTCTTTTGTATCAATGTTAACAATATTTCCTGGTTTATTTGGCAAATAATTTTTTAAAAATTTTGTTAAGTTTCTTTCTCCAATGAAACATATACCAGTTGAGTCTTTTTTATCAGCAGTTATTAAATCATATTCTTCAGCTATTTTTCTAACCTCTGATTTTAACATATCACCAATAGGAAATAAGACATTTTTTAACTGTTCTTTTGTAACTTGTGACAAAAAATATGTTTGATCTTTATTTTCATCGACTGCTCTTAATAATTTCCCATCTTTTATTCTTGCATAATGCCCAGTTGCTATATAATCGGCTCCTAGTTTTTCCGCTTCTTTGGCAAACATATCAAATTTTATATATTTGTTACACATAATATCTGGATTAGGGGTTCTACCTTTTTCTAATTCATCTAAAAAGTATTTAAATACATAATCATAATATTCTTTTACAAAATCTTTTCGATGTAATGGGATATTTAATTTATCACATACTGCTTTAGCATCATTATAATCCTCTTCTTGAGGACATATTCCGTTTTCTCCTACTGGAGCATCACTATATTCTCCATTAGCAAAAGAATCCCAGTTACGCATAAATAATCCAATTACTTCATAACCTTCTTTAATTAACTTTATGGCTGCGACTGATGAATCTACTCCTCCACTCATGCCAATAACTACTTTTTCCTTCATAATATCATTCTTTCTATTCTATTTTTTTGGACCTTTCCAATTCTCAAATTTATTATTCATTAGTTTAACCTACCCATTAATTCCATTACTTCATCAATCATTTCTAGTTTATTGTTTTTAATATCATCTACTACACAAGTAGATATATGTCCTTTTAAAATTTCAGTACTTAAACTTTTAATTGATTTATTAATTGCGAGTAATTGAGTTAATATATCATTACAATATTTATCATCATCTATCATTTTAGATACTCCACGTACTTGTCCTTCTATAGTATTTAATCTTCTTTTTATATACTTTTTTTCATCATCTGTTCTATGCTTACTTCTAGAACACGATTCACATTTATTACACTTTGCCATATTATCAGCTCCTTCTTAATTATAACACCCCCAGGGGGTATTGGAAAGAGAAATTAAAAAGACTAGATTATAAAGTAGTCAAGTAAAAGTAGACAGTAAAAAAGTAAGAATTAAAAGCCTGATTCGATTTTAAATTGAATTGGGGTTTTATAATTTAATGCATAACTAGGTCTTTCATTATTGTAATAATCAATGTATAATTTAATTAGG
>JAFVEF010000061.1 GCA_017478105.1 Bacilli bacterium | reverse complement strand
TGGATATTATTTTACAATACAACAAGATTAAAGTCAAAAGTTAAGAAAAAGAGGAAAACTTACACAAAAAGAGAAAAATAATTTTCTCTTTTTAATTACTGTCTTTTTTTATTGTGTCTCCTAAATGGGGTTCACATCATTATTCAATCTTTTTCATTTGTTTTCAACTATAAAGTAATGTATAATGAAAAAGGACAGGAAGTGACATAATGATTATAGATGATTTAAATGATAAACAAAAAGAGGCTGTTCTTTATAACGATGGACCTCTTCTTATAATAGCAGGAGCTGGTGCTGGAAAAACTAAAACTTTAACTTCCAAAATAGCTTATTTAATAGATGAAAAAGAAGTATCACCATACAGTATTTTAGCTATTACATTTACTAATAAAGCTGCTAAAGAAATGAAAGATAGATTATATAATTTAATAGGATCAGATGCTAAAAAGTTAACTGTCTCAACATTTCATAGTTTTGGATTAAAACTATTAAGAGAAAACTATGATTACTTAGGATATGATAAAAACTTTGTAATAATGGATAGTGATGATTCATTAACTGTAGTAAAAAAAATAATTAAAGAATTAGGATATGATCCCAAAATATATAATCCTAGAGCTATTAGAAATAAAATAAGTAGTTGTAAAAATGAAATGACTTCTCCAGAAATGTATGAAAAGTATGCCGTAAGTGATTATGAAAAAATAGTAAATGAGATTTATAAAAAATATGAGAAGAAATTAAAGAAAAATAATTCTGTAGATTTTGATGATTTACTATTATTACCAATAAAACTATTTAAAAAATATCCTGATGTTTTAGAAAAATATCAAAATATTTATAAATATATATTAATAGATGAATATCAAGATACCAATGAAGCTCAATATATTTTAACAAAACTATTAAGTGAAAAGAATCGCTTAATTACCTGTGTAGGAGATGACTCACAAAGTATTTATAGTTTCCGAGGAGCAAACTACAAAAATATTTTAAATTTTGAAAAAGACTATAAAGATGCTAAAACTATTCTTCTAGAACAAAACTATCGTTCAACAAGTACTATTCTAGATGCAGCTAATCAGGTTATAAAAAATAATAAAATGAAAAAAGATAAAAAATTATGGACAGCAAGAGGAATAGGAGAAAAAATAAAATATTATCGTGCTTATAATGAAAAAGATGAAGCTCAATATGTTATTAGAAAAATAAAAGAACTTATAAATAAAAATGTAGATTATAAAGATATAGCTGTTCTTTATAGAACTAATGCTCAATCTCGTGTAATAGAAGAAGAAATGTTAAAAGAAAATCTTCCTTATAGAGTAGTAGGTAGTTTCTATTTCTATTCAAGAAAAGAAATAAAAGATCTAATTGCTTATTTAAGATTAATCCATAATTCTAAAGATAATGTTTCATTATTAAGAGTAATAAATACTCCTAAAAGAGGAATAGGTTTAAAAACAATCGATGCTTTAACACAAAAGGCTGACCAAGAAGGAATAAGTATCTATGAAGCAATATCTAGTGGAAAAGAACTAGAGTTTAAAAAAATAATTGAAAGATTAAAAGAGGTTGCTAATGACTTAACTTTAACTGAATTGATAGATAAAGTATTAGATGCCTCAGGATTAAGACAAGAATTAGAAAGTGAAAATTCACTAGAATCAGAAATAAGATTAGAAAACTTAGAAGAATTTAAATCTATTACCAAAACATTTGAAGAAAGAGAAGGACTTGTTTCCTTAGAAGAATTTTTACTAGAAATAAGTTTAGTAAGTGATGTAGAAGAATATAAAGATGATCCAAATAGAATAAGTTTAATGACAGTACATTCTGTTAAAGGATTAGAGTATAATCATGTATTTGTAATTGGCTTAGAAGAAGGAATATTTCCACATATGAATTCTCTAATGGAAAATCATGAAGTAGAAGAAGAAAGAAGATTAATGTATGTCGCAATTACAAGAGCTAAAGATGATTTATACTTAGTAAATGCCAGACGTAGAACTCTATTTGGTAAAGAGCAAATTAATCCAGTTAGTAGATTCTTAAATGAAATAGATAAATCACTATTAGAAACAAATGTCCAAGAAGAAAATCCTAAAGAAGAAAAGAAAATTGAAGTAGATGAAATGTTTAGAGAAGAAGATGTAGATTATCAAGTAGGAGATTATGTTTATCATGAAACATTTGGTACTGGAAAAGTAGTTGAAGTAACTAATACACTTGTAAGTGTTGCCTTTAAACATCCACATGGTATCAAAAAACTAATGAAAAATCATAAGAAATTATCTAAAGTATAGTTTCCATATGCTATAATAAAAGAAATAGGAGGAAAAAATGAATAAAGATTTAACACTAGTTATTTTAGCGGCTGGTATGGGAAGCCGATTTGGAGGATTAAAACAAATAGCTCCCTTAGGACCAAATGATGAATTTATAATTGATTATTCTGTTTATGATGCTATTAAAGCAGGATTCACAAAAATAGTATTCTTAATAAAAGAAGAAAACTATGATATTTTTAAAGAAACAATTGGTAAAAGAGTAGAACCACATATAAATGTTGAATACTGTTTCCAAAAAAATGATAACTTACCAGTAGGTTATGAAATACCACAAGATAGAGTAAAACCACTAGGTACAGCACATGCGATTCTTTGTTGTAGAGATAAAGTACATGAACCATTTATGATAATAAATGCTGATGATTTCTATGGAAGAGATGCCTTTATACAAGGAGCTAACTTTTTAAAAAATCTAGTAAATGAAAAACCATATCCATATGGAATGGTAGCTTATTTAGTAAAAAACACTATAACTGAAAATGGTTCAGTAAAAAGAGGTATCTGTGAAGTAAAAGATAATTTACTAACTAAGATTACAGAAAGTTCAATAGAAAAAGTAAATGATAAAATAATTGCTAAACCACTAAGTGGAGAAGAAGAATTTGAAGTTAGTGAAAATGATACAGTTTCAATGAATATGTTATTATTTACTCCAAGTATTTTTGATTATATAAATGATAATTTCAAAGAATTTTTAGATAATAATAAAGATAATTTAGATAAATGTGAATATTTAATACCTGATGTTTTATTTAAATCAATCAAAGAAAACTACGCAACAGTAACAGTTTTAAAAACAACTGCTACTTGGTATGGAGTAACTTATAAAGAAGATTCAGATAATGTAAAAAAATCTTTAAAACATTTAGTTGATATAGGAGAATATCCAAATAATCTATGGGAAGAATAAAGAATATGTTAATCATATTCTTTTTATTTACAATACTATTTAGTTATATTATAATTGATTTATAGTAAGGAGTATTAGAAATGAAAAAAGTATTAAGTTTAATAATAGTAATAATTAGTATGTTAGCAATAAACGTCTATGCTGAACCAACAACTTGGCCTAAAACATTTACAAATGGAGATTATGAATACAAAATAGAAGGAGTATCTTTAAAAGTATACCAACAAAGAATAGATTCACACAACGAAGAGCAGGGTGATGTTTTAAACGAAGAAGATCAAAATAATTATTTAAATGAAACACCAACAAGAGTAATTGATTTAAATCCAGCAGATTTCACAATAAATCCTGAATATAAAGAAGACAAACTAAATAATGAGGCTACTAAATTTATTGATTTAAATTTAAATATTACTAAACAAAAATTAGAAGAACTACTTCAAACAGAACTTACAAATACAACTAGTGATAAAAGATATCAAGCAGAACTAGTAGTTAATTATCGTTTAACTACTTACCCAACAAATTATCAAAAGTTATATAGTTATAATTTTATAAGATCTTTTTATAATACTATTTCTCAAATGATTTCCGCTAATCAATCAGCAGACACTATCTATAAAGAAGTTAATCCAAGTGAAAGTATAAGCCAAGTCATAAATCTAGTTATGACAAATTATAATTCAACTACATCTAAAGGAGAACTATTATATGAAACAGCAGTTACTACTGAAAATGGTATAGGATCTGTAGTATTAAACTATTTAGTCTTAAGTGAGACTCCTATAACTTCAACTGAAAGCCTACCAACTAATTCAAAATTATTAATGTTCCACAATATTGATAATATTGACTACCTAATAGAAAATTTAAAAGAATTAGAAGAAACAGAAGAAGATTTATTAGAAAACCCAGAAACTGATATAGTTGAAGAAGTAGAAGTACCAAATACCGCTCAAAGAGTACAAATATATTTATTTATTCTTGGCTTTACATTTGTTCTTATAGGATTAGTACCAATGACCTATATACTATATAATAATCAAAAGAAAAAACAAGAAGTTTGATTGCTCAAACTTCTTTTATTATTCAAATAAATTTGATATGATATTAAAGAAGGAATGATATAAATGAAAGAAAGAATGAATGAATTAGTAGATATAGTAAATGAGGCAGATTATAATTACCATACTCTAGATAATCCAACTATAACTGATCAAGAATATGATAATTATTTAAGAGAATTAATAGAAATAGAAGAAGAACATCCTGAATGGATAAGAGAAGATTCTCCAACTAGACATGCAGGTGGAAAAATAATAGAGGGTTTTGAAAAAGTAGCTCATAAAATACCAATGATGTCTTTAAGTGATGTATTCTCTGAAAGTGAATTAATCTCTTTTGATGAAAGAATAAAAAAAGAAGGTATTACTCCAGAATATATGTGTGAATTAAAAATAGATGGTTTATCTGTTTCACTTTTATACGAAGATGGAAAACTAGTAAGAGCTGCTACTAGAGGAGATGGGGTAATAGGAGAAGATATTACTCATAACGTTAAAACAATAAAAGTTATTCCTCTAAAGTTAAAAGAAAAAGTAGATATTGAAGTTCGTGGAGAAATATTCATGAATAAAAAAACTTTAGAAGAATTAAATAAAAAAAGAAAAGAAAACAATCAACCATTACTACAAAATTGTCGTAATGCTGCTGCTGGAAGTATTAGACAATTAGATTCCAAAATAGCTGCAGAAAGAAAACTAGATAATTTTATTTATCATCTACCTAATCCTCTAGATTATGGAATACATACTCATTCAGAAGCAATAGAATATATGCGTCATTTAGGATTTAAAATTAATCCCAATAATAGATTAGTAAAATCCATAAATGAAGTATTAGAATTTATAGAAGAAAAAGGAAAAATAAGACCAACACTTCCATATGATATAGATGGTGTTGTTGTTAAAGTTAATAGTATAGATGATCAAATAAAACTAGGTTATACTGCAAAATATCCTAAATGGGCTACTGCTTATAAATTTCCTGCAGAAGAAGTATTAACTAAATTAAAAGATATTATTTTTACAGTAGGAAGAACTGGTCAAATTACTCCTAATGCAGTCTTAGACCCAGTAATAGTTGCAGGGTCAACCATCTCAAGAGCAACTCTACATAATGAAGATTATGTTAAAGAAAAAGATTTAAAAATAGGAGATATCGTTTCCATAAGAAAAGCTGGAGATGTAATACCTGAAGTAGTAGAAAGAAAAGAATCACGTAGAACAGGTAAAGAAAAAGACTTTGTAATGATTACAGATTGTCCTATGTGTCATACAAAACTAATAAAAAAAGAAGGGCAAGTAGACTATTATTGTCCTAATGAACATTGCCCCGCAAGACATGTAGAAAGCTTAATTCATTTTGTCTCACGTGATGCCATGAATATTGATGGCCTAGGTGACAGAATAATGGAAGATCTTTATAATTTTAAGTTTATAAAGAATATAGTAGATGTCTACAATCTTGAAAGTCATAAAAAAGATTTAATAAGGCTTGAAGGTTATGGACAGAAATCTGTGGATAATTTATTAGAATCAATTGAAAATAGTAAAAAACAATCTCTAGAAAAACTAATATTTGCTTTAGGAATACCACATGTAGGTGCAAAAACTGCTAAAATATTAGCTGCTAATTATGAAACAATGGATAATTTTATGAATGCTACTGAAGAAGATTTAGTAAAAATAAAAGATATTGGAGATATAATTGCGAAAAGTATAAGAGACTACTTTAATAAAGAAGATAATATAGAAATAATAACTAAATTAAAAGAATTAGGTCTAAATATGAATTATCTAGGAACAAAAGTAGAAAGAAATGAATTATTTGCTGATAAAACATTTGTCTTAACAGGTTCTCTTACATTATTCACAAGAGAAGAAGCTAAAGAACAAATAGAATCACTTGGAGGAAAAACAACTGATTCAGTTTCAAAGAAAACAGATGTAGTAATAGTTGGAGAAAACCCAGGTAGTAAATATCAAAAAGCCAGAGATTTAAATATAACTATTTGGACTGAAGAAGAGTTTAAAAACAATCTCCCAGAATAAAAAACGAATATTTCGTTTTTTTTGTTGTCTAAATTTTCCAGTTATTATAAAATTATAATAGGTGAGTAGAATGAAAAAAAGTAAAAAAAGATTAAATTATTTATTAGTAATAGTATTATTACTATTAGTATCAGTAGGATATGCTGTATTAAATACTAATTTAAATATAGTTGGTGCTGGTACTATTAACAATCCAACATGGAATATACATTGGGAGAATGTATCAGTTAAGACAGGTAGTGTATCTGCTTCAACTCCAACTATTGATACAGCTAAAACGACAGTAAATTATTCAGTGACATTAACTATTCCAGGAGATTATTATGAGTTTACAGTTGATGCGGTAAATGCAGGTACAATTGATGGAATGATATCAGTAATATCAAATAAATTAAATAATACAGAAATAACTACATTACCTAATTATTTACAATATAAAGTAACATATGAAGATGGAGTAGATATAGCACCTAATCATTTACTAGCTTCTGGAACTTCAGAAAAATATAAAGTCCATGTAGGTTATAAAAAAGATATAAGTTCAACTGATATACCAAGTACTGCTCAAACATTAAATCTAACATTTTCAGTAACATATGTCCAAAGTGATAGTAATGCAATAGCTAAACCAGAACCATATGTATATACAGTAAATAAATATGATCGAAGTGTAACGAATCCAAAATATAATGCAGTATGGTTAAACCAAGCTTTTCCAGCAACTATTACAAAGTATCAAACGGCAAGTGAAGCTCTAGCTGCTATAAAAACAGCCTCAACTAAGGATTTGCCATTTTATTTAAAACATAAAATAGAGGATGGAATAGTAACAGAAAGTTATGTTGAATTTGTGGTAACTGAAGAGATGGCACAGGCCAATACTGGAATGGTTGCTGGTACATACACATTACGAGGAGAAAAAACATATGATCCAGATACAAGAACATGGTTGGTAGATGAAAGTTATATTAGTCCTTATTATGAAACAAATAAAGAAGCAATGAAAACTGCTTTTGGATATGCAACAAATCCATCTCGTTGTAGTGAGTCTGGTACAGGACGTTCTTCCTATTTCATCTGTAGTGTTTCCGGCTTGGGTGCTAGCTCTGACGCGGATGGCGATGTGGATGCAAGCGATGCTGATATTTCGTACTGCTATGTCTACAGCAGTGGCGACTCTAGCTGCGATTGGTAGTAGTAGTCCGTCCCCACATATCTCATAATCTTGAATCCATCATTTTTGAAAAAATTGATGTGTGTCGAGGGCTTGTCCAGAGTTTGTGTCAAACAAGCAATGCGAAGTGTAGACACTGTGATATATCATCCAAATCTTTACAAATCCATAGTTTTATGATATAATATGCAAGTGAAAAAGGAATAATACTGAGGTGATTTTAATGGCAAAGTCCAATAAAAAATTTGAAGATATTTCTGAAGAATACATGAATATAGCAGATAAAGAAGAAGAAATAGTAGAAAGCTATAAAGATGATGAAATAGAAGAATATGAATTTGAAGAAGCTCCTAAGAAAAGACTAAATATATCTAAAATTGTAAATATTATTTTCATAGTAATTGTAGTATGTATTTTAATGATTGTTACAGATATTGTATGTGTATCAAAATATAATGCTGGACCATTCTTCGCAATACCACTTCATAAATATAATGATGGTGGAACTAAAGAATACTATGGACTAGGTTATAAAGTAATAAAATACAATCAAGTTCAAGGAAGAAGAGATAAAGAAATTGGGTTCTGGAATTTAAAATATAATAGTAATCCAATAACTCTTCAAGATATAGATCTTACAATAGAAATGCATAATAATGAAGTTAATACTTATAAAAAATATTATAAGAGATTTGTAAGAATTATCTCTACTTTAAAGAAAGTAGATACTAAAAATAATACAATTACAATGTCTTATCAAGATGAAGATAATAAGTATTCATTAGATATTATTTGTAAAGTTGTTAAAGAACAAGGAAATTTATCTAAATTAGAAACAGATAAAGAAACTACAATTATTGGTACAGTAAGTAATTTTAAAATAAAAACTAAAAAGACTAATAATAAATTATATATTTCTAATTGTTTCGTAGAACAATAAATTAAAGAGTAGAAATACTCTTTTTTTAATGTATTAAAACTATAATTATGATATAATAAATAAAGTTAATGGAAGGAGTGTTTTTCATGGAAGACAAACTAACCAAAGAGGAAGTATTACACGTCGCAAAACTTGCTCGTATAGATATTACAGAAGAAGAAATAGAAAAGTATCAAGTTGAATTAAAACAATTATTAAATGAAGTAGAAAAAATAAATGAAGTAAAAGGTTATGATGATGAAATCCTTATTGCTCCATGGAGTGATAATACTACTTTAAGAAGTGATTCTGAAGGAGAAATGTTAGATCCTAAAAAAGTAATAGAAAATGCTCCAAAACATAGTGGTAATTATATAGAAGTACCAGTTGTAATTGGTGAAAGTGAGGGAGCTTAATGAAATATCTAAATAAGAATATTGAAGAGCTTCATACTCTTTTAAAGAATAAAGATATTAAACCAATAGATTTAGTAAATGAAGCATTTGAAAATATTGAAAATAATAAAGAACTAAATGCTTATATAACTTTAAATAAAGAAGAAGCTATAAAACAAGCAAAAGAATTAGAAAACAAAGAAGTAGATAACATTTTATTTGGTCTTCCTATTGCGATTAAAGATAATATAGTAACAAAAGATTTAAAAACAACATGTGCATCACACATATTAGAGAATTTTATTCCTATTTATGACGCAACTGTTGTAGAAAAAATAAAAGCAAAAAACATGATTATTATTGGTAAGACAAATATGGATGAATTTGCAATGGGTTCAAGTTCTAGAACAAGTTATTTTGGGGCTCCTCATAACCCATGGGATCATAACAAAATATCAGGTGGATCATCAGGAGGTTCCGCAACAACAATAGCCGCAAGAGATTTATTGTTTGCTCTAGGAACAGATACTGGAGGAAGTATTCGTCAACCTGCTAGTTACACAGGAATAGTAGGAATGAAACCAACTTATGGTAGAGTATCAAGATATGGATTAGTTGCCTTTGCATCTAGTCTTGATCAAATAGGGCCAATGACTAAAAATGTCTATGAAAATGCCTTATTATTAAATGTTATTTGTGGACATGATGATCATGATTTAACATCTTCAAAAAAAGAAGTTGAAGATTTCACAAGATTAATAGGAAAAGATATTAAAGGTATGAAAATAGCTGTACCTAATTTCTTTGTAAGTGATATTGTAAATAGAGAAATAATTGATAAATTAAAAGATACTATCGAGTTACTAAAAAAACTAGGCGCAACAGTAGACTATATTGATATGAAATATATTGATAATGCCGTTACATTATATCAAATTATTGCGATGGGAGAAGCATCATCTAACCTTGCTAGATTTGATGGAATTAGATATGGTTATTCAACAGAAAATCCTAAAGATATAGAAGAATTATACTTTAAAACTAGAAGAGAAGGCTTTGGAAAAGAAGTAAAAAGAAGAATTATGGTAGGATCATATCTTTTAAGTGGAAAAAATGCTCAAGATTATTATTTCAAAGCTCTATCAATTAGAGATGATATGAAACAAGAATTTACTAAAGTATTTGAAAACTATGATTATATTATAGGACCAACTACCACAACAACAGCATATAACCTAACAGATCCTATGGATGATCCTAGAAAATCATTCTTAGATGATGTTTTAGTAATCCCAGTAAACATGGCTGGACTTCCTGGATTAAATATCCCAATTGGTTTTGATAAAGAAAATATGCCAATTGGTATGCAAATAATTGCTAATAATTTTGAAGAAGCAAAAATCTATCAATTAGCCAGTATTTTAGAAAAAGAATTAAATCTAAATCTAGAACCAAAAAGAGGTGAGAATAATGAGTAATTATATTCCAACTATTGGTGTGGAAGTACACGTTGAATTAAAAACAAAAACAAAAATATTCTCAAACTCAAAAAATGGTTATGGACAAATGGCTAATTCATTAACCAATGTAATAGACTTAGGTTATCCTGGTACACTTCCAACTCTAAACGAAGAAGTAGTAAATCTTGCTATTAAAGCCGCAACAGTATTAAACTGTAAAATAAGAAAACAAATGCATTTTGATCGTAAGAATTATTTCTATCCTGATAATCCTAAAAATTATCAAATAACTCAATTTCAAACTCCCATAGGGTATGATGGCTATGTTGAAATTGAATTAAACAATCAAAAGAAAAAAATATACATAGAAGAAATGCATATTGAAGAAGATACATGTAAATCAACACATAGAGGTACTAAGACATTACTTGATTTCAATAGAGCAGGAGTACCTTTAATTGAAATAGTAACCAAACCATGTATGTCATCTAAAAAAGAAGCAGTATTATATCTTGAAAAATTAAAAGAATTATTATTCTATAGTGATATATCTGATTGTAAGATGGAAGAAGGATCAATGAGAGCTGATGCAAATGTCTCAATTAGAAAAAATGAATCTGATCCTTTTGGAACAAAAGTAGAAATTAAAAATATAGGTTCTATTTCAAACGTTGGATTAAGTATCGAAAAAGAAATAAAACGTCAAGAAAAACTATATAATAATAATGAAACATTTAAAGAACAAACAAGACGTTTTGATGATAAGTTAGAAGATACAGTACTTATGCGTGTCAAAGAAACTGGTAATGATTATCGTTATTTTCCTGAACCAGACATTCCTTTTGTAGTAATTACAGATGAAATGATTGAAGAAGTAAAAAAGACAATACCAATGTTACCAGATGAAAGAAGAGAAAAATATAAAGAATTAGGCGTTAGTGACATAAATACTAATAAACTAGTTCAAAATAGAAGTTTAAGCGATTACTTTAATCAATTATTAGATAAGAATACAAATCATAAAATCGCAAGTAATCTACTATTAGGAGATATTTCACAATACTTAAACAAAACAGAAAAAGAAATATTTGATACAACTCTTACAATACCACGTTTCTTAGAACTTATTTCTTTAATGGAAGATAATACCTTAACAAGTAAGAATTTAAAAGAAATAATTGACATAGTACTTGAAAGTAATAAAACAATTAAAGAAATCATGAAAGATGAAAACATTGAAAATATAACAGACGATAATGCTATTAGAGAAGTTATAAAACAAATTATTTCAAATAATCAAGAAAGTGTAGAAGATTATAAAAATGGTCATGATCGTGCTATTAAATATTTAATGGGACAAGTAATGAAAGAAACTAAAGGAAAAGCTAATCCAAAGATGGCTATGGATATTCTAATAGAAGAATTACAATAATTATTACAAGTTGAAAATGCAAAATACATAGTGTATAATACTAATATAATAGGAAGTGATTATATGGATATTAAAAAAATAAAGAAATTTGTAAAAAAGCATATAAATCTTTTTGTTCTAATAGGAGTAATATTACTTTGCTTCTTAGGAATAGGAATGGTTAAATATATTTTCTTTCCAACAGAAACAAAAGCTATTTATGGAAATAGACTTGATGGAAGAAATAAGGTTAAAATTACTGAAGAAGATATTAATAAAATAAAAGATTTATATAAAGATTCATCTAAAGAAACAACAGTACGTATTCAAGGAAGAATTATTTATGTAGATATAAATGGAAATGATGATTTAACACTAGATGTTGCTAAAGGATTCGGTAAGATTGTAGATGTTCTATCTGATGATAAAAAAGCATATTATGATATTCAAATAATAGTAAAAAATACTGCAAATACAGCACAGTTTCCAATAATTGGTTATAAACAACATACAAGAGATGCATTTAATTGGACAAAGGATAGAGGTTAATATGAAAAGAAGATTAGTAATTATAATACCTATCTTAATCGCAATAATAACCTTCTTTTTTGTCTATCGTTATTACAATAAAGAAGATGAAACAACAACACTTACAGTTTCAGAAAAAAGATGGGTAGAAAAAAACAAAGAAGTTGCCTATGATTTTGAAGTAGTTAATGATTATCCTCTATATGGATTAAATGGTGAAGGAGTAGTTTTTGATTTCCTAAAAGATTTTGAAGATAAAATAGGAATTGGATTTAATAAAATTCCTTATCTTAAGACATCAGCTCCATCAACAGAAGGATTTAGAATAAGAATATTAAAAAATGATGATGTTCTATCAAAAAGAGATTTACTATTATTCAATGATAACTATGTAATTGTAGGAAAACAATATCAAAGAATAAATCATATCACTGATTTAAAAAATATAACTATTGGAGTATTCCAAGAAGATGCTGAAACAATTAGTTTTTATTTAAAAGGTGGAACTAATTTATCTTATAAAAGCTATACAAATATTACTGATTTATATAATGCTTTAAATAATGATGAAGTAAATATGGTAGTTACTCCAAATATTATGTATTTAGACTATACTATTGAAAAGAATAAGTATTGGATAAATTATTATCTTACTGAAGTAAAAAAACAAATAGTTCTTACTCTTAGTAAAAATGATGAAGAATTAGATAATATAGTAACTAAATATTATAATAAATGGCGTCAAACTAACTATATTAAAGATTATAATAAAGCTTACCTAGATTATTATTTAAATAAAAATAATATTGATGCTAAAACAAAAGCTAGCCTAGTAAGTAAAAACTATGTTTATGGTTACGTAGAAAATGTACCATATGAATTAAATGTTCATGGAAAAATATCAGGTATTGCTGGTGAATATATAAATAGAATATCTAGATTAGCTGATATTAATTTTAAATATAAAAAATATAGAACTCAAAAAGATCTTCAAAAAGCTATAGAAAAAGAAGAAATAGATGTCTATTTTGATTACTATAATTATACAAGTGATAATTATTCACCTACATTATCTACATTTATAGAAGATTTTGTAGTATTAGGTAGACAAGAAGATAATCATATAGTTAATTCTTTTGAAAGCCTAAAAGGACAAAAAGTCGCAATGCTAAAAGATAATTCTCTATATAATTATTTTAAAACATCTTCAAATACTAATATTAAAACATATGATAATCTAAATCAATTAGTAGGAAAAGCTAATGATAGAATGATAATAGTAGATAGAGAAATATATTCTTACTATCAAAATAATAAATTTAAAAATTTAAAATTATTATATGTAGATACTATGATGAATGATTATAAGTTTATGGTAAAAAATAATAATCAAGCATTCTATGATTTATTTAATTATATTATAAATACTAATTCATACTATAATTATAGAAATGCTGGTATTGATAATTTAACTGCTTCAATAATTGAAGATTCATCTCTAGGACAAGTATATTTAATCGCACTAATAAGTATCTTTACACCATTAATTATTTTAACTTTATTCTTCTTATTTATGAAAAAGAAAAATCAAATTAAAAAAGTAAAGATAACTGATAGACATAAATATACTGATATGCTAACATCCCTAAAAAATAGAAATTACTTAAATGTAAAAATGAAAGAATGGGAAGATTGTAAAGTATATCCTCAATCAATTGTTATGGTTGATTTAAATAATGTAAAATATGTTAATGATAATTATGGTCATGAAGAAGGAGATCAACTAATTATTAAAGCAGCTGGTATTTTAGTTAATACTCAATTAGAAAACAGTGAAATAATAAGAACAGATGGTAATGAATTCTTAATATACTTAGTTGGCTACAATGAAAGACAAATAAGTACTTATACCAAAAAATTATCAAAGGAAATGAAAGGGTTACCACATGAGTTTGGCGCAGCAGTTGGATTTAGTATGATAACTGATGATATAAAAACTCTAGATGATGCGATCAATGAAGCAACCCTAGAAATGATTACAAACAAGGAAGAATATAAATAAAAGGTGATAATATGGAAAAAGCAAGAAATTTTTTTCTAAAAATATTCAAAATACTGATTAAACCAGAAATGAGAATATTGCCAGGACAACTTGCTTTTTTCATTGTCATGACATTAATTCCCTTAGTTGCTTTAGTCGCAACAGTAGCGGCTGCACTTTCAATTTCAACAGATAGTATTCGATTAGCGATATCTGGTGCTGTACCAAAAGAAGTCGCAAACATAATAAATACAATTATGACTGGTAATGGAATTAATTTTAATATTATGGTTTTCTATATATCTGCTTTGATTTTAGCGTCAAATGGGCCATATTCAATGATAAACGTTTCAAATGAAATTTATAAAGTAAAACCAAATACTATTATTAAAAGAAGAATAAAAGCATTAGGAATGACATTTATGATGTTAATACTATTCTTATTTCTATTATTAGTACCAGTGTTTGGAAAAACTGTTTATACGATTATTCAAGAATCAACTAATAATGAAAATTTATTAAATGCCTTTCATAATGTAATTTCCATTTTAAAATACCCAATTATAATACTTGTATTATTTATAAGTACAAGACTAATGTTTGTTATATCTCCTGATCAAGATATACCAAAAGAAACCACAACAAAAGGTGCATTATTCACCACAATTGGTTGGATTCTATCAACAGAAGTATTTTCATTCTATATAGGTCATTTCGCAAGATATGATATATTCTATGGAAGTATTTCAAATATATTAGTATTACTTTTATGGGTATATTTATTATCATATATTTATGTATTAGGAATGGTAATAAATGCTAGTAATTATAAAAATGAAGAAGAAACAACAAATTAGTTGTTTTTTTTTAATGCTAAAACATGATATACTAATAATAGGTGAAAGATATGTATAGTTATAATAAAAACAAGAAAAAACTAAATTATATGATACTAATTATAATGATATTAGTAATATCAATAGGATATGCCATATTAAATACTAATCTAAATATAGTTGGAACAGGTACTATTAATAATCCAACTTGGAATATACATTGGGAGAATGTTCAAGTTAAGACAGGAAGTGTATCTGCGACAACTCCAACTATCGATACAGCAAAAACAACAGTAAACTACT
This sequence comes from Bacilli bacterium, assembly GCA_017478105.1. Taxonomy (GTDB): domain Bacteria; phylum Bacillota_I; class Bacilli_A; order RF39; family UBA660; genus UBA3789. The sequence continues at coordinate 7,746 of JAFVEF010000061.1, read as the reverse complement.
CAGTAACATTAACTATTCCAGGAGAATACTTTGAATTTACAGTAGATGCAGTAAATGTTGGTACTATCGATGGAATGATATCAGTAGTATCAAATAAATTAAACGGTACAGAAATCACAACTCTTCCAAGTTATTTAGAATATAAAGTAACATATGGAGATGGAGTAGATATAGCTCCAAATCATTTACTTTCTGCAGGGTCTTCTGAAAAATACAAAGTTCATGTCGGTTATAAAAAAGATATAAGTGTATCAGATATACCAAGTACTGCTCAAACATTAAATCTATCATTTTCAGTAACATATGTTCAAAGTGATAGTACCGCAGTAGCTAAACCTCAAACAGTATATACAGCAAACATTTATGATAAAAATTACGATACAATGAATGCTGGAACTAATACATCACTAGTATGGATAGGAAAGTCAATTCCAAGTGGAATAACTACTTTTCAAACACCAGAATTAGCTATGGCATCATTAAAAGAACCAACCGGAGGAGTAGATAGACCTTTCTTTCTAAAGCATACAGTGTCAAATAATACTGTAACTGATTCATATGTGGGATTTGTGGTAACAAACGAAATGGCACAGGCCAATCCAGGAATGACTGCTGGAACATATTACTTAAAAGGAAAGAAAACAAAGAAATTAGTAGAAGGAAACTGGCAATGTATGAGTGAATATGATGATGGAAATGGTAGTTGTATAGATCCTGACTATGATACTAATAAAACAACATTATTAAGTGCTTTTGGAAGTTCGTATTGTACTGAAAACTCTGATAACTTCGGCTGCAGTGTGTCTGGCTTGTACGCTGTTGCGATGTCGGGTGGCGATGTTAGTGCGCATGCTGGTGCTTGGTACTGCGGCGTCAGCTACTATGGTTTCTCTGGATGCTTCGACGCATAGTAAAGGTGTTTTGTCGTGTCTAGGGTATCTCATAATCTATAATCATAAAGAAACAACAAATTAGTTGTTTCTTTTTTATTAATCTGTAAAGTATGATATAATCATTATAATGGATAGAATAGGAGGTAATAGTATGAATGATTCAATTGAATATAAAGTAATAAATGATACTCAATATGTACTATTATCAGAAAGAATTCTATCTAAATTAGAATATATTCTTAATTCAGAATCATTTAAATCATATCACTTAATAAGAATAATTAGAAATCAACTTAATAATAAAGACTATAAACTAAAAGTTCATGATTATATGCCTATTATTTCTAGAGTTAGAGTAATAGCCGAAGTAGATGAAAGAGTAGGTCCAATCCTTAAATACAAAGATCAACCAGATGAAATTAATGCTTATATAAATAATGCGAATAACGCTAAAGAAGAATATTTATCAAAAAAAGAAAATTATAAGAAAAAAGAAAGTGAATTATCTTTTATAAATGCAGTATATAAGATATGTAAAGCTGAAGCAGACTTATACTTATATAGAGACCTATTAAATGCTAAAGCTGATATTTCTAAGGATCTAGAATATTTCTGTAATAAAGAAGAAATAGAGTATTTTAAAAAGGATTATGATAGTGCGATAAAATATCATAATACTTAGAATATGAAAAACATCTTGGAGAAAGCACAAGAAAAGATATTAGATCATTATAAAGAGTTTATAACAGATATAAATAATTATAATGGTACAGATGATTTTAAATTTATTTGTCATAGTACTATATCAGATTCTTTTAATAAAGAGTTTAATACCAATTATGTTTCAGCTTCCTTACTAACAAAAGATGTTTTAGGTACATATCACTCAGGATATGGCTTTATATTAGAACCTACTAATATAGTTGGAGCTTCATCAAGAGATATGTATATTCTAAATAATGCTGAAGAAGATGAAGATATAATAACTTATTCTAAAATAAAAAAAATTAACTCTCCTGAAAGAATAATAGAAGAGTGTATAGAAAGACAAAATAAATCTAATCAATTAGAATATAATGAAATAGTTTTAAAAGGATTTAATCCAGTCGCATTATTTTGTTTAACAGATGGAAGTAAAGAATTAGATTACAATTATCAATCTGTCAAAAAACTAGAAAAGAGTTTTCCTAATCTAAAAACAATAGAAATAGATATCACAAAATATTTAAATAATGAGCTACTAGAAGAAAGAAAAATGCATCTAATTAAAAATATCAAAAATAATCTTTTAGATACTAAAAAATTTAAAAGTATAAATGAAAAGTATATCTACTTAGATGTTCAAGAAGAAGAAATAGAGAAATTAGATTATTTCTTTACTAAATTCAAGGAATTAAAAAAGACCAAAGAATATAATAAAGAAGATTTACTAAATCTTTATAATAAAAATATTGAACTAATTATAAAAAAGAATTTAACTAAAGAAGATATAAATAATTTAGAAGATGAAGAATTAAAAACAATTCTTTTATATAATAATAATTCAAATATATATAAATTATTAAAAGGAGAGTATAATTATCAAGATTTATATAACTTATACTACTTTTTAGAAAATGTAAGAAAAGATAAAAGATTAGATAATATAATACCAGAATTAACTCTATTTCTAGATTTATTTAAAAATATACCAATTCAAGATGAAGAATTAGAAATCTATTTATGTAATTCTAAAAGTATTCATGAATTAAATACTAAACTAGAAAAAATAATGAGTATTACTAAAAAGAATAAAATAAGAAAAATAGATCAAATAAATCTTGAAATAGATTTACTTAATAAAGAAATAACAGATAAAGAAAGTCATATAAAAGACATTAATTATTTCAATCAATTAGAATTATTATCTCTTAAATATAACTTAGCTATTACTGAAAAAAAAGGTCTTTTAGAAATGAAAAAGAATTGTTTAATGTCTTTAAAAGATATTTATAATGAAAGAGAAAAGCTTGTTAGAGAAAATGACTCTTATAATAAGAAAAAACATTTATGGATGAATAAAAAGAAAAATGATATTAGATTTAATATTTATATAAATGCTTTAAATGAAGAAAAAGAAAGAATTATAAGAAAAATTAAAAAGTTAGATGAAGAAGTAGTAAATATAAATACAAGATTTAAAGAAGAAACAGATATATCTATTTTTGAATATCCTATAATATATGAAAGAGCTAGAGATAAAAAAGAATCTAAGTCTATTATCTTATTAGAATTTGAAATAGAATTATTGAAAGAAAAACTACATAAAAAGCAAGAAGAAAAAGACAAATTGATGACAAGTATTGATGGAATTAAAACAATTGATTCAAGAGAAGAAAAATTAAAAGAAATAGAGGATGAAGAAAAAGGATCAAAAGAAAATATATCATATAGACACATGTTATAGATAAATTGAAAATAATAAATGTTAGTGGTATAATTATACAGTGAGGTATATATATGAAACAAATAAAATTTATTTTTAATAAAACTAAAACTAAAATAATAAAATACCTTGAAAAAGTGAAAAAAGATCATTTAATTAGAGAGTATTTTAATAATAATATATTATTTATTACATTTATAATATTGAATGTATTAAATTCTACAGCTTTAAGATTTTTCTGTATGCATTCAACAGAAAACTATTTATCTATAAAAGCTATTTTAGCAGATACTATTATAGTTTCTGCCTTAGGCTCTTTTGTCTATTTATTTAAACCAAAAAATAGATTTAATTATTTATTAGTATTAACTATAATATTTACTGCTATATGTATGATAAATTCTGCTTATTATACATTTTATACATCATTTGCTTCAATTTCTATGTTATCACTTACACAATACATAGGTGATGTAGGAGATGCAGTTGTTGAAAATGTTATTCAATTAAAAGATATGTTTTATTTAATTGCTCCAGTTATACTAATAATTGTACATTTAAGATTAAAAAAACAAAATTATTATAAAAAAGTAGAATTAAAATCTTTAAGAAAAAAGAATACCTTAAAATCTTTAACAGCTTCAGGAGTATTATTAGTAATATTTTTACTATCATTATCTTCTCTAGATATATCTAGATTTTTAAAACAATGGAATAAAGAATATATAGTAATGAAATTTGGAATATATATTTATCAAGCAAATGATTTAGTTACATCAGTTCAACCTAAAATAAATGCTATGTTTGGATTAGAACAAGCTAAAAAGAATTTTGATGAATTTTTTGAAAACAGGGAAGCTTTTGATGAAGAAAATGAATATACTAATGCTTTTGCTGGTAAAAATATATTAGTTATACATGGTGAAAGTATGATGACTAATGCTATGAATTTATCATTTAATGGACAAGAAGTAACTCCTACATTAAATAGATTATCAAAAGAGGGAATGTTCTTTTCGAATTTCTATTCTCAAGTAAGTGTTGGAACAAGTAGTGATTCAGAATTAACTTTTAATACATCATTACTTCCTACCAAGAGTGGAACAGCTTTTGTATCTTATTCAGATAGAACATATATTGGAATACCTTCACTTTTAAAAGAAAAAGGGTACTATACATTTAGTATGCATGCCAATAACGCTGATTTTTGGAATAGAAGAGCTATGCATAATAATTTAGGTTATGACAAATTTTATAGTAAAGTAGATTATCAAGTAGATAAAGAAAATATTATTGGTTTAGGATTATCCGATAAAGAATTCTTTAGACAATCAATAGAGAAAATACAAACAATTTCTACTGAACATGAAAAATGGTATGGATTACTAATAATGTTAAGTAATCACACCCCATTCTCAGATGTAGAAAAATATGGAGAATTCCCAGTTGATATTAAAGAAAATGTTACTTTAGAAGATGGAACTGTAGAAACAAAAGTATATCCATATATGGAAGGTACAAAACTAGGAAACTACTTTAAGTCAATACATTATGCAGACAGTGCTTTAGGTGAATTATTAACAGGTTTAGATGAAAAAGGCCTACTTGATAATACAATAGTTGTATTATATGGAGACCATGATGCTAGACTTCCAAGAAAAGATTATAATAGATTATATAATTATGATAAAGAAACTGACGATATTCTAGATAGAGAAGATGAAAACTATAAAGAATATGATTCATATCAATATGAATTAGGAAGAAAAGTACCATTCATAATATGGTCTAAAGATATGAAAGGTACAAAATACAATTTTGAAAATAAAAATACTATGGGAATGTATGATGTAGTTCCAACTCTTGGAAACATGCTCGGCTTTAAAAATAAATATATCTTAGGACATGATATATATAATATAAAAGACAATAATATAGTAATATTTCCAAATGGAAACTGGGTTAATAATAAACTATACTATAGTAGTCAAAAAGCAGCTTATTTACCTTTAACAGAAGAAGTAATAACAGAAGAAGAAATAAACAACAATACAGAAAAAACAAATAAAATGTTAGATATTTCTAATGATATAATAGTATTTGATTTATTAAATAAAGATAAATTTAATAATGAAGAAAAGGGAGGATAATAATGAAATTAAAAAAGAAAGTAAAAAGAATAATACTAATAGTATTAGTTGTTGTATTATTAATCCTAGTAGGTTTATTTATCTATAATAAAGTAAGTAATAAAAAATCTACAAAAGAAGTAAAAATAGTAAATGAAGTAGAAAAATATGGTTATAAGTTAAAAGAAAATAAACCAACAAAGTATAAAAAAATGTTTGAAGAATTGAAAAAAATATTATCAGAAGAAAATGTTAATGAAGAAGATTATGTAAAAAAGATTTCAGAAATGTTTATATATGATTTCTATTCATTATCAGATAAAACTGCTAAAACAGATGTTGGTGGAGTAGACTTTGTATATCCTGATGTATTAGAGAATTTTCTTCTAAATGCTCAAAATACATATTATAAATATGTTGAAAGTAATATTTATAAGAATAGAAATCAATCTTTACCAACAGTAGGGGAAATAGAAGTAGTAAGTGCTGAAAAGACACCTTTTGCATATGGTGATAAGACTGATGAAAATGCTTATAAAGTAAAAGTTAAATGGGATTATACAGATAGTGAATTTGATTCATATCAAAAAGAAGCAGATTTAATATTCATTCATGAAGATAATAAATTACATTTAGTAGAACTACAATAGTAGTTCTTTTCTATGTATAGTTACTTCGTAAACACTAAAAATTATAGTATTTATTAAAATAACACTTATACATTTTAGGAATTGCATTCCTAAAATGTATAAAAATATATAGAAATATATCATAATATATTGTATAATATAAACAGAGGTGAATTTATGGCAAAAACATATATAAATAGAACAATGGAAAAAACTTTAAAAGAATATATTGGAAAATATCCAGTAATCATGATTACTGGTCCAAGACAAGTAGGAAAAACAACTTTATTAAATTATATGAAAGAAAACTCAAAAGATAAATTAAATTATGTTACATTAGACGATATGATAAATAGGATGCAAGCACAGGAAGATCCAGAACTTTTTTTGAGAACCCATGAAACACCATTAGTAATTGATGAATTTCAATATGCGCCAGAGTTGCTCTCTTATATAAAAATATTAGTGGATAAAGCTAGACAAAATGAAATGTTTGGGAACAAGAAAAAAACTGGAACATTATATTACTTAACTGGTAGCCAGGTATTTCAAACAATGAAAAATATCAGCGAATCATTATCTGGTAGAGTCGGAATTTTTGATTTATTTGCTTTTTCTGATAGAGAAGTTAATTCTTTAAAAGAAGATATATTTATACCAAAAATAGAAATATTAAGAAATAAGGAACCAAAAGAAAGAATATCTACTACAAAAATATTTGAAAGAATTATTAGAGGTAGTTATCCAGATTTATATGGAAATAAAATTCCAGTGGAAAACTATTATAGCAACTATATTAGAACATATATTGAAAGGGATATTAGAGAAATAGTTAATATCAAAAATGAAAACAAGTTTATAAAATTTATATCATCGATGGCTGCAAGAACAGGACAAGAGTTTAATGCGAGTGAAGTAGGAGCAGAAATTGGTATCGACAATAAAACATCTGATGAGTGGGTTTCAATTTTAAAAAACACAGGTATCGTTTACTTACTACAACCTCATACAAACAATAATGTATCTAGAGCAATTAAAAGACAAAAAATATATTTTATGGATACAGGATTAGCATGCTATTTAACAGGATATACAGATGCATCTATTTTAGAAAAAAGTGCATATAGTGGAGCTATATTTGAGACATATGTAATTAGTGAAATAATAAAATCATATACCAATAATGGAATAGACCCAAGAAAACATCTATATTTCTTTAGAGATAACAACCAAAAAGAAATAGATTTGCTTATAATAGAGAATAATATAGTATATCCAATTGAAATTAAGAAAAGTAGTAATCCTGGCCATGAAGCAATAAAAAATTTTAATGTTGTTGATAAATTTGAGATGGAAAAAGGAAACGGAATAGTATTATGTCTATGTAAAGAAATATCAGCATTAGATGAGAATAATTATTATGTTCCAATAGAATACATTTAAATAATCAAAGCAAAAGAACTATAAGTTCTTTTTTTATATAAAAAAAGAGTGCTTTAACACTCTTTTATTCATCAGGATCATTACCACCAGAAGATGATCCACCACCATCTTCTGGTTTTGGATCAGTATTACCTGAAGAAGAACCAGATGGATTATTGTCATCATTGTTATCATTATTACCAGTATTATTGTCTTTATCTTTATCCTTATCCTTATCCTTATCTTTG
>JAFVEF010000060.1 GCA_017478105.1 Bacilli bacterium | reverse complement strand
TTTTCTTAATATCATCAGTATATTTCTCAAATTTTTGTCCTTTTGAAGCCATAGAAAAACACCTCCTTTCGGAAGTGTATTCTATCACTTTTTATTTGAACTGTCTTTTTTTATTGTGTCTATTCTAAGGGGTGCAGTTCACTTCCAATCTTTTTAATATGTATTAGTTTAATAATTTAGCATTCTCATCTAACATTTCAATTTTTTTAATCCCCTTACTATCTTGTAAAATATTATATTGTTTTTTAGCTATATTATTTAGCCTTTCCAGCCTTACTTTTTGTTCTAATCCTTGAGAAATCATTTCACTATTTAAATTTTCTAAATTACTTAAAATTACCAATTGAAGAATATTAGCATAATCTCTTATATTACCATCTAAAGTAGGATTTTTATCTTTCCATTCCTTTGATGTCATACCAAATAATGCAACATTTAAAATATCTGCTTCATTTGCATATACAAATAACTTTTGCTTTTCAGTTAGTTTAGGAACAATATTTTCTTTTATACTCTCAGTATGTATTCTATAATTTGTTTTTGCAAGCTCTCGTCTTACAGACCATTCTATTTTATTTTGATAACCTTCATTTTGTTTTAATCGTTCAAATTCTGTAATCAAATATAATTTGAACTCTACATTTAGCCAACTAGCAAATTCAAAAGCAATATCAGGATGTGCAAATGTTCCAACACTATATTTTCCACTGCTTGGAATAATTCCAATTGCATTAAACTCTTTCTTCCAACGATTTGGCGTCATAGTAAAACGATTGTAACCAACTTCATCAATTTTAATTCTGTGCGATTCCACGGAATTAAAATTTTCATTGTGTAACTCTTCCCAAAGGTTATAAAAATCAAATGAATTTTTATTAGACATCCAATTTCGTATAACTCCAGATGGATCATTTTCATTTTGATATTTTGCTAAGTCTGTTAAAGAAATATAATCTACATTGTCTACTCTCATAACTCTTACTTGTCTATTATTTACATTCATTTGTGTTCGTATAAGTTCTTTACTCATAATACCACTTCCAATTTTTGTGAACTCTTTACATATTATAAAACAATTGTTCGTAAAAAATCAAGTAAAAAATCTAAATATAATGAGGAATATAATAATCTTCCCCATTATGATAAGTTATCCCTTCCAATCTTTTTTTATTTATATTTTTTATTTGACTTGTTTTTTTTCTTTTAATAATATTTGACAAGTATGATTATTGATTGAAATATAAGAGCGTTTTTAGTAATAAAAAATTTTTATAGGTACTATTTTTTGTAATTTGACATCGTTTTTTTGTTTTGTTAGAATAGATAACTGTCACGACTGAAGAGGTGTTAATATGAAATTAGATATTTATAAAACTTGTAGTGATGATCCCTCCGCGATTTTTCATTATATAAAATTAGGAGAATTTGAAATAGTTAAAGAATTAATAGATAATAAGATTGTTTCTTGTAATACTGTTGATGGGATTGGTAATAATCTTGTGATGAGGTTATTAAAAGCACATCAGTATGATTTAGTATTATCTCTTATGAAAAAGAGAAACTTTGATGTTAATCATCAAAATGATAATGGTGATACTTTTGGACATATATTAGCCTTGGATAATAATATAGGGGCAGTTAAAGTTATGGAGCAATTAAAAAATAAAAAGAATTATGTTCCTAATATTAAAAATAACAATGGAGAAACTGCTTTAGACATCGCTTTAAATAATGATTATTTATATGCAGCTTTTAAAATATTAGAAGATAAAAGATTTAATAATATAGATGTTTTCTCTTTTAAGAATTTATTTAATGCATGTATTAAGAATACTTTATATGGTAAATATTCTAAATTAACTAATTTAGAAGTAATAGTAGATAGTTTAGAGAAGAAGGAATTAAATCCTAGTATGAGAGATTTAATTACTAAGATATTAGATAATATGGAAACTATTAAATGGGAGTTAATGAATAATAGTTTTAAAGTATTAGAATCTATTATTAATATGCATGTTGAATATAATTATTAGAACTTGTAAAAGTTCTTTTTTTTTAGTATTATATAGTTTGTGATTGGGGTGGATAATATGCATATTCCAAATTTAAATGATGCTCGTTCTAGAAAGAGAAAAGATTATAATAGAATAGATTATAGTGTTAATAAAAATATTATTAATAAGTTTTCTGGAAAAAAATATTGTATAAAAACTTATGGTTGTCAAATGAATGAACATGATAGTGAGAATATCAGTGCTTTACTTGAAAGTATTGGTTTTAGTAGAGTAGATGATTATTTAGATGCTGATTTAGTTTTACTTAATACTTGTAGCATTAGAGAAAATGCACATAATAAAGCTTTTGGAATGCTTGGTAGACTTAAACATTTAAAAGGTAAAAAGAAAGATTTAATTGTTGGTTTATGTGGATGTATGGCTCAAGAAGAAAGTGTTGTTTTAGAAATACTTAATAATTATAAATTTGTTAATTTTGTATTTGGTACTCATAATTTATATGAATTACCTGAAATACTAGATAGAGCTATTAGTACTAGTAAACAACAAATTGAAGTTTATTCTAGAGAAGGGGATTTAGTAGAAGGACTTCCTGTTGTTAGAGATAATGCTTATAAAGCATATGTTAATATAATATATGGTTGTGATAAGTTCTGTACTTATTGTATTGTTCCTTATACTAGAGGTAGAGAAAGAAGTCGTAAAAAAGAAGATATTATAGATGAAGTAAAACAATTAGTTAAAGATGGTTATAAAGAAGTAACTTTACTTGGACAAAATGTTAATGCATATGGAAAAGATTTATATGATGATTATAACTTAGGTGATTTACTTGAGGATATAGCAAAACTAATTATTCCAAGAATTAGATTTATGACTAGTCATCCTTGGGATTTTACAGATAGAATGATTGAAGTTATTGCGAAATATCCTAATATAATGCCTAGTGTTCATTTACCTGTACAAAGTGGATCTAGTAGAGTATTAAAACTTATGGGAAGAAGATATACTCGTGAGAGTTATTTAGAATTATTTCATAAAATAAAAGATACTATACCGGGTGTTAGTATATCTACTGATATTATTGTTGGGTTTCCTGGAGAGAGTGAAGAAGATTTTTGTGATACTATGAGTTTAGTAGAAGAATGTAAGTATGATAATGCCTTTACTTTTATATTTTCACCAAGAGTTGGAACTCCTGCTTCTAAATTAAAAGATGATGTAGAATTATCTGTTAAAGAAGATAGATTACAAAGATTAAATAATGTTGTGAATAAGTATTTTTTAGAAAACAATAAAAAGCTTGTAGGAAAGACTCTAAAAGTAATGGTTGAAGGTATAAGTGATAAGAAAAATATGTATTATGGATATAGTGAAACTAATAAGTTAATTAATTTTACTAGTGATAAAGAATTAGTTTGTGGAGATATAGTTTTAGTTAAAATAGAAGATGCTAAAACATGGAGTTTAGATGGAAAATGTATATAAACAGTTAGATAGGGTTATTAATACTATTAAAGATTCAGATGATTATAAAAAATGTATTGAAATTAAAAATAAAATGAATAATAATACTGAATTAGTTGATATGATAGAAAGAGTAAAAAAACTACAAAAGAAAATAGTTAATAATCCTGATTCAATAGATTTAGAAAATGAATATAATGAGTTAAATAATAAACTAAATGATATTCCTATATACCATGAATATTTATATTATTTAGATAGAGTTAATGAAATGATTATTTATGTTAAAGATAGTTTAAATGATTATTTTGTAGAAATAATAAACGAATACTAATTTAGTATTCGTTTAAATCTTTTTTTATAGTTTCAACAGTATCTTTTATATAATTATTTATAGATAACATATCAAAAGTATATGTTTTTTCTTTTTTAGAGTTTTCTATTATTATTCCCATTTTATTTATCAACATATCTAATTTATCAACTGGTATTTCTTTAATATTTGTTTTTGGTGGAGTAAATTCTTCATAGAAAAGAGATAAATCTAGATTATATTCTTCTATAACACTTATATTTATATTAGTATAATCTGAATAAATCATATCTGTTATTTGTTCTTCATCTAATTTTAATATTGTACCGTCTAATAGTTTTATTGAAGAGTTTTCTACAATATTAGGTAGAAATTTTTCAAACCATATTTTATCAGACATTAAATGAATGTAATAACCAAATTCAAAAGAATTATATTGAAATAATGGATATCTATTTTTAAATAATTCTATATTTGGATAATCTTTTTTATCAGTTTCAAAATGAGATTTACTTCTAGGCATTCCTATTTGTTTAGCAATATCTGGGGCAATGGAACCTAAGTAGTAATCTTTTTCATTATCAACATTGTATTCTTTTAGTAATTCTTTTGCGATAGCAATATGAATAATTGCGGATGCCATATTATCCCTCCTTATTCTATAGATAATTATAACATACTATTATTTGTTTTTAGTACTTTTTTTTAGGCTTTTACATATATTAAAGTGGAGGGTGTAATATGGCTAATTATAAAGAAATTGTTACTAAGGCGGTTATATCTAAAGGAAAGAAATTATTTAAAAGTAATCATGAAATAGAAGTAGATAATCCATCTACAGTATTGGGTTGTTGGGTAATTAATCATAATTTTAAGGGAAGTAAAAGTGGAAAAGATATTTCTATTGATGGAAGTTATGATGTAAATATTTGGTATTCTTATGATAATGATACAAAAACTAATGTTGTTAAACAGACGAATGAATATCATGAGATAGTTCATATGAGAGAAGTAGATGATGTTTTAAATGAAGAGATTATTGTTCGTAGTTTAAAACAACCTAATTGTGTAAAAGTAGATATTGAAAATGGAAAAATAGTTTATAGTATAGAAAAAGAATTAGGAATAGAACTTGTTGGTGATGTTAAAGTAAAAGTAGAAGCATCAGAAGATGAGGATAATTGGGATGAGATAGTTGAAGGTAATGATGATAATAATGATATAGATAAAGTAGATGAAGAGTTTATTGAAGATACTATATAGTTGACAATTACTTATTTTTTTATTAGAATGACACTCATTAAGGAGTGTTTTTTATGGGACTTAATGATATGACATATTATAAAAGTAATGAAAATCTTAAAGACTTATTTAATTCTTTTTCAGTTTTAGATAAAGATGTTTTATCAGTATTAAGTTCTAGTGATCATTTATTATATTCATATTATTATGGGGCTTCTAATGTTGATAGTTTTGATATAAATGAATTTACTAAATATTATTTTTATATGAGAAAATGGGGATTATTATATAATAATGATTATTATCCTAAGAAGAGTTTATTTACTTCTTATAATAAATATTTTGAAAAATTATTAGATAAAGTAGATACTATTTATGATAAAGAATTTGAAGCTAGAGATTTTTGGTATTTATACTTAGATAGATTAAAGAAGTCAGGTAATAAAATGATTTTAAATGATTATGTTTATCCTTATGATAATGTAATTCGTGATACTAATAGATTAACTAGTATTTTGAAAGATAAAGAACTTACTTTTTATAATGTTAATATGTGTGATGATGTTAGTTCTATTAGAAAAAAATATGATGTTATAATTATGTCTAATATATTAGAGTATTATAGTATAGATCATAAATCTTTAGTGGGATTTAGAGATAATTTATATGGATTGTTGAAAGATGATGGAAAAGTAATATGTAGTAATTTAATTAAATGTAATGATGATTTTGATAAGATAATAGAAAGAAAAGTATTTAATGAATTATTTGAATATAAGAATTTAAATGAGTCATATTCATATTATACAGATAGTTATACTCCTGTAGGATATCAATATATAAAGAAATAGATGTCAACAAAAAATGGTTGACATCTATTTAATATTTGTTTATAATAAGTATGAATTTAGAAATGGAGGGATTATAATGGCTGTTAAATTAAGATTAACAAGAATGGGTGCTAAGAAAAGACCTACTTATCGTATAGTTGCTACTGATTCTCGTAAAGCAAGAGATGGTGAATATTTAGAATTAATTGGAACTTATTCTCCAATTGAAGATAGTAAAGTAGTTATTAATGAAGAAGTTGCTTTAAAATGGTTAAATAATGGAGCAATTCCTACTGATACTGTTAGAAATCTATTAAGCAAAGAAGGAATCATGAAGAAATTTGCTGATTCTAAGAAGAAGGATAAGTAATTATGGATTTAGTAGAATTAACAGAGCATATAGTTAAATCATTAGTTACAGATGAAGATAGTGTAAGTGTTAAAGAATTTCCTACTGAAGAAGAAAATGTTATTTTAATTCAAGTAATGGTTAGTGAAGAAGACATTGGTAGAGTAATTGGTAGAGAAGGACGTACTGCAAATGCTATTCGTACTTTGGTTCAAGCTAGTAGTGCTTTAAAAGAAAATAAATATGTAAAAATAGATATAGATAAATTTTAGAAAGTCCTTTGACTTTCTTTTTTTATACTTTTTTCAATACAAAAAAGTGGAAAATATCAGAAGTTTTTGTACTGCGATACAAAAACTTTACTTTTTATCATAATTGTTGTATAATTATTTTGTACTTAAAGGAGGATTTAAGATGATAGAAAGAAATGAATATTTAGAGGTATTAAAAAGATTTAAGGATAAAGAATTAATAAAAGTTATAACAGGTATAAGAAGATGTGGAAAATCAACTTTATTGAAGTTATACCAAGATTATTTACTTAGTAGTGGTATTACTGAAGATCAAATAATAAGTATTAATTTGGAAGATTTAAAGTATAATTATATAACTGATTATATGGATTTATATAATTATATAAATGATAATTTAAATAAGAATAAAAAGAATTATGTTTTTATTGATGAAGTTCAAAAAATTAATGAGTTTCAAAAGACTGTTGATAGTTTATATATAAAAAAGAATGTTGATTTATATATAACTGGATCAAATGCTTATTTATTGTCTAGTGAAATTTCTACATTATTATCTGGACGATATGTCGAAATTAAGATGTTACCATTATCTTTTAGAGAATATAAAGAAGTATATAATGATTTAAATAATGATGAGTTATATCAAAAATATATATCAGTAGGTTCAATGCCATATGCTACATATCTAGATACAGAGGATGATGTTAGTATGTATTTAAGTAGTTTATATAATGATATAATAATAAAGGATGTAATGACAAGAAAAAAAATACAAGATGAAGCCATGTTAAAGAGTGTAGCTAATTTTTTAATGGATAATATAGGAAATCTAGTATCTGTAAATAATATCGCCACAACAATGACTAATGATGGTAGAGAAATAAATGTTAGAACTGTTGAAAAATATTTAAATGGATTTGTAGAGTCATTTTTCTTATATAAAGTATCTAGATATGATGTAAAGGGAAAACAATATTTAAAAACAGGTGAAAAGTATTATGTTTCAGACTTAGGATTAAGATATTTTATATTAGGACGTAAAATAGGAGATTATGGTCATGTCCTTGAAAATATTGTGTATTTGGAATTATTAAGAAGAGGATATGATGTATTTGTAGGAAAAGTTGACGATTATGAGGTTGATTTTGTAGCTCTAAATAATAAAGGAAGATTATATGTACAAGTAGCTGATACATTAAAAGGGATTGACGAAACTGATACTAGAATACTAGATAGAGAGATAAGATCTTTAAAAAAAATAGATGATAATTATGAAAAAATAATCTTAACTTCTGATAAAATTCCTATATCTAATGAAGATGGTATTATAATACGTAATGTATTAGAATGGTTATTAGATAAATAGTAATATTTATGCTTAGCCTTATATAAAAACAATAAAATGAATACTATTAATTGTATAAGGTATATAGCACAAAAATAGTTTTTTTTCTTGACAAAAAACGTGGGGGGGGGTACTCTTATAATAGAGGTGGCGATTATGTATAAAAAGAATAAAAGAAAACTAAATTATATGATTTTAATAATAATGTTATTAGTAATATCAATAGGTTATGCCGTATTAAGTACTAATCTAAATATAGTAGGATCTGGTACTATCAATAATCCTACTTGGGATATCCACTGGGAAAATGTAAGTGTAGAGTCTGGTAGTGTAACAGCACAAACTCCAACAATAGATACCAATAAAACGACAGTAAACTATGAAGTAACCTTAACAATTCCAGGAGATTATTTTGAATTTACAGTTGATGCCGTAAATGCAGGAACTATCGATGGAATGATATCAGTAGTATCTAATAAATTAAATGGAACAGAAATAACTACTTTACCTAACTATATAGAGTACATTGTAACATATGATGATGGAGTAGCTATAGCTCCTAATCATTTACTTGCCTCTGGTACCTCAGAAAAATATAAAGTACATGTCGGTTATAAAAAAGACATTAGTGCAACAGATATACCAAGTACTGCTCAAACACTAAATCTAACATTCTCAGTAACCTATGTTCAAAGTGATACAAGTGTAGTACCTGTACCACATCCAGAAACAGTCTATACAGCAAATGTTTTTGATAAAAATAATGATACATTAGATGATGGAACTAATACATCAGTAGTATGGCTAGGAAAGTCTATCCCAAATGGAATAACTACTTTTCAAACAAAAGAACTTGCGCTTGATTCATTGAAAGAAGCAAGTGGAGGAGTAGATAGACCATTCTTCTTAAAACATACAGTATCAGATAATACTGTAACTGAATCTTATGTCGGATTTGTAGTTACAGACGAAATGGCACAGGAAAACGCCGGAATGACAGCCGGAACTTATTACTTAAAAGGCAAGAAAACTTATGAATTAGTAGAAGGTAGTTGGCAATGCATGAGTGAGTATGATGATGGAAATGGAAATTGTCTAGATCCAGAGTATGATACTAACAAAGCAACATTATTAAGTGCTTTTGGAAGCAGTTATTGTCATGATTACTCTTCTTACTTCTACTGCGGTGTGTCTGGTTTGGATGCCGGTGCCAATTCCTATGGCTATGTCTATGCGTATGATGATGCTTGGAGCTGCTATGTCTACTACTATGGCATCTCTGCGTGCAGCAGTTAGGAGTAGTTGTCGCCCGGCCCCAGCGTACCAGGGTGAAACACTGGTATCTTATAATCTAGAATCCGAACAAGCGAAGCTTGTGAGACGAGGGGATTTTTCTTTGAAAAATAACCCGAGAGTGCCGAAAGTAGCGTAGCGAATTGTAGGCACAACATGGAAAAATAAGATATGGCAAAATTGACTTTAGGAAATTTTGCCATAATCGGGATATTCTGAATAAAGGGCTGATTTTTTTCGGGCTCTCTTCTAACTTCAACTGCAGTGTGTCTGGCTTGAATGCCAAT
The DNA here is from genome assembly GCA_017478105.1 of Bacilli bacterium. Classification (GTDB taxonomy): domain Bacteria; phylum Bacillota_I; class Bacilli_A; order RF39; family UBA660; genus UBA3789. The sequence goes on along the minus strand of JAFVEF010000060.1, from coordinate 18,362 downwards.
GCCAATTCCAATGGCAATGTCAATGCGAATGATGATGCTTGGAACTGCAATGTCAACAACAATGGCAACTCTGCGTGCAACAGTTAGGAGTAGTTGTCGCCCGGCCCCAGATTTTCCATATACTATAACTTATTGGACTATAGTTAATAGGTACAAGAATGGAAACAAGGATATTCCCTGTAACAATAGTTACAAAATATATGCAGTAAATGAAAACTTAGATTAGTAGATTATTTGAAAATCTTTGTTTTCTATCCTTACTGTGTTTTTTATGAGTAAAAAGGATGATTAAATGAATTTTGATGAATTATCTTCAACTAAAAAGAAAAAACTTGTGATGAGTAGTAAGAAATATAAAGTACATGAAGATCTAATAATTGCGAGAACTGCTCGTAAAACATTAAGATTTATTGAAAAAAATACTGAAAATTTTCCTAATAAGTATTACGTGTTAAAAACAAGAATAATAGAGTCTTGCTATAATATTTTAGAATGGATTTATCGTGCTAATATTATGCAAGATATTTCTTCAAAAAAAGAGATTGTTGTTCAAATACAAATGTTAAATTTTTATTTAGAAGAAGCGATGCGTAAAGATATTTTAACTAATAAAAAGTTTTTAAAATATGCTGGATATTTAGTTGAATTAGATAAAATGACGAGGTCGTGGTTATTTTATGAAAAGAATCAATAATTTATATTCATTTATATGTGATTTTAACGTTATTTTAGATATGACTTATAATGTATGTAGTAAAGTGAAAAATAAAAAGAAAGTGGATTTATTTGAACGATATATATGCGAACATCTATATGATATAAAAAAGAGATTAGATAATAGAAATTTTAAAGTTGGTAAGTATAATATATTTATGATTACTGATCCGAAATGTAGAATAGTAATGGCTCAAGAAATAGAAGATAAAATTATTAATCACTTGATTGCTGAATATGTTTTAGTTAAGGTATTTGAACCTAGATATATTAATTCTATGTGTGCTACTAGAGTGGGTAAAGGAACTTTGTATGGTGTTAAGTTACTTAAAAAGTATTTAAATGAAATTAAATATAAATATTCCAATTTTTATGTTTTAAAAATAGACATTCATAAGTATTTTTATAAAATAGATCATGAAGTATTAAAAAATATTTTATCTAGAAAGATTAAAGACAAAGATGCTTTGCGATTCCTATATAGTATTATTATGTAAATATGGAAATAATGAGATTAAAGAAAGATAGGATTAATTATTTAACTAATAGCCATTTACCAAATATTGATTATTTAATAAAAGAAGTAGAAGAAATACCGTTGTATGAAACTGGTAAAGGAGTGGCTTTAGGAAATCAAACTTCTCAAGCTTTTGGGTTAATTTATTTATATGAATTTAATCACTATATGAAAGAAGTATTGCATCTTAAATACTTTATAAATTATATGGATGATTTTGTTATTTTGCATCATGATAAGAATTATCTAAAAAAAAGCTTAGTGTTGATTAAGGAAAAGTTAAACGAAGACTTAAAATTAGAATTAAATATAAAAAAAACAAAAATCAATTCTATTAAAAATGGAATTGATTTTCTAGGTTATAGATTTTATTTAAAGGATAATAAGATTATTCTTAAATTAAGAAATAGAACTAAGAAGAATTTTAAAAGAAAGGTAAAAAGTGTGAAAAAACTATATGATTATAATATTATTACAGAAAAGGAGTTTAAAAAGTCTATTTCCAGTTATAAAGGACTTTTAAAATGGGGTACATGTAATGGTTTGTATTATAGAGTTGTAGGTGATAAATAAATGTTAGAAAAGTATTATAAATATAAGATGGATTTTCGCGAATATGTTGTCTTAATTAAATTTGGTAATTTTTATGAATGCTTTGAAAAAGATGCTTTTATATTAAATGTTTTATTTAAATATAAAGTAAAGAAAATAAGTAATTCATTTAAAGTTGGATTTCCTATAAGTAGTTTAGATAATGTAATTGATAAATTTCATAAAGAAAAGATTAATTATGTTGTTGTGGAAAATGATAATGTTATTAAAAAGAGTTTTGATAATAATAATTATTTTAATTATAAATTTGATATGGAAGAGATGCTATATAATTATTTGAGAATTGAAAAAATTGTTAAGTATTTTGAAGATAATATAATGGTTAGTGGATTCAGTGATAAATTAAAGAATATTGAAGAAATGTTATATGTTGATTAGTTTTTTTATAATAATGGACTATTGAAATTCATTTATGAATATTTTGATAAAATAGTTGAAAACTATTTATGCAAGGAAAAATGTAATACATTTTTGTATGGGTTCTATTTTTTGATTATAGTCTTTATCATAGATCAATGATAAGATAATAGAATTTTAGGAAGTCTTTTGACTTTCTTTTTTTATTTGTTTGTTATATAATAATTTAGAGGTATATAAATATGAATGATAAGATGATTATACCCAACCATATTGGTATTATTATGGATGGTAATGGTAGATGGGCAGTTAAAAGAGGATTACCTCGTACTATGGGACATAAGAAGGCTATAGGTACATTGAAAGAATTATGTATACATATGGCTGATATAGGAGTTAAATATGTTTCATTATATGCTTTTTCTACTGAAAATTTTAAAAGAGAAGTAAAAGAAGTAAATTTTTTAATGGATTTATTTATTAATACTTTTGAAAAAGAATTTGGTTTTCTAAAAGAAAGAGATGTTAAGATTATATTTTCTGGTAGAAGAGAACCTTTACCTGAAAAAGTATTAAATGCTATGGATGATTTAGTTAATGATACTAAGAATAATAAAAGTCTAGTATTAAATATATGTATTAATTATGGATCACATGCAGAGATAGTTGATATGACTAAGAAATTATGTCAATTGTATAAAGATGGGAATATTTCTTTAGATGATATTGATGAAGAATTACTTATGAAAAATATGTATAATGATTTACCTCCACTTGATTATGTTATTCGTACTAGTGGAGAATTGAGATTAAGTAATTTTATGATGTATCAAGCTAGTTATGCAGAGTTTTATTTTCCAGAAGTTTTATTTCCTGATTTTGGAGTAGAAGAATTTGATAAAGCTTTGGAAGAATTTCAAAAGAGAAATAGAAGATTTGGAGGTATAAAATGAAAAAACGTATTATAGGAGCTATTATTGTAGTAGCTGTATTCTTACCATTTTTATTCATTGGGGAATTACCTTTTGCAGGATTAATGGCAATACTTAGTGTTTTAGGATTACATGAATTATTAAAGGTTAGAGAAAGTAAGAAACAATTTCCATTTGTTTTAAAATTATTTGCATATTTATTGGTAATGGCTTTTTGCTTGTATAATTTTAATTCTATTGAATTTCAATATAATTTTAGTTATAGAGTAATGGCTTTATTAATATTCTTATTTATGCTTCCTATGGTATTTATTAATGATACTAAAAAGTATAATTTGAATGATGCATTATTTTTGATAGGATCTATTCTATTTATAGGTTTATCATTTAATTTAATTATTATTATTCGTAATTATAATATTTCATATATCATATATTTATTATTAATTACGACTATTACGGATACATTTGCATTGTTTACTGGATTATTAGTTGGTGAACATAAATTATGTCCTAAGATTAGTCCTAAGAAAACTATTGAAGGGTTAGTTGGTGGAGTAGCAATGGGTACTTTTACTTCAGTTTGTTTTTATCATACTGTTGTTTCTACTACAACACCATTATTAACTGTAATAGTTATTTCATTTTTACTTAGTGTAATGGGACAACTAGGTGATTTAGTTTTCTCATCAATTAAAAGATATTATGATGTTAAAGATTTTTCTGAGTTAATTCCTGGACATGGAGGAATTTTAGATAGATTTGATAGTTTAATATTTGTTACACTAATGTTTATAATATTAGTAGAGTATTTATAGGAGGGATATTTTGAACGTAATTGTTAATTTATTATTATTTGTAATAATATTAGGTATTATTATATTTGTACATGAATTTGGACATTTTATTTTTGCGAAGATAATGGGAGTTTATGTATATGAGTTTGCTCTTGGTATGGGGCCTAAGATTTGGGGTAAAAAAGTTGGAGAGACTGAATATAATTTAAGAGCTATTCCAATAGGTGGTTTTTGTCAATTAGCTGGTGAAGATTTAGAAGATGATGATGTATTAAAAGTACCTAGAGATAGAAGATTACAGGCTAAAAAACCTTGGCAAAGATTCTTAATAATGGTATTTGGTCCAATGAATAACTTTATCTTGGCTGTTTTAGTTTTATTTTTCATCGCATTAGTATGGGGTGGAAATACTATGAATCCAGTTATTAGTCAAGTTGAAGAGGATTCACCTGCTTATAAAGTTGGGATAAAAGAAGGAGATAAAGTTGTAAAGATTAATAGTCATAAAGTTAGTACTAGTGATGATATTACTTTATATTTAGCCTTGGCAAATCCTAAAAAGAAGAATACTATTGTTGTAGAAAGAGATAAAAAGAAATATACTTTTAAAGTAAAACCAAATGAGATTAAAGAAGGAAAAGATACATATTATAGATATGGTTTAATGATTAGTCAAAAGAAGACTACTGGTTTTTTAAATGCTTTTTCTTATACTTATTTAAAGACAAAGTCTATGTTTAAACAAATGTTTATTACAGTTAAAGCTTTATTTACTGGTGGTATTAGATTAAATCAATTATCTGGACCAGTTGGTATTTATAGTATAGTTGGTGAACAAAAGAGTGGTGGAATTGCTAGTTTATTATATTTAATGGCATTCTTAAGTGTAAATGTAGGATTTATTAATTTACTACCAATACCTGCTTTTGATGGTGGACATATATTGTTTATTATTATTGAGAAAATTAAAGGTTCACCTGTTGATCCAGAACTTGAAAATAAGATACATACTGTATTTTTAATGTTGTTGATGGGATTGATGCTTGTCATCACGGTTAACGATATTTTACGTTTATTCTAAAAGAACTTATTGTTCTTTTTTTCTTTGTGGAGTATAATAATATTGAAAGATATGGTTTGTCTTTTAAATAATCTTTGTTTACAACTAAATTTGAATAATAAAGTGTAAAGTAGAGATAATAGGAATTAGAGGTGGTAAGTATGACAATATATGATTCTTTGATGATCGTTGTATTCTTTGTTATTTTTTCATTTCTAATTGGTGGTATTGCGAAAAATTTGGAAACTATTGAAACTCTTAAAAAAGGTAAGGAGTTGTGTAAAACAATGCTTCTTAAAATTATTCCAATGCCAGATGAAAATGGGGATAGTGATCCTGATATTCCTGTTATAGTTCATAGTGTTGTGATAAGATAGAAAATGATAATTTCTATCTTTTTTTTGGTATAATATTATTAGTGAGGTGATAATATGGTTGCGGGTGTTTTAGTAGAAATATCCAATAAAAGTGTGGATAAAATTTTTGATTATTTAATACCTTGTGAATTATTACCTAAAATAAAAGTTGGGGTTAGAGTTGTTGTTCCGTTTGGAAGAATGAAATTAGAAGGATTTGTTCTAGAAATTAAAAATGAATCTTCAACTAATATTGAGATGCGTGAGATTGAAGATGTTGTGGATAGTGATGTTGTATTAAATAGTGAGTTGTTAGAATTGGGGAAAAAATTACGAGATATGACACTTGCTTCTTTAATAAGTTGCTATCAGGTGATGTTACCAAAAGCTCTTAAAGCTAAAAACAATAGTCATATAAATATTAAATATGATTATTATTATAGTTTGAATGATGTTAATATTGATAAACTTACTTCTAAACAAAAAGAAATAGTTGATTTATTAAAATTAAAAGGTAGTGTTTTAAAAAAAGAATTGACTGATATTTCGGTAAGTAGTTTTAAAACTTTATTAACTAAGGGCTATTTAAAGGAAGAGGCACGTGAACATTATCGAGTTTTATATAAAGATTTGGAGATTTCTAAAAAGAAATTAACACCTGATCAAGATAAAGTTGTTTCTGAAGTAATTAATAATAGTCCTAATAATTATTTACTATATGGAGTTACTGGTAGTGGAAAGACAGAAGTATATATGGAAATAATTGATTATTATTTAAAGTTAGGAAAAAGTAGTATTGTATTAGTTCCAGAAATTAGTTTAACTCCACAGATGGTTATGAGATTTCAACAAAGATTTGGGGATAAAATTGCAGCTATTCATTCAGGATTGAGTGATGGTGAAAAATATGATGAATGGAGAAGAATTTATAGAGGAGAAGCTTCAATAGTTATTGGCGCAAGGAGTGCTATTTTTGCACCTCTTAATAATATTGGCGTGATTATAATTGATGAGGAACATAGTGATTCTTATAAACAAAGTGATCCTGCTCCTAGATATCATGCCAGAGATGTGGCTCTACTTAGAGCTAAAAGGCATAATTGTTCTGTTGTTATGGGAAGTGCTACACCATCATTAGAGGTGATGGCAAGAGCCCAAAAAGGGGTTTATAAATATTTAACATTACCGAAAAGAGTAAATGGAAAAAGTCTTCCAAAAGTAGTTGTTGTTGATCTTAATAATTCAATGAAAAAAGTAAGAGGCCATTTATCATTAGAGTTAAGAGAAAAGATAAATGAGAGATTAGAAAATGGTGAACAAATAATATTACTATTAAATAGAAGAGGTTATGCTTCTTTTGTTACATGTAAAAAATGTGGATATACTTTTAAATGTCCTAATTGTGATATTACTTTAACATATCATAAGAGTAGTTCAACACTAAGATGTCATTATTGTGGATATGGTGAAAAGGTATACAGTAAATGTCCTGAGTGTGGGGAGAATAGTTTAAATAATTTAGGTGTTGGAACTCAAAAAGTTGAAGAAGAGTTAATGCAACAATTTCCTAAGGCAAAAGTTATTAGAATGGATTATGATACTACTTCTGGTAAGGGAAAACATGAGAAGATTATTGATGATTTTAGGGAAGGTAAATACAATATATTACTTGGAACGCAGATGGTTGCGAAAGGACTTGATTTTCCTAATGTAACTTTAGTTGGGGTAATAAATGCAGATACTTCTTTAAATATTCCTGATTTTAGAAGTAGTGAAAATACTTTCTCTTTACTTAGTCAAGTAGCTGGTAGAAGTGGAAGAAGTGAAAAAGCTGGGGAAGTTGTTATACAAACTTTTAATCCAGATCATTATGCAATAGTACTTAGTAGTCATCATGATTATTTACATTTTTATGAAAAGGAAATGACTATTAGAAAACAATTAAAGTATCCACCATATTTTTATTTATGTAATATAAGAATAAGTGGAAAAGATAGTAATTATATATTTAATGAGGCTATTAAAATAAAAAATAGTTTGGAGAGAAATCTTAGGAATACTATTATATTGGGTCCTAGTACTTCTAGTATTTTTAAAATGAATAATGTTTTTAGATATCATATATTATTGAAATATAAGAGTTCTGAAGAATTATATTTAATATTAAATAAAATAGTTGAGCACTATAAAACTAATGTAAAGATTAAAATTGATATTGATTTTAATCCTAGTCAAATGTTTTAATTAATGTTATTCTTTAAGAGGATAGAGGTGATTGTTATGTCTTTAAATAATGAAAATAATGAGTTAGATTTTAATAAAGAAAAAAGAGAAGGTTATGAAAAATTGATGAAGGAATCTTCTACTAACTTAGATGGTTATTGGGATAAGAACAATATATTAGTTAAGATCCTTTTATTTGTTCTTGGTTTAATAATAGTAATTGGAGTTGGCTATATTTTTTATATGTATTTTAATAGTTAATAGAGGGGAGAATGTGTAATGCTTAATGAGTATTTACAAAATGATTTAGTAATTAATTTTATTACCAATTTAAAAATTAATGAAAGATATAATGAGAAAAATAAAATTGATAATTATTTGTTTTATACTTCTAATGAAATGGCATTACATATTTTTTATGATGCTTTATTTAAGTATAAAATAATAATTGATGATTTTTCATACTTTGAAGATTTTATGATTCAAGTTGAGAAGATATTTAAAAATATAAACAATTATACTGATATTGAAGTTGGTATTAATAAATTAATTGGTAAAATAGTTTGTCAAATTCTAAATGTTAAAGATTATGAAGATCATGATAATATAATGAAAGTTGGTAAGTATATTTATGATAAATATATAGATGATGGTTATTATATTCATGGTTTTAATAAACATTATTTAAATATAATTAAAGAAAATGGTTTTATTACCGAAATATATGATAATTATTATGACAGGTTTATTGAGTTTCAGAAAATCCTTGATAAATATAATACGAATATAGTTTTAGATAAAGACTTTTCTAGTAAAGAAGTATTTTTTACGGATAGTTTTATTTTAGGATCTTATTATTCATTATATAGTCCTTTGTTTTATTCAAAGCTATTTTTAGAAAAAGCTTTTTCTAAGAGAATTCAAGAAGATGATTATTTGAAAGGTAATTATTCTGTCTTGAAGAGTCATTTGAAAAGGTTTATGGATTATTATATGTTTAATGAAGATGATAAGAAGTTTGTATATGAGTTGTTTTTAGATCAATGGAATCTATTACATAGTGAAGGCTCTTCGATATGTTTACTTGTAGTACCTAGGAAACTCATTGATTCTGACATGGATAAATTATCTTTCGAAAATTTTGTTAATACTGATCTATTTGAGATGGTTGATGATTTATTAACTGGTGTTAAAAATAATATTAAATATGAAGGTACTATAGATATACAATCTTTTGAAATTGTTGAATTAGATTCATTTTATTATTATAATAGTAATCTAGTTAGTGATAAAAAGGAAATTAAAAAGGAAGATTCTTTAGGTGGGGTATATGTTCTTACTTTTATTGGATCTATTCTAATTAGTTTAGGGGTTGTTTTATCAATATTGTTGTTATGGAGGTAGTCATGAGAGTTGTTTTTATGGGAACACCTGATTTTGCGGTTAATGTATTACAGGGATTAATTGATAATTATGAAGTAGTTGGGGTTGTTTGTCAGCCTGATAAGAAAGTTGGAAGAAAACAGGAATTAGTTTATAGCCCTATTAAAAAGTTGGCACTAGAGAATAATATTTTAGTATTACAACCTAAAAAGATTAGACTTGAATATAAAGAAGTTTTAGATCTAGAGCCAGATATTATAATTACTTGTGCTTATGGACAAATTATTCCAAAAGAAATATTGGATTATCCTAGATTAGGATGTATAAATGTACATGCATCACTACTTCCTAAACTAAGAGGTGGGGCTCCAATACATAAAGCTATAATTGATGGTTATAAAGAAACAGGAATTACTATTATGTATATGGATGTTAAAATGGATAATGGTGATATTATTAGTCAAAGTAAAACTACTATATTAGATACTGATAATTTAGAGAGCCTACATGATAGATTATCTATAATGGGAAGAGATTTATTATTAGAGACTTTACCTAGTATTATAGATGGTACTAATAAAAGAATTAAACAAAATGAAGAAGAAGTAACATTTGCTTATAATATAAAAAGAGAAGAAGAACATGTTTCTTTTGAAAAGAGTAGTTTAGAAATATTTAATTTAGTTAGAGGACTTGATCCAGTACCTTCTAGTTATGCTATTTTAGATGGGTTAGAGATGAAAATAATTCATTGTGAGATAAATGATAAAAAATATCCTAATAATAAATGTGGAGAAATAGTAGAAATATCAAAGATGGGAATTGTTGTAGTAAGTGGTGATGGAAGTGTTGTACTTACAAAAATAAAACCATTTGGTAAGAAAAGTATGGATGCTTATAGTTTTGCGAATGGTATTTCTAAAGATAAATTAATTGGAAAGGTATTTGAATAATGAAAGGAATTCTTGATTTAAGAAAAACTCCTAGAGGTAGGGCTATATTGTTTTTTGGGGCTTATTTTTTCTTCTTCTTATTACTTATTATAATGATGAGATTTAGTAATCGTACTAGTAATTATAATTATGATGATAATAAAAATAAAAATGAAGTTTCTTTTGAAAGTATAACTAATAATAATTATGTATTTACTTATAATGTTTATTTAGATGATTTAAAGTATACTTTTACTGGTGAGAGAAATGGAAATATTACTAAGATTAATTATTTAGATAATATTTATTACAAAGTAGATAATACTTTCTATGATAGTAATAATATGATTGTGGATAATCCTATTATGTTTCCTTTGTTTTTAGATAATAATAATTATAATGATATTTGTAAAAACTCTTATTTTGAATCTAAAACAGTATATGAAGATTCTCATTTGAGATTTGATTATTTATTATCTACTAATACTATCAATAGTTTATTTCATAATATAGATAGTGATTATTTAGAAGAAGCAAATAAAATAATATATAGTACTGATAAGAATAGAGATGTATATCAAATTAATTATTTACTAGATAGTTATTGTTTGTTAAATAATTTATGTGAGAAGAGTTTAAAATTAGAAATCGTTTATGATAAATTTGGTAGTGTTTCTAAAATAGAAGTTCCTGATAATTTAAATAATAATACATCTGAATAGAATTCAGATGTTTTTCATTTATATAGAAAAATATGTTATACTATTATTAGAAATGGGTTTGAGATTATGAATAATATTTATGGATTGAGTTTAAGTGATATGGAAAAAATCTTTTTAGATAATAATTCACGTAAATTTCATGGGAAACAATTATTTACTTGGTTATATCAGAAAAGAGTTACTGATTATTCTTTAATTACTGATATAAAAAAAAATATGCTTGATATTATTAAGAAAAATTATAGTATTGAAAGATTGAAAATAGTAGAAGTTTTAAATGATAAAGATGTTTCTAAATACTTATTTGAATTAGAAGATGGGGAACATATTGAAGCAGTTTTAATGAGACATGATTATGGAAATAGTATTTGTATTTCTAGTCAAGTTGGCTGTAATATGGGATGTCGTTTTTGTGAATCAGGAAGAAGAAAAAAAGTTAGAAATCTTGAAGTTCATGAAATGGTTTTACAAATACTTATGATTGAAGAGTTAATAAATACAAGAATTAGTCATGTTGTTGTTATGGGGATTGGAGAACCTTTTGATAACTATGATAATTTAATTAAATTCTTTGAAATTATTAATAATCCTTTTGGACTTGCGATAGGAGCTAGACATATTACAGTATCTACTTGTGGATTAGTTCCTAAAATATTAGAATTTAGTAATTTTCCATTACAAGTTAATTTAGCAATTAGTTTACATGCTCCAAATAATGAAATTAGAAATAAGATAATGCCAATTAATAAAGTTTATCCACTTGAAGAGTTAATTAAAGCTATTCGTGAATATTTAAAAAAGACTAATAGAAGAGTTACTTTTGAATATATTTTATTGAAAGATGTTAATGATAGTTGTGAATGTGCCCAAGAGTTAGCTAATTTAGTTAAAGGTATTAATTGTTATATTAATTTGATTCCTTATAATGAAACTAATAATTTAGATTTCTATAGAACAAATACTGTTCAAATTATGAAGTTTTATGATATACTTAAAAAAAATAGTATTAATGTTACAATAAGAAGAGAATTTGGTGGTAATATTAGTGCTGCTTGTGGACAACTTAGAAGTAAGAAGGAGGAATTATGAAATCATTTTATTTAACTGATGCTGGTAAAGTTAGAACTCATAATGAAGATAACGTTACTATTATTAGTAATAAAGATAATAATTATTTAATGGCAATAGCTGATGGTATGGGTGGTCATAGAGCTGGAGAAGTAGCTTCATCTATTGCGATAGATTATTTAGAAAAGCATTTTACAGAGTCTTTTAATGAAATGAGTAAGATTGATGCGGTTAATTGGATTAGAGATTCTGTAGATGAGATAAATTCATTGATTTTTAAACATGAAAAGACACATCCTGAAAGTAAAGGAATGGGAACTACTCTAGTTATGGCTGTTCTTACTAAAGATTATTTATTGTTTGGAAATGTTGGGGATTCTTCTGGGTTTGTATTAAAAGATGAAAAACTACATAAAGTTACATATGATCATACTTTAGTTAATTTATTAGTAAGTGCTGGGGAGTTAACAAAAGAAGAAGCAAGTGTTCATCCTAAGAAAAATGTATTGATGAAAGCACTTGGAGCTTCACAGGAAGTTGATGTTGATATATTTGATTGTGATATGGATATTACAGAAATATTACTTGCTAGTGATGGATTAACTGGTTTAGTTGATCGTGGACAGATAGAAAAAGTTTTATTAGGCGAAGGTTCATGTGAAGAAAAAGTTAATAAATTAATACAAAAAGCTAATAACAGGGGTGGAACAGATAATATTTCGGTTGCTTATTTAGTACGTGAAGAAGGTGTTAATAAGTGATAACAAAGGGGCAAAAGATAAATGATCGTTATGAAGTGATTCGTTCTATTGGCGAAGGTGGAATGGCAAATGTTTATCTTGGTTATGATACTATTTTAGATAGAAATGTAGCGATAAAAGTATTACGTGGAGATTTATCTAATGATGAGAAATTTGTTAGAAGATTTCAAAGAGAAGCTTTATCTGCATCTTCTTTAGCTCATCCAAATATAGTTGAGGTTTATGATGTTGGAGAAGATGATGGAACATATTATATAGTAATGGAATATGTTGATGGAAAAACATTAAAACAATTACTTAAAAAACGTGGAAGTCTTACTCTTAGTGAAGCAATTGATATTATGAGTCAATTAACTGATGGTATGGCTCATGCCCATGATTCATATATAATTCATAGAGATTTAAAACCACAAAATATAATGATTAAAGATGATGGTCAAATAAAAATAACTGATTTTGGTATTGCGATGGCACTTAATTCAACACAACTTACACAAACTAATTCAGTTATGGGGAGTGTTCATTATTTACCACCTGAGCAAGCTAGTGGAAAAGGTAGTACTATAAAAAGTGATATTTATTCAATGGGTATTATTTTTTATGAGTTGTTGTCTGGTTCTTTACCATTTAGAGGAGAGAATGCTGTTGAAATAGCATTGAAACATATGAGAGAACCACTTCCATCACTTAGAGATGAGAATCCTTCAATACCACAAAGTATTGAAAATATAATTAGAAAAGCAACGGCTAAAAATCCTAAAAATAGATATGAAAGTGCTCGTAGTATGCATGAAGATTTATTGACAGCATTAAATGATGAAAGAATGAATGAGCCTGTTTATCAGTATAAATATCCTGAAAATGAAAACGATAGTAAGAAAGTTAAAAAGTTAGAAAAAGCAAAAGAAGAGTTAGATAATAAAGAAGAAGTATCAACACTTGTTGATGATACAGCAACTTCTACTAATACAGAATATACTTTTTCGGAAGAAGATAAAGCTGATAAAAGAAATAAGAAAATACTGATAGTACTAGGTATTGTATTTGTACTTATATCACTTTTATTATTTACAGTATTCTTTATTGTACCTAAGTTTGCGAATAAGAAAGCTGTTAAAATACCAAATTGTGAAGGTGTTAAAGTAAGTACTTGTGAAAAGAAATTATTAGATGCTGGATTTATAGTAAATGCTAAAATAGAGTCTGTTGTATCTAGTAAGATAAAGAAGAATTTAGTTGTTAAAACTGATCCAAGTGTAGGTAGAAGTATTAGAAGAGGTACTACTGTTACAATATATAAATCTTTAGGTGAAGAGAAGATTGTATTAGAAGATTATATAGGAAAGAATTCAATTGAAATTAAAACTTTATTAGAAACTAAATATGAAATAGTTGTATTAATTGAAAAGAAAGAAGTTTCTGCTGATGAAAAATATGAAGATGATGATGTAATAATTGGACAATCTTTAGCAGCAGGAAGTGAATTAAAGAAGGGTGAAAAATTAGTTCTTTATACTCCTAATATAGTACAAACAATTCCTAATATGGTTGAAGAAGGATGGAGTTATAGTGATGCTGAAGCTTTCTGTAGTCAGTATGGTTTAAAAATTGAAAAGACTGAGCAAGAAACTACAGCTGTTACTGAAGGTACTATAATTGCTCAAAATATACCTATGGGTAGAACAATAGTTAAGGGTATGACTTTAAGAGTAACGGTTGCAATTAAACCTAAACCTGCACCAACTCCAACACCTACACCAACGCCAACACCTAGTGATGATAAGAATAATGAAAAAAATAAAAGCGAAGAAAGTAAAACCGATACAAAAACTGAATAAGGAGATTTATGAGAGGACAAATAGTTAAAATTAGTAGTGATTTATACTTTGTAGATTGTGATGGTTTTGTTTATCCTTGTAAATGTCGTGGATTATTTAGAAAAGAACATATTACTCCTGTAGTAGGGGATTATGTTCTTTTCAGTAAAGAAAAAAATTTGATTGAAGAAGTACTTCCTAGAAAAAATATTTTTAAAAGACCAAAGGTTAGTAATATAGATCAAGCTTTTCTAATAACGAGTTTAAAATATCCAGACTTTTCAGATAATTTATTAGATAAATTTATTACACTTATGGAGATTAATCATGTTAAACCTATAATATGTATAACTAAAAAAGATTTATTAGACGATGATGATTTTTCTAAGTATAAAAAAATATTAAAATACTATGAAAAAATAGGTTATACAGTTATATATAATACTGAAGTTAGTAAGATAAAGAAATTGTTGTCTAATAAGACAAGTGTTTTTACTGGACAAACTGGGGCTGGTAAATCTACTCTTTTGAATAAATTAAATCCAGAGTGGAATTTAGAAACTGGTGAAATATCGAAAGCTTTAGGTAGAGGGAAACATACTACAAGAGTAGTTGAATTATTTAAAATATTAGATGGTAAAGTTATGGATACTCCAGGATTTTCATCTTTAGAGTTTAATGAAGTATCAATGGAAGATATAAGAAAAAGTTTTGTAGAATTTAAGATGTATCCTTGTATTTATAAAGATTGTACACATACAAAAGAAGATGAGTGTGTTATAAGGAAAATGGTTAAAGATGGGAAGATATTAGAGAGTAGATATAATAATTATTTAAGTTTTATAGGGAGAGATGTTGAATGAAGGTTAGTGTGTCATTTTTAAGTAGTAAAAATATTCCAAAAGATTTAAAAATATTAAATGATACTGATGTTGATTTAATACATGTTGATGTTATGGATGGTAAATTTGTTAAGAATAAGACAATGCCTTTTCGAGAAATGAGACATGTAAGTGATTATACTGATAAGAGATTAGATGTTCATTTGATGGTAGAAGATCCATCAAAATATATTCCATTATATGCAGAATTAAACTGTGAAGTAATATATATACATGTTGAAATTGATGAAGATATAATGAAAGATTTAGATATGATAAAAAAATATTCAATAAAATGTGGTTTAGCAATAAATCCTGATACAAAAGTAAGTGAATTAGTTCCTTATTTACCTTATCTTGATTATATTTTAGTTATGAGTGTATATCCTGGTATGGGTGGACAATCTTTTATTACTTCTGCTTCAGATAAAATAAAAGAAATAAAAGATTTAATTAAAAGTTACAATGTTAAATGTTTAGTAAATGTAGATGGTGGAGTAAATAATGATACAATTAAGTATTGTAGAGATTGTGATATAGTTACTAGTGGTAGTTATATTACTAATAGTTCTAATTTTCAAGAAAAAATATCTAGTTTAAGATAAACTATTATGATATAATTATAAAGAATAAGGAGTTGATTATTGTGAATGGTGAAAATAATCATAATAATAATATAAATAATAATAATCAAGTTAATAATGGTGTTAATCAAGTACCAGTAAATAATGAACCAAACGTAGTTGGTGCTGCACCTATAAATCCTAATGCTGTACCAGCAGATAAATTTGTATTTAATCAAATGCCTGTTCAACGTATTAGTCCAGATCAAATACAAGCTCAAGCACAACCAGTTCAGCCTCAAGTACAACCACAAGTACAAAATGTTCAACCACAAATGCAGCCTGTGCAATCTGGACAACCACAAGGTCAACCTCAAATGCCACAGACTCAGGGACAAGGAAATCATGAATATAAGCCACCTAGTAAATTTAAAGTCTTTATGATGTTATTTTTCTTCGTGTTATTAATAGTTTTTGTATTATTTTTACCTGATATACAAATGATGGTTCAGAAATATATTGATGGTCAAAATATGGATGATAGTAAAATTACAAGTGGTAAATTAGAGTGTGCTCTTAATACTTCTACTAATAATTTAGATAAAGTTTATAATGATACATTTACTTTCTCAGATAATAAATTATTAAAAGCTTCATATGAAATATCAACAAGAGGCGATTCTTCTGAAGATGAAGCATCTCTATTAGAAATATATAATACTTGTCAACAATTAGCTAATGATGTAAGTGGAGTAGAAGGTGTTACTGTTAATTGTAGTCAATTAGATGATAAAATAATAGAAAGACAATTCTTTGAATTATCTGTTTTAGATACTAGTTTAATTGGATCTCATTTTACTGAAGCTGGATTAACTTATCCTAATTTTAAATATAATGAAGATATGGATAAAGTTGAATCTACAATGAGACAAAATGGGTTTAATTGTCAAAGAAGAGGATAGTTGAGAAACTTGAAAAGTTTCTTTTTTTTTGCTATATTAGAATTTGGAGAATTGATAATATGAATATGAAAGTTAAAGATTATAATATTTATAAGAAAGAAAACATTTGTGTTTTTTTAATTTTATTGTTTTCTTTGTTTATTTCAATTGGATATTCGGCAATATCTACTAATTTAAAGATAAGTGGAGATGTTGCGTTTATGAAGACTGCAGATATAAGAGTAATAGGATCTAGTCTAAATGGAGTAACTAATAGTGGAGCTCAGACAACTCCTGTTTCTTTTGATTATGCAAGTATAAGTGGTGGAATTAGTTTGCCTAATCTTAATTCAACAGTAACTATTACAGTAAAGACAAAAAACTATGTAGCTTTAGATAAAGAGATTACTTCTATAACAAATACTACTTTTTCTAATTCAAATATTGAATATACAATAAGTGGTTATAGTTTAGGAGATAAGATACTTGGTAATGCCACAACTACATTTACCATAACTTTTAAATACAAAAGTTCAGTTACAACAGTACCTTCTACTAAAACTTTAAACTATAAATTAACATTTAATTTCAATAATTATGCACTAAACATGATGATTGGAAATACTAAATCAACAGTGTCTTCATCTGGATATAATTGGTTAGATGGACCGATAAATAGTTTGAATATTGAAAAAATAGAGTTTACTACAACTAATGTTGTTCCATCAAATGCAATAGGCTCATGGGATGTATCTACTAAGCAAAATGGTGGTATAATGGCCTGGTATTTTGATAGTGATAGTGATAGTAAATATGAAATAGTAATCGGATCTTCAGAGGGGGCTGTTTTAGCTTCAAATTTAAAACATTATGCGTATTATTTAAAGAATTTAGAAAATTTTGATGCAGCTAATTTAAATATAAGTAAACTAAATAGTTTATCAAATATGTTTTACGATGCTGGCTATAATGTAAGTGATTTTATAATAAGCAATATAACTAGTTGGGATACATCAAATGTGAATGATATGTCGCAGATGTTTTCTAATGCAGGTTATGGTGCAGCAACTGTTAGTTTAAATTTATCAGGTTTGGACACCTCTTATGTAACTAATATGAAAGGTATGTTTTCTGGAACTGGATATAATGCTACAACATTGAGTATCGGCGATTTATCAGGGTGGAATACATCTAATGTTACGAACATGTATGGTATGTTTGATAATGCTGGACGAAGCGCAACAACGTGGACTATCGGTGATTTATCAGAGTGGAATGTATCAAATGTTACAAATATGTCATTTATGTTTTCAAATGCTGGGCGTAATGCAACAACGTGGACTATCGGTGATTTATCAGAGTGGAATGTATCAAATGTTACAAATATATCATATATGTTTAATAATGCTGGATATAAAGTAACAACATGGAGTATTGGAGATTTATCAGGGTGGAATACCTCAAATGTTACAAATATGTCTAAAATGTTTTCAAATGCTGGATATAATGCTACAACATGGACTATCGGTGATTTATCAGAGTGGAATGTATCAAATGTTACGGACATGTCTTCAATGTTTTCAGATGCTGGGCAGAGTGCAACAACATGGAGTATTGGTAATTTATCTGGCTGGAATACATCAAATGTTACAAATATGTGTAATATGTTTATATCTGCTGGATATAATGCTACAACGTGGACTATCGGTGATTTATCATTATGGAA
>JAFVEF010000059.1 GCA_017478105.1 Bacilli bacterium | reverse complement strand
TAACTATATGGCAGACATTCATAAAATCGAACTCTAAGGTTCCTGTTATAATCCGTCTTTACCGATGTGTGTTATAATAACAAAAAAACATAAAGATTAAAAACTAAAATCTTTATGCTTAACATTATACGTGTTATAATTTAATTGGGGATGATAATATGAAAAATAATAAGTTAGAAAAGTTTTTTATAGATGGTAATATAGTTGTTCCTTTGTATTTATTAAAAAATTATAAATCTCTTAAGATTGGTTTGGATGAATTTATATTTTTGATGTATTTATATAATAAGGGAAATAAATGTTTATTTGATCCTGATAAATATTCAGAAGAACTTAATCTTGATTTAGCTAAGATTATGGAATATATTGGTGTTTTGACTGATAAAGGATTAGTTAATGTTGAAGTAATTAAAAATGATAAAGGTGTTATGGAAGAGACTGTATTATTAGATAATTTTTATAATAAAGTATCTTATATTATGATGGAAGATTATAATAAGAAAGATAATGATGGGTCAGAAATATTTCAATATATTGAGAAAGAGTTTGGAAGAACACTTGGATCTATTGAAATACAAATTATCAATGCTTGGCTTGAAAGTAATATTAGTGAGGATTTAATTAAAGAGGCGTTAAAGGAAGCTGTTTTAAATGGTGTTACTAATTTAAAGTATATGGACACTATTTTATATGAATGGGGAAAAGATGGAGTAAAGACTGTTGAAGATGTGGAAAAGAGAAGAAAAAAGAGGAGAAACTATAAAGATAAAACACAAGATATAGATATGGATATTGTTGATTGGAATTGGTTTGATGATGATGAAGAATGATTTTGAAGCTTATTTAGATGAATTGTTTCCTAATCCTAAATGTGAATTATTATATAATAATGATTATGAGTTATTATTAGCGATAGTTCTTAGTAGTCAAACTACAGATAAAAGAGTTAATATGGTTACTAGTGTTTTATTTAAAAAATATAATAGTCTTGAATCTTTAAAGAATGCTTCTTTAGATGATTTAGAGAATATAATAAGACCTATTGGTTCTTTTAGAAAAAAAGCTGTATATGTTAAGGAATTAGCTCGAATATTACTATATGAATATGGTGGTGTTGTTCCTAGGAGTAGGGATGAACTTATTAAACTACCAGGAGTTGGGAGAAAGACTGCTAATGTATTTTTAAGTGAATTTTATAATGATCCATATATTGGGGTAGACACGCATGTAGAAAGGGTTTCTAAGAGGCTAAAAATCGTCAGGAAGAATGCTAGTGTATTAGATGTTGAAAAGAAACTTATGAAGCTATTTTCAAAAGATGTATGGGCTAAAAGACATTTACAGATGGTTTTATTTGGTAGATATCATTGTAAGGCATTAAAGCCTGAATGTAGTAATTGTAAGATGATTGATTATTGTATAGAAAAAAGGGAGAATATTTAAATTCTTCCTTTTATTATGGATTTGTTTTATCTTGCTGATCACTTGGATTTTGTGGATCTTCTGGAGTTGTTGGTTCTTCTGGAGTTGTTGGCTCTTCTGGTTTTGGTGTAGGTTTTTCTTCTGGTTTTTGTAGAATATATGTAGCTTCAGCACTTTGTATATCATTATATGATTTATATGTTGCGATTACTTTATATGTTCCATAAACATTATCAGGAGTACATGAATAGGTAGTTTTATCTGTCCATGTTAATAATACACCATCTTTATAAACGTTATAGCCAAATGCGCCATGACTTGCATCACCTATTTCTCCAGGAGATACTGGTGACCATGAAAGCATAACTCTATTTCCAGAAACACTGGCACTTAAATTTGCAGGTGCAGGTAATTTGTAATTAGAAATATCATATTCTGTAGGTTCGAATCCTTTTTTGAAGTATTCGTATACTGTTCCACCACCTGGAACGGCTTTCTTAGCTGGATTAGATCCAGCAGCAACAGCTACTTTTGAAACGCTTTCTGGCATTACAAATTCACTTCTATCTGCTTCCATAGCTCCAGATGAAACTAAAGCATTAAATAATCTGTCTTTTTGGATTGTTGCTGGTACGTTTCTTAGAACATATTCACCATTTTTATCTATGTAATCATATCCATACCACATACCAATTACTGTTCTAGTAGAATATCCAATTACCCATGAATCACGAATAGCATCACCAGGCATGTGGTTGTTTATCATAGTTTGTTCATCATAGTTAGTTGTTCCGGTTTTACAAGCGACATTTCTTGGTGTACCACCTGTTAAGGAAACATCTTGTAGAACACTTGAAATCATAAATGCTGTTGCATCAGACATTACACGTCTACCTACTACATATTTTTCTTCATTGTGTTCAACTGTTTCTCCAGATTGACGGAATACTATTTTACTTACTGTATATGGTTCATTATAAACTCCACCGTTTGAGAAGGCAGCATAGGCTGCAGCCATTTCTAATGGAGAAACACCAGTAAATGCTCCGATTGAATGTGCTTCATGAAGAGCAATTGTTTCTGTTACATCAGTTTTATCAGTTTTGTTATAACAATTTTTATTAACTTTATCATATACGTAACCACTCTTACATATTTCTGGAGTTAATCCTAAGTTAGTTACGAATTCTTTAATTTTTTCATTTTCAACGTTTTGGAAAGCTTTTAATGCTGGAATATTACGTGAAGCAGCTAGTGCTCTTCTTAATGTTATTTGTCCGAAGTAGCCACCATCCCAGTTTTTAATTGATCTTCCGTTTGAATAAGACCAAGGGCCATCGACAAATTGTTCATATGTTGACCAATTGTTGTATTCAATACCAGGACCATAATCAAATAGTGGTTTAGCAGTACTTCCTGGTTGACGTTTTAGATGTGTTGCGTAATTGAATTGATCTGCTGTACTGTTGTTTCTTGAGTTAATATTACGACCATTTCCTATAGCTAAAACTTTTCCTGTTGGAGTGTCTATTACAGCAACTCCTGTTTGTACTTTATCATTTATCCAATCATATGTTTCTCCGTTTAATACTTGATTAACTCCGTTTTGTCTAGATATATCTAAGTTTGTATAAACAAGTACTGGAGTATCATATGGATTAACATTATATTTTTCTTGAACTTCATCAACAACTGCATCAATATATCCTTGATATGGGTTATCATTAGATGCACCTGCTGCTAGAGTTAATGTTTCAACTGGAATGCTATTAGCTGCATCTTGTTCTTCTTGTGTGATATAACCAGCTTTTTTCATATAATATAGAACTGTTTTTCTTCTTGCTTCAGCATTTTTTGGATTTACTGTTGGTCTATAGAAGTTTGGTGATTTAAACATACCTGCAATAATAGCAGCTTCACTTAAGTTTAAGTCTGTTACATCTTTTCCAAAATAGGCTTTTGAAGCTTCTTGTACTCCATAGATGTTTCCACCTAAGAAGTGGTTATTAACATAATATTCAATTATTTGTTCTTTTGAATATTTCTTTTCTAATTTAAATACTGTTAAATAAATATCTTCAAATTTACGAATAATTCCTTTTTTACCTGATGTATATTTTCCTAAAGGATCTGTAAAACTATTCTTGGTAACTTGCATTGATATAGTAGAAGCACCACCGGCTTCAGAACCTCTTGTTACTTGACCAATTATTGCTTTTAGGAATCTTGGTGCATCAAATCCATTATGTTGGAAGAAACGTGAATCTTCTGTTGCAACTATGGCATCAACAAGAACTTCTGGTAATTGTTCGTAAGTTACTTTTTCTCTGTTTTCAGAACCTAATTTAGCAATTTCAGTTCCAGCACTATCATAAATACGACTAACTTGTAGAGTATTTAATTTTGATACTTTAAATTTTGGATCAGCAATTGTTTTTACATATAGAATAAAGGCACTAAAAGCAACTAAGCCACTTATTCCTATTAGTAAGAGAACAATAATTATAATGTTAGTAATTCGTTTTCTTTTTTTACCATTCTTTTCTCTAATTACTAGGAACCATATACCGTAAATAATACCAAGTCCTATAGCTGTAAGTATAGTAAAGGCTTTTCCTAACATTAGATAACTCAATAATAGTAGAATTATTGCTCCGGCAAGAGCTAATATTTTTAAGTTATTTTTGTTAAATTTTATTTTTTTCTTAACTCTTTTATTATTAGCGTTATAATTTTTTCTTTTTATTACTTTTTTCTTCATTGTTTTACCTCCATTAAATGGTCAACTATTTTTAAATAATCTATTCTTGGATTATAACTATCTTTTATTAAATAAGCATTTTCTTTAAAATAAGATAAAGGAATTGATTTTTTAGAAGATGTTTCTAAGTAATTCATTAGTTGTTTTGTAGGTAAAAGATAAGTTTCATTTAATACAGTAAATCTTATTATTAAAAAAGATATACCTTTATGTCTTTCTATATTTTCTAGATGTTTTATTTGATGGGGATGGATATTAGAAAGAGTAAATGATGTTTTACTTTTTGTTTCTTTTGCTTCAAAATCAATATAATGTCCTTTATAAATACCGTTATAATCTGTTGTAGAAGGAACTGTAAAAAAAGCTTCTTTAATAGTTGCTTTATCTCTTGATGGATAATCTACTTTTGTAATTTTAATAGGAGTTGGTTTTTTATATATATATGCTTTATCTATTTCTCTATAATATTCATTACTTATATTAATATCTGCTTCTAAAGTCATTCCTCTATTTTTATAACTTGTTTCTTTGGTGACAGGATTTATATTATTTGTTTTTTTTATACCTTTTGGATAGTTCATCTCATCACCTATCATTAATTATACTATATTTGATTAATTTTTACCATATAAATTTAATTTGTATTTTCTTTTCTAGTTTTGTCGAATTTATGATTTTTATTTTTATTTATATTATTCTTATCATGGTGATAATATGAATAGATTAGAGATTTACTTAATATTAAGTAAGATGAGTAGACAAACTAGGGAAATTGAAAGAAATATAAATGTTATCTTATTAAAGAAAGGGTTAATAATTGACAAAAACAGTAAGAAATGACATAATACTATTGTAAGGGATTGGTGATAAAATGTATCAAAATAAGATTAAACTTACACCACAAGATATTCTTGAAAAAAGTTTTAAGATTGATACTAGAGGGTATCGCTTAAAAGAGGTAGACTCATTTTTGGATGATATTATTGGTGATTATGAACAATTCTTAGAAATTATTAGTAATTTAGAAAGAGAAAAGAAGGATCTAATGACAGAGATTATGAATTTAAAACAAGAACTTCGTAATTCTAAATTAAATATGGAAGTTGTTTCTAGTAGTCATTCTAGTGAAGTAAATAATATTGATGTAATGAGAAGATTATCTCAATTAGAAAAAATGGTTTATGGTTCAAAGGATAACAATGGTGAAAAATAATTAATACATAGACAAACGCTGGAGATCTTGAGTCTCTTGAGGAAAGTCCATGCTCACACAATCTGTGATGGTTGTAGTGTTCGTGTCTAGGGAAAAAATAACCTAGAGTAACGTAAGTTAACGGCGGATATTATTCCTAAGTCTTAGGATATGGAATAATCCATAAAGTGCCGCAGTGACGATTTCTATAGAAATATAGAAGTGAAACGTGGTAAACCCCGCGAGTGAGAAACCCAAATTTGGTAGGGGAGTTCTAGCAAAGGAATAAGAACGGAGCTAGGAACCAAGCAATTGGTAGATAAATGGTTGTCACCTGTAAAAAGGTACAGAACATGGCTTATTTGTATTTATTATTTTTTTTATAAAGATGAGGTGTTTTATGAAGGAGTTAGGAGAGTACTTGAAAAGAACCCGAATCAGCAATGGTGTTAGTGTTACTGAAGCTTGTGAGGATCTTGAATTTTCTACTTCTCATCTTGAAAACATCGAAAGTGGGAATGTACGAGCATTTAAAGATGTTTATGATTTAAGAGAGTCGATTCGAGTATATGCTAAGTATTTAGGATTGAATCCTGACAAAGTTGTTGATGAGTTTAATGGTTTCTTGTTTCAACATACATCTAAAATATCTTTAGATGATATTGTAGAAGCTCAGAAAAATAAAGAAAAAAATACTAAAAGAATTATGTCTCCTTATACTAAAGAGTATAAGAAAAAAGTTAATTATTCTCCATTTATATGGGGTGGTATTATTTTTGTTTGTATTCTTATAATTATTTATTTTATATTAAGTTTTACAAATAAAGTACCAAAAAGAGTAGATGAGTTAAAAGGAAATGTGAGGGATTATTATGAATTTACCTACTAAAATAACTGTTGCTAGATTAGTGCTTACTGTATTTATAATTATATTATTATGTGTACCATTTTCAAGTTTAGGAATTGTTTTCCCAAAGTTTGATATAAATGGAGTAGTTGTTGAATTACAATATATTTTATCTGGAGTATTATTTATTATTGCAAGTCTTACTGATTTTCTTGATGGATATTTAGCTAGAAAAAATAATCAGGTTACTGATACTGGAAAAATGTTAGATGCTATTTGTGATAAAGCATTGGTTAATCCAATATTAATTATTCTTGCTGCTAATGGTTTTGTTCCAGTAATTGTACCTGTAGTTTATGTTTTTAGAGATATTATTGTTGATGCAATAAAGATGGAAGCTGCTAGTAAGGGTAGAGTTGTTGCAGCAATTAAATCAGGAAAATATAAAACAGCCTTTATGATGGTAGGTATATCTTTAGTATTTTTCTATAATATACCGTTTGAGTATATAGGAATTAGAGTAGATTTATGTTTAGTTTATTTAGCTTGTATCTTATCAGTTATTAGTGCTTATCAATACTTTATGTTGAATAAAGAACTAATTTTTGGAAAAAAATAAATTGAAATGTTTTTAGTTATGAAAATCCCTTTTTCAATAAGGGATTTTTTAATTTTTACTATAATTATATTTTTAAATTATAAAAACATTTGTTCGAAAATGTGTTGCAATTTAAAAAAAAGTATTATACAATGATATTGTAAGTTATTTACGAGGAGGAAATATAATGGCTGTTTCAAAGGAAGTGTCTAAAGATAAAGCTTTAGAACAAGTATTAAATGATATTGAAAAACAATTTGGTAAAGGTTCTATTATGAAACTTGGTGAAAATAAACATATGAAAGTTGATGTTGTATCTAGTGGTATTTTATCACTTGATATAGCTTTAGGTGTTGGTGGTTATCCAAAGGGTAGAATTATAGAAATATATGGACCAGAATCTAGTGGTAAGACTACTTTTGCTTTACAGGCTATTGCGGAACATCAAAAAATAGGTGGAAGAGCGGCATTTATTGATGCTGAACATGCCTTAGATCCTGTTTATGCTGAAAGACTTGGCGTTAATATAGATGAGTTATTACTTTCTCAACCTGATACTGGTGAACAAGCATTAGAAATTTGTGATGCTTTAGTTAGAAGTCAAGCTATAAGTATTATTGTTATTGATTCAGTTGCGGCACTAGTACCACAAGCTGAAATTGATGGTGAGATGGGAGATTCTCATGTAGGTTTACAAGCGCGTCTTATGTCTCAAGCTTTAAGAAAGTTAAATGGTACGATTAGTAAGACTAACACAACTGTTATTTTCATAAATCAATTGAGAGAAAAAGTTGGTGTTATGTTTGGAAATCCTGAAACTACAACTGGTGGTAGAGCTTTAAAATTTTATGCAACATGTAGATTAGAAATTCGTCGTAGTGAACAATTAAAGATGGGTGATGGAGTAGTTGGAAATAAAACTACTGTAAAAGTTGTTAAGAACAAGGTTGCACCTCCTTTCAAGTCATGTGTTGTTGATATTATGTATGGTGAAGGAGTATCTAGAGAAGGTGAAGTAATAGATCTTGCTAGTGAAGCTGGAATAGTTGAAAAGACTGGTGCTTGGTACTCATATCAGGGAGAAAAACTTGGTCAAGGTAAAGAAAATGTTAAATTACTTTTAAAAGATAATCCTGAATTATGTCATGAAATTGAAGATAAAGTAAGAGATTACTATGATATTAAAATTGATAAAGGTACAAAAAAAGAAGATTAATTCTTCTTTTTTGTTTTTAATTATTTTAGAGTTTGTTATACTATTTAGTAATTAGTCAGCATAACATTACTGTGAGGGATATTATGAAAAAACTTAAAAATTTGATTGATACTAATTATGATATTGATATATATGGTGTATGTGAAGACTCTAGAAGTGTAAAAAAAGGTTATATTTTTGTGGCGACAAAGGGTTATAATGTTGACCATTTTGATTATATTGATGATGCTATTTCAAATGGTGCTGTTTTTTTAGTTGTTGATCGTGAAATTGATTTGTCATTTCCACATATTGTTGTGGATAATATACAATCATATTATATAGAATTGTGTAGAAAGTTTTTTGATATTGATATTGATAGGTTAAAACTAATAGGTATAACGGGAACTGATGGTAAAACGACAACTACGACAATTATTCATAGATTGATGGATAATTGTTGCTATATAGGTACTAATGGTTTACAAATAAATGATTTAGTTATGAATACTTCTAATACTACTCCTTGTATAGCAGAATTGTATAGTGATTTGTCAATTGCTGTCGAAAACGGAGCTGGTTCTGTGTCAATGGAAGTGTCTAGTGAGGCTCTTTTACATAAAAGAGTAGATGGTTTGAAATTTGACATAGTTGGGTTTACAAATATTACAGGTGATCATTTGAATGTTCATAAATCTATGGATAATTATATTAGTTGTAAAAAGTCTTTACTTGATTATGTGAAAAAGGATGGTTTGGTTTTTGTTAATGGTGATGATGATAATCTAAAAACTATTAGTTGTGATAATTTAATTACTTTTGGTTTTAATGATTATAATGATTATGTTATTTGTAAGGTTGAAAAGGATAATAAGTATACAAAAATTGTTATAAGAGGTAAGGATAAGATATATGAATTAAATAGTCCTTTATTTGGATTATATAATGTATATAATGTAGTAATGGCTTTTTTAATATGTTTACATTTAGGTGTTTCTTATGAGGTTTTAGTTGAGAAAATAAAAGAATTAACTCCAGTTAGTGGTAGATGTGAGTTCTTGGATTTTGGACAAGATTATTCTATTGTTTTAGATTATGCTCATACTATTAATGGTATTAAGAATATATTAAATTCTTTTAAAGATTATAATCGTATAATTACAGTAACTGGTTGTGCAGGTGGTAGAGAACATGAGAAAAGAAGTGTTATTGGAGATATAGTAATGAGTAATAGTGATATTTCTATATTTACAATGGATGATCCTAGATATGAAGATGTTAATGATATTATTGATGAGATGGTTGGTAGTAATAAAGATTATATTAGAATTGTTGATCGAGAAGAAGCAATTTTCTATGCTTTAAGTATTGCGGGTAGTGGAGATGTTGTTTTAATTCTTGGAAAAGGAAGAGATAATTATATGGCAATTGAAGATAAAAAAGTTCCTTATTCTGACTATGAAGTTGTAAAAAAATATTTTGAAAAAGACTAGTTTAGTCTTTTTTTGTTTTCCTTGACATGAATTAAAATAAAAACTACAATAGAAGTAGATTAGTAATTATCTAATCTAGATGGAGGTATATATGAATAGTATTGGAATCTCCATTTTACTTGTTGTGATAGGCCTAGTAGTTGGCTTTGTTGTATCTTTAATTATTAATAATTTTAGAGGAACTTTAGTTTCTAAAAAAGCTGATTCAATGATAAATCAAGCTAAAAAAGAAATAGAAAAGTTAAAAAGAGATGCAGCTATTGAGCAAAAAGAAGAAGCTCATAAAATAAAAATGGATTTGGATAAGGAAATTCGTGAAAAGAAAAATGAATTAAAAGAAAGTGAGAATAGATTACTTCAACGTGAAGCAAGTATTGATAAACGTGATGAAATGTTTCAAAAACGTGAATCTGCTTTAGATGAACGTGAAGAAAAACTATCTGAAAAACAAGAAGAAATCCAAAACGAAAAAAGTAAAGTGGAGGAAATTAAGAAAGAACAACTTGATTTACTTGAAAAGATTTCAAAATTTAGTAAAGATAAGGCTCGTGAACTTGTAATGAGTAAGGTTCGTGAGAATATGTCTAAGGAAATATCTGAGTATATTAAGGAAGCTGAAAATCAAGCTAAACTTGAGGCTGATAAAAAAGCTCGTGAATTAATTGTTACATCAATGCATAGATATGCTGCGGATATTGCGAGTGATCAAACAGTTACTGTTGTTGATCTTCCTAATGAAGAAATGAAAGGAAGAATAATTGGTAGAGAAGGTAGAAATATTCGTACTATCGAAGCTATTACTGGAGTTGACTTAATTATAGATGATACTCCTGAAGCAGTAGTTTTATCTAGTTTTGATCCACTACGTCGTGAAATTGCGAGAGTTACACTTGAAAGTTTAATAAAAGATGGAAGAATACATCCTACTAGAATTGAAGAATTGTATGATAAAGTTTGTAAAGATATGAAACAAAAAATTATACAATTTGGTCAAGATACTACTTTCGAACTTGGACTTACAAAATTTGATCCTGAGTTAATCGAAATAATTGGTAAATTACATTTTAGAACTAGTTATGGTCAAAATGCACTAGAACATTCTAAAGAAGTTGCGGAATTATCTGGTTTACTTGCTGGGGAATTAGGTGAGAATGTTACATTAGCAAAACGTGCTGGATTATTACATGATATTGGTAAGGCAATAGATCATGAAGTAGAAGGTAGCCATGTTGATATTGGTGTTGATATTGCGAAGAAATTTCATGAAAATGAAGTTGTTATAAATGCAATTGCATCTCATCATGGAGATACAAATGCTACTTCTGTTATTGCAGAGATTGTCGCAATCGCTGATGCTTTAAGTGCATCTCGTCCAGGAGCTAGAAATGATTCTTTAGAAAATTATATTAATCGTTTATCTCAACTTGAAGAGATTGGAAATAAAGTTAATGGTGTTGATAAGACATATGCTGTTCAAGCTGGTAGAGAATTAAGAGTAATTGTTAAACCTGATGAAGTAGATGATTTAGAAGCTCATAAAATTGCTAGAGAAGTTAAGGAAAATATTGAGGCTAATCTAAAATATCCTGGTACTATTAAAATTACAGTAATTCGTGAGACAAGAGCTCTTGAGGAAGCAAAATAAGAAAAGTTAGATAACTTTTCTTTTTTTTTAGAATAATATAATTGAGGTGATAAATATATTTCCTAAAAATCGATTATTTTTGTTTTGGAATATTGGTAAAAATGTTTATGAAAAACAAGATTGTTATTCTAATATAGTTGAAAAATACTCTAATTATTATACATATTTATATGGAAATAGTTATTTGTTTACTAGAGAGAATATTCATTTGATGAAAAAGTTTTATTTATGTTTTCCTATTTTTTATAAAAAAATGGAAAAGATTACTTGGGATCAGTATAGACTAATACTTAGTTTTACTGATAAAGATGAGAGATATTTTTATTATTACTTGTCTATGTTGTTTGAAACTGATTATTCTGAAATGATAGAGTTAATTGAAAATGATTATTATTATAGAATATAAAAACGATAGATTATAAAGTGATAAACTAAAAGTAGACATCTAAAAAAGATAGAAGTCTACTTTTTTGTTATAATTTTATTAAGGAGGATATATTATGGGAAAACATGTAAGTGCAGATAGAAAAATGGAAGCGATAAATCGATATTATAATGG
>JAFVEF010000058.1 GCA_017478105.1 Bacilli bacterium | reverse complement strand
ATCTTCACTTCTTAACCATATTGTTACATCGTATCCACAATAAGCTGATTGAAAAGCAATTTGACTTCCCAAAACACCTCCGCCAGCAACTACTATTTTCTTATAATTCATATAATTCTCCTTATTTTTATTAATATATATATATTATTATACCATTTTGATACAAAAAAAGAATCTATAAAATAGACTCTTTTTATTTTAAACTGGGGCGTCGTATGAGGATCGAACTCATGCATACTAGTGCCACAAACTAGCGTGTTAACCACTTCACCAACGGCGCCATTTCAAAATACATATATATTTTATCAATAAATTATTATTTTGACAAGTATTTTTTATCTTATATAACAACAATAGGCGATTACCTATACATAGTATAGAAAAAAGAATAGACTAAAAAGAAGGGAGATATTATGAATAACTATCAATATGTAAATTATGATTGGTATAATATGAATCGTATGTACCAACCAAATAATCTAAGTCTATATAATCCAGAAGAAGCTATAATAAGAGGTAATTTGTTTAAAGATTTATATAAAGATTATAAAGACTATAAGCCTAGGAAACCACAGTTAAGAACAGAACAAGAAAGAAAGTTGTTTGAAATACAATCATTATGTTTCGCAGCACACGAACTAAATCTTTACCTAGACTTACATCCAGAAGATCAAAGTATGTTAAGGCTTATGAATGATTATATAATTAAAAAAGATCAATTAGTAAAAGACTATGAAAATAAATATGGTCCATTAACACTTAACAGCACAGGAAATCAAACAAGTTTTAACTGGGTAAATAATACTTGGCCATGGGAGGAATATAATGTTTAAATATGAAAAACAACTTCAATATCCTATAAATATAAAGAAAAAAGATTTGAGAATGGCAAAATATTTAGTAACACAATATGGTGGCTCAAATGGAGAATTAGCCGCAGCATTAAGATATTTAAATCAAAGACTAACTATGCCTGACAACAAAGGGAAAGCATTATTAAATGATATTGGAACAGAAGAATTAGGGCATGTTGAAATGCTAGAAACAATGATCTATCAACTAATGAAAGATGCAACACTAGAAGAAATAAAAGAAGCCGGTTTAGATACCCATTATGCAGAACATGCCAAATCATTGTTCCCAACAGACGCTAATGGAGTACCATTCACAGTTGCTTATTTTGCATCAACTGGTGACCCACTTGCAGATATCCAAGAAGATATGGCAGCAGAACAAAAAGCCCGTGCTGTATATGAAAATCTAATAGATCTAACAACAGATCCAGATGTAATAGAACCTTTGTTATTCTTAAGACAAAGAGAAATAGTTCATTTCAATCGTTTTAAAGAATTATTTGAATATTACGAAAAGAAACAAAATACTAAAAAAGAAATAATAAATGATAATGATTTAAATATGAATAATTTTTATCCATTCAATCAAAATTTTAATAATATGTTTTAAAGGTATATTAAATATACCTTTTTTCATAAAATAAATTAGCACTCTCCATTGACAAGTGCTAAAAATAGAGTATAATAATAATTGAAAGGGGATGAAATAATGTATAATTATCCTGAAGAAAATAATGAAAATGTTTTAGAAAAATATGGACGAGATATTATAAAAGATGCTAAAGCTGGAAAGATTGATCCAGTAATAGGACGAGATGAAGAAATTCGTAGTATCACAAGAGTTTTATCGAGAAAAACCAAGAATAATCCAGTTTTAATAGGTGAACCTGGTGTTGGAAAAACAGCTATTGTTGAAGGTCTTGCACTTAGAATTTTAAAAGGAGATGTTCCATCTTCACTTAAAAATAAAACTATTTGGGAACTAGATATGGCCGCACTTGTTGCCGGGGCAAAATATCGTGGTGAATTTGAGGAAAGGCTAAAAAATGTTCTAAATGAAGTAAAGAAAAGTGAAGGGTCAATAATTATGTTCATTGATGAAATACATACGATTGTTGGAACAGGTGCAACAGAAGGAGCAATGGACACTTCAAATATTTTAAAACCTATGTTAGCACGTGGAGAAATACATGTTATAGGAGCTACGACTCTTAATGAATATCGTAAATATATAGAAAAAGATGGTGCTCTAGAAAGACGTTTTCAAAAGATTAAAGTTGAAGAACCAAATGTAGAAGATACAATTACTATTTTGAGGGGATTAAAAGATCGTTTTGAAATACATCACGGTGTAACAATTACCGATAAAGCTCTAATAGAGGCAGCTGCTTTATCTAATAGATATATTACCGATAGATTCTTACCAGATAAAGCAATAGACCTAATCGATGAAGCATGTGCAACAATAAGAGTACAAATGGATTCAGTCCCATTCGAATTAGATAATTTAACTCACAGAATAATGCGCTTAGAAATAGAAAGACAAGCAATAAAAAAAGAAAAAGATGAATTATCTTTAAAAAGAAAAGATGATATTGATAGAGAACTATCATCAATGAAAGAAAAAGAAAAAGAACTAACAGAAGCTTGGAATAAAGAAAAAAATATAAATAACGATATTAAGAAAAAGAAAAAAGAATTAGACGAACTACGATTTGAACTAGATCAAGCAGAAAATAAATATGATTTAGAAAGAGCAGCAATTCTAAGACATGGTGAAATACCTAGAGTAGAAAAGGAACTAGAAGAATTAAATAAAGTTGAAAAAAATAAATTACTTAGTGATACAGTAACAGAAAATGATATTTGTAAAATAATAGCTAAATGGACTAATATCCCAGTCGCAAAACTACTTGAAAGTGAAAAAGAAAAATTACTACATTTAGAAGATGAAATGAAAAAAAGAGTAATGGGACAAGATGAAGCCCTAAAAAAAGTAAGTGATGCTATTTTAAGATCTAGAAGCGGAATCAAAGATCCAAACAAACCAATTGCCTCATTTATGTTTTTAGGCCCTACAGGAGTAGGTAAAACTGAAATTGCTAGAACACTAGCCTATGAATTATTTGATGATGAGCGACATATGGTTAGAATAGATATGTCTGAATATATGGAAAAATTTAGTGTTTCAAGATTAATTGGATCTCCTCCAGGATATGTTGGTTACGAAGAAGGTGGCCAATTAACTGAAGCTGTTAGAAGAAATCCATACAGTATAGTCCTATTTGATGAAATTGAAAAAGCTCATCCTGAAGTATTAAATCTTCTTCTTCAAATATTAGATGATGGAAGAGTAACTGATTCTAATGGAAGGACTGTTGACTTTAAAAATACAATAATAATAATGACTTCAAACTTAGGTAGTGAATATGTATTAGATAATCAAAAAGAAATGGTATTAAAAGAAGTAAAAGCTTCATTTAGACCAGAATTCTTAAATCGTATAGATGAAATTATAGTATTTAATACTTTAACAAAAGAAGCAATTAGTATGATCTTAGATAAAATAATAAAAGAGATAGAAAAAAGATTACAAAATATAGATATAAAAATAGAATTAACCGAAAAAGCCAAAGAAGCTTTTATAAATCAAGGCTATGATCCAAACTTTGGTGCCCGTCCACTAAAACGATTAGTAAGTAGGACACTTGAAGTCGATTTATCAAAAATGCTAATTGAGGGAATAATAAAAGAACATGATACTATTATTGTAGATTATTCAGATAGATTTATTATTAAGAAGAAAAACTAGTTTTTCTTCTTTTTATGTTATAATAAAAATAGGTGAAAATAATGAAATATGTAAAAAAAGCAATTCTTCTTGTTGTAGTATTATTATTAGTTAATTTTATTTCCTTATTTATAATGAGTTTTCATATAAAAGGAATATTTATAAATAATAATACAAAAAAAATAATTACTAGTAATATGATCAAATATGATTCAACAGAAATAATGGAAAATGAAAAACTAAAAGAGTTATTAGAGTCTGAAGGCGTTCAAAAACTTATAAATGATTACATTGAATTAACATTTGATAATATTAGTAATGAAGAAGAAATAAATGTTCCAGAAATAGAAAAAGATTTTTATAATTATATAGTAAGCCACAAAGAAGAAATTGAAGAATCATTAGAAATAGAGATTACTGATGAAGCTCTTGAAAACGCAAAAACTAAAATTGAAGATCATGATGTATCAAATGCTTATAAATCAGAAATAATAAATATTAAGAGAAATATGACAAAAGAAGAAAAACTAGTTATGAAAATATTTAAAATTCTTACAAGTAATTATTTAAAAATAATACTATTTTTAGGTATCGCCATATTAGTTGTTATTATTGGTATCATTGAATTGTCATTATTAAAGACCACTAAACTATTATTGTTTTCGATAGAAACAAGTTGCTTAATAAATATAATTATCGCAATTGCTTTAAACATCATAGTTTCTAGAACGACAGAATTAAATTTTATAAGCACCAATAGTTTATTAAAAAACTCAATTATTATAGGAATAATTAGTTTATTATTACAAATAATTATCTATATTACTGAGAAAAAAATAAAGAAGGCTAGTTAGAAAAATAACCTTCTTTTATTTTTTCATCTATTATTGAAAAAACTCTTCCTAAAGAATCATGAATAACAATATTAGCTTTTTTATCCCATGAAGTAGGATCTCTATTTATTAAAACTAAATTATCTCCATTATAATAGTTTAAGAAAGACGCTGCTGGATAAACGTTTAAACTAGTTCCACATACAAGTAATAAATCAGCATTACTTATTTCTTTTATAGCTTCTTTAACAACATTAGTATCTAATCCTTCTTCATATAAAACAACATCTGGTTTAATAATTCCACCACAACTACAAAGTGGAACATCCACACTTGAAAACACATAATTATCATCATAAAATTTTCCACAATCCATACAATAATTTCTTTTAATTGAACCATGAAGTTCAAGAACCTTTTTACTACCAGCTAAAGTGTGAAATCCATCAATATTTTGTGTAATTACAGAACTAAGTTTTCCCATTTCTTCTAATTTACTTAAAACTTCATGCGTTATATTAAAGCTAAAACCATTTGTATTAAGTTTGTCCTTATAAAACTTATAAAAAAGAGAAGGACGATTCATAAAAAAACTATGTGAAAGTATTTCTTCAGGTGGATAATCATAGGATTCATTATATAAACCATCTACACTTCTAAAATCTTTGAGTCCCGATTCAGTAGATACACCAGCACCACCAAAAAAAACAATTCTTTGGGCTTTTTTTATTAAAGAAATTAAATCTTCAATATTATTATTCATATCTTATCACCATAATAATTATAACAAATAGTACGTGCTTTATCAATTTGACAAAAAATGGTATTTTTAGTAAAATTAAAACATCAATAAATTCATATGAGGTGAAGAAATTGAAAGTATTTAGAATAATTACAATATTTACAATTATTATTGGTATTGCGATGATTTCCTTCGGAACAGTTTTAGAATTTAATCTAAAATCTGATAAGTTACCATTTTTAAAAAATATCGAAAAGATAGATTTAAAAAATGTCGCAGCAAGTATAAATGAATTAGAAAATGATGAATCTGATACCATGGTTCAGTTAAAAGAAATAGAATTTGATACAGCGCCAGCAGGTGTTACTAGAATAGAAGTATATGAAGGTATGACACTAGAAGAATTAGGAGATAAACTAAATAGAAGTTTAGGAAAAGATATTGTAGCTGGAAAAGGATATTTTATAGCTAATGAATGTATTAATAAAGGTGTAGATCCTTATATTGCAACAGCTGTATTACTTCTTGAAACTGGTTGTGGTTCAAGATGTTCATCTCTTGCTCGTAACTGCAATAATTTTGGTGGACAAAAAGGTTCTCCTGGATGTAATGGTGGAAGCTATAAAGCATATAATTCTATGGAAGAAGGACTAGCTGGATACATAGATAATTTAGCTAGAAATTATTTCAATAGGGGTTTAACAACAGTTGAAAGTATCGGACCTAAATATGCTGAAAGTGATACTTGGGTAAGCAAGATTAATGCATATGTTTCTAAGATAAGACAAAGATAAACTACGAAAGTAGTTTTTCATATTAATATAGTAATAAACATATATTATACTAGACACAAATTTGACAAACAACCATAAAAATGATATAATTATACTTGTAATTGATGGCACATTATTCTAGTCAATTACTCTAATAGGAAGACGAGCTTAAAAATTCGTTAATGGCATATCTGTGAAACCTTTGGTGTCTGCTTCTTACGCCCAGTTTGGGGTGGATGCTGGAGATGAAGATAATGGGCAACTTGTAATGGCATACAAGATTATGACCCACTATCTGTGGAGACCAGTAATTGTGGTAAATCTATACGGACAACTTCTGATGGTTTATTACGATATTGGATAAAACCTGTATGTGGCGAAAGTTATGTGCAGTGTAGCCTGCCTTGAGTGGAAATATTGGGATAAATGATCTGATTCCTTTTAAGCGGCCACTTAAAAGTGAATATTGCATTTTGAAATTATTTTTGCAAAAAAGAACTATTATTAGAGAGTTGGGGAGGAAATCTCCTAGGGTGTATTTTTTATAGGATTGCAGTGGGCACTAAGTGGCAATCAAGTCATATGTTAAGGTAACTACATATTGACTCTTTTAAAGGGGAACCACATTTTTGGTAACGAAAGTGTAAGAGTCGGGGAAATCCTACTTGACCTAAGGCCCAAAGTTTACTATGAAAAAGCCAAACAATTAATAAGTAAATGAAAGTAGATTAACTACTTTTTTTTATGTTATAATATCCTAAAGGAGCTTATATGAAAAAGAAAAAAATAAGTGAATTAGAAAATTTAGTTGAACAAACAAAGAGAAAAGAAAAAGTAAAAAAAGAAAAAGTAGATTGGAAATGGATATTAATAATTGTAAGTATAACTTTTGCAATATCATTTTGCCTATCTTTTGTTGCTAATACCATAATTCCAAATATTACATTATTTTTTGGTATAGTAATAACTATAATTTTTATATTAGTTGGAATATTATTTGATATTATCGGAGTATCAGTAACTGCTGCCGATGAAAAAGTTTTTCACTCAATGAACTCTAGAAAAGTAAAAGGAGCAAGTATAGCAGTTAGATTTAAAAAGAAAGCCGATAAAGTTTCAAATTTCTGCTGTGATGTAATTGGTGATATCTGTGGAGTAATATCAGGTTCTGCCGGAGCAACAATTGCTACAATATTAGTAGTAAAATATAATTGGAATGTAATATTTTCAGGATTACTTGTAACTTCAATAATTTCGTCATTAACAATAGGTGGAAAAGCGATTGGTAAAAGTTTCGCCATAAACAAAAGTGATATTATTTTATATGAATTTGCAAAATTTATATCAAATTTTTACCATTAGAAAAAAATATGCTATAATATAAAGCCAAGGAAGTGTCTTAATTATGGGATATAGATTAGAGAATAAAGATGTAGATTTATCAGGCATAAAACCATTAAAATATGTACCTACTAAAAAAGCTGGAGATGTTTATCGCTATAAAAATAACGTTTTAAGAATTTTTAGAGAAAATGAATCACATATCGAAGAAGAAACAGCAAGATATTTAACTAATATCTCAACAGAAAGAATTTTATTACCAAAAAAACTATTATTTTATAATAACGCTTTCAAAGGATACACAATGACACTAGTATCACAAAAAGGTTCTAGTAAAAAAATAATAACGACCCCTTTGGAAGAATTATTAAGAACAATTGAAATAGTAGAAAATGATGTTGAAATATTAAGTCAAAAGAAAGTACTACTAAATAATGCTGCTCCAAATCACACATTATATAATGGAGAACTATATATAGTTGATCCACGTAAATATAGTATTTTAGATTTAAACACATCAAGAGAGTTAGAAAAGATAAATTACTATCAATTACAATTATTATTAACAGAATTAATTGTTACAGAATTAAATAAAAACAATTATTCACAACAAGTTCTAAGAAACATAAAAGAATTATTAAGTTCAAGAGAAACCGATGAAAGAATTAGTACTCATCTAAATAATGTAATGAATAAAGAAAAAAATATTAAACAATATATTAAAAATAGATTTTAATAATCTATTTTTTCTTGTTAATTTAAGAAAATATATATTATAATAAATACAGTTTTTGGGGTGATAATATGATACAAGTAAATAATGTTAGTTTAAAATTTGGAAAAAGGACTCTTTTTGAAGACGTAAATTTAAAATTCACTAATGGTAATTGTTATGGAGTAATAGGAGCTAATGGAGCTGGAAAATCAACTTTTTTAAAACTATTGAGTGGTGAATTAGAAACAACTACAGGAGAAGTAATAATTACCAAAGATGAAAGAGTATCAATTTTAAAACAAGATCACTATCAATATGATGATAATCGAGTACTTGATGTTGTAATAATGGGTAATAAAAAACTATACAGTATTATGGAAGAAAAGGAAAAAATGTATTCCCAAACTGAATTTAGCGAAGAAGACGGTATGAAATTAGCCAATTTAGAAGCCGAATTTTTAGAAATGGATGGTTGGAATGCTGAGGCAGATGCCGCTTCTCTTTTAAACAATCTAGGTATTGATGAACAATATCATTATATGACTATGAAAGAATTACCGGTAAAACTAAGAATTAAAGTCTTACTTGCTCAAAGTCTATTTGGAAATCCAGATATATTACTATTAGATGAACCAACTAACTCACTAGATTTAGAAGCAATAAGATGGTTAGAAGAATTCTTAATTAATTATAGTAACACTGTAATAATAGTTTCACATGATAGATACTTTTTGAATAAAGTTTGTACACATATTGTCGATATTGACTATTCAAAAATAAAAATGTATGTTGGAAATTATGATTTTTGGTATGAATCAAGTGAATTATTACAAAAGCAAATGAGAGAATCTAATAAAAAGAAAGAAGAAAAAATAAAAGAATTACAAGCATTTATAGCTAGATTCCAAGCCAATGCATCAAAAAGTAAACAAGCTACATCAAGAAAGAAAATGTTAGAAAAAATTCAATTAGATGAAATTATCCCATCAAGTAGAAAATATCCATATATTGATTTCAAAATAGAAAAAACTGCTGGTAAAGAAATATTAAAAGTTGAAAACTTAACTAAAATAGTAGATGGTAAAAAAATACTTGATAAAGTATCTTTTACAGTTTTAAAAGATGATAAAATATGTATTTTAGCCAAAAACGACATGGTAAAAACAACACTTTTTAACATTTTAAGTGGAAAAGAAAAATATGATAAAGGTAAAATAGAGTGGGGAAAAACAATAATTCCAAGCTATCTTCCACAAGATAATAATGAATACTTTAATACAGATAAAAATATATTAGAATGGATGGGACAATTCTACGATATAAAAGATGAGACAATTCTAAGAGGCTTTTTAGGAAGAATGCTATTTACTAAAGAAGATGTATTTAAAAAAGTAAACATATTATCAGGAGGAGAAAAGGCACGTTGTATGCTTTCTAAAATGATGTTAGAAGAACCTAACTTCTTAATATTAGATGAACCAACTAATCATCTTGATCTAGAAAGTATAACGTCTCTTAACAAAGGATTACTAAATTTCAAAGGGGAAATATTATTCACTTCAAGAGATTATGAATTAAACAGAACTTTAACTAATAGAGTTATTGAAATAGATGAAAATGGTAAAATAACAGATAGATCTATTCCATATGAAGAATATTTAGAAAAAAATAAAAAATAATTTTTTTGTTTCGTATAACTATGATATAATGTCTATAAGAGGTAGTATATGAAACTTAAATATAAATTATTGATATTAGCAGTTATAGTTTTACTAATAATAGTTTTAATTGGAAGTGCTTTAGTAGTAAAAAGGGAATATGGTCTTATTCCTAACGAGAAAGATCAGATCATTTTAAATGCTACAGAAGAATCAAAAAGAATTAAAGATAAAGAGCAAAAAAAGCCAACAGAAATAACACTTAATGATTACTTTAATTACTATAATGGAACAGATTCTAAAATAGTGCTAGTATCTAGTCCTAAGAAAAAATCATGTATTATAGTGGAACCAATTATATTTAGTATTTCCCAAGAATATAATTTAGATATTTATTATTTAAATTCAGATAACTTTTCAGCACAAGATCAAAATAATTTTATCAATTCAAATGAGTATTTACAAAAACACTATGATGTACCATTACTTATGATTGTTGGAAATCAACAAATACTAGGGAAGACTAAAGGAATAAAAGATAAAGAAACATATTTAGCATTTTTTCAAAAATATAAAATAATAAAAAAGGAGAAATAATATGAATTCAGTATATAAAAAAGTGTTGCGTTTTAAAAATAGATATCCAGATACAATAGGTTGGAGACTAAAACAAAACTCAGAAGTAGTTGAAATGCATCTAAATCCTGAAGAAGAAGTATTATATGCTTTTACTGCTCAAAAAAATGATAATCCAATCAATATCGTTGGGAGCTGTGTTGTTGCTTTAACAAATAAAAGACTTCTTATTGGAAGAAAAAGAGTAATAGTAGGTTATTTCCTAGATTCAATAACTCCAGATATGTTTAATGATCTTAAAATATCTAGTGGCATTATTTGGGGAAAAGTGCATATTGATACAGTAAAAGAATACGTTACCCTTTCTAATATAAGCAAAGATGCATTAACTGAGATTGAAACTAAAATATCAGAATACATGATGAAGAAAAAGAAAGAATATAAAAACTTAAATGACTAATTAAAGTCATTTTTTTATAGAGAGGTAAATATGAAAAATATAAAAAAAATATTTATTATAGTTGCTATCATAATAGGATCTTTCTATATATTCAAATATTTCAAAAATAACATAAAAAGTAACTATGTAATTAATAAAATTAAAATAGAAGAGTATTTTTCTAAAGATAAAGGTCATAATTATGATTTTAGAATAAAAACTAATAAAGGTACCTATGTCTTCAATTTAGAAAAAAACCTTAATAGTTCTACCAAAATAATAAAAAACATTAAAAAGTATAATAAAAATACTATCGAATGCATACTTATAACATATAAGGACAATAAAAATGAATTATACTGTTTAAATAATAAAAAACAAGTATCTTTATATTATTTGAAGAATAATAATGATTTTATTACTATTAAAAATAAAATTAAGAATAATAAACTTGTACCAACCAGTTATAATGAAAAAAAAGATTATAAAAAAATAACAGTTTATAACAAAAATATAAGTAACGATGAACTATTTACAGTATGGGATTACAAAGGAATATATCTATGCAGTAATAAAGAAAATAAATATAAGAAAATACTTAAAAATGATTTATATGAAAATATACTTATTACAGCAATTGATAAATATTTTATATTGTTTGATAACACATCTGTAAAAGGAATTAATAAAATATATTATTATGATAC
The DNA here is from genome assembly GCA_017478105.1 of Bacilli bacterium. Classification (GTDB taxonomy): domain Bacteria; phylum Bacillota_I; class Bacilli_A; order RF39; family UBA660; genus UBA3789. Next base: position 14,752 of record JAFVEF010000058.1, on the reverse strand, counting down.
AAAGAAAGATAAATTAAATACAATGACATTTAAAAATTATCTCTCAAACGATATATATATAAACGGTATAGTAGATGAAACAATTATCATCACGGATAAAAAAGAAAAAAAAGAATACTCATTAAATATTTTGAAAAAAGAATTGAAAGAAATAGATAATGATCAAACAAATTATGTTATATATGAAAATGGAATAAAAAAGAATATTTCAAAAAGTGATTACTTCATGAAAGAACAAATAATTGATAATAATAAATATTACTACCAATATGAAAATAATATATTTTATAAATACCATAAGAAATATAAAAATAACAAAATATTATTATTTGAACAAGATAATATAGATGATTACTTTATTAAAAATGATGAGATTATAATAATAAAGGAAGGCAAAGTGTATTCATATAAGGATAATACTGGTTTAAGACTAATTTTAGAGAGTAATGAATTAAATTATAATTATAAAAATATCGTTAGTTTAATAAAAAACAAATAAAAATATTGAAAAGAGAGCCAATGTTTGTTATAATCATATTTGCAGTGGGGCTTTAGCCAAGTGGTAAGGCGTGGGTCTGCAACACCCTGAGCACCGGTTCAAATCCGGTAGGCCCCTCCAATTGCAAATGTGGTTCAATGGTTAGAATACGGCCTTGCCAAGGCTGTGATGGGGGTTCGATTCCCCTCATTTGCTCCAAGTATGTTTATAACGAACTATTAGTTCGTTTTTTTATTTGAAGAGGGGAATCGACAAAGCTTCCTAAACTCTAATATATCATCTTTCAAATTATGCCATCTAATAGCTACTAAATATCTATCTTTAATATTGTTCTTATTGTTATTCAAACATCTTTTTTTAGGCCCAATTGTTAAACAAGAAATGTGTGGAGAAGTAAAATATACATTTTTTTTAGATAATATCAAATCATATAAATCATATTTCAAAATCCATACATAATCATCAACAGTCCCACTTATTAGTGCATCTATATCATAGTCTGAGTTATTACCTCTAATTAAAAATCTATCTATCATATCTATCATAATTCTAGTTTTATTAATACTAGCATTAAATAAATCAATTTCGCCTTGATATAACTCTTTATAATCATATGAACTAAGTTGACAAGAATAATCAAAATGTCCCTTTGCATCCCGTTTATATCCATAATGGTAACTAACATATTTTTCTATGATTTTATATGGTATGTTTAATCTTTCTAAATAACATTTAAATGTTTGAATTTGTTCACAATGAATGGAATTACTATTTCCAGACTTCAAACTAACTCTTTTAACAAACTTTCCATACTTTATTAAAATATCTGCTTTTTGATTTATACTGTTTTTCCATGTGATAATCTTTTCACCATTATTAATTTCATTGTTGAATAATTCCATTATAAAAGACTGCGATCTATCATCTAACTCATAAAAGTATTTATTATTGAATAAAGCTACAAAATCCTTTTCGTTTTGATAACCATAATTTTTCATTGCAAATCTCACCTCATAATTATTATTCTAAAAAAAATAAAAACATATAAATAAAATGTTTATATCATTCTTGAAATATAAATATAAAAAGGATATAATTAAATAGAAAATAGGTGAGATAATGGAAGAAAAGAATAATAAAGGTTTTATTATAACAATAATTATTTTAATAGTTATTATTTTAGGATTAGGCGGGTTTATTGCCTATGACAAATTTTTAAAAAAAGAAAATGAAGAAGAAAAAACAGTAGAAGTAGAAGACGCCGAATTAAATTTAAACACCTTTTATCAAGTAGGAGATATTCTAAATCAATTTGATAAAGCATTTAGCGATACAAGTTCAACTTTTTTTGGATACCCTTACAGAGCAAAAAAACTAACTGCAAAAAATTTTGATCTATCGGCAGCTTTATACTTATCTTCATATTCATTACTTACAAAAAATGGAGTTCATACATTACTAAAAGAAAGCAAAGTTGAAGATAATTTTGTGAAAATATTTGGTGATAATTTAAAATATACTGGTGGAGAAGTAGTTGCTGGCGATAACTATCATATTTTATATGATGGAACAACAAAACTATATGGGGCAACACTACAGCCAGAAGTTCGAAATAAACTAATCAGTTATAATGCTATAACTACCAAAACAAGTGTCACAGAGAATGAAATAATAGTTACCAGAAAAGTATATTACCTAGAATATGAATCAGCAGATAATGGTGTAACAGCAACTAAAGCATATATCTATCCTGATAATTCAAAACAACAACTAGTCGCAACTATGTCTTTAACAGATGGTAAATTAAATGAAAAAGAATTATTAGGAAAATATGGTTCAAAGTTAAAAACTTTTAAGTATACTTTTTCAAGAAAAAATGAACAAACATATAATTTTTACTCAATAGAAATGATATAAGACAATGTAAATTGTCTTTTTCTGTTAATTATTAGAAAAAAACAGAGTAGTTTACACTTTTTCTTTTATAGATATTTTATAAGTGATATAATAAGAATGGAGTGATATGATGAAAATTACTGTAAATAATTTAAATATAAATTACATACAATATGGTAAAGGAAGAGATATAGTTCTTCTCCATGGCTGGGGACAGAATATTGAAATGATGAAACCTTTGGGAGATTACTTTTCTGATAACTATAGAATAACTATTTTAGATTTACCAGGATTTGGCAAAAGTGATGAGCCAAAAGAATCATGGAATATTGAAAAATACTCTTCATTTTTAGAATTATTTTTAAAAGAATTAAATGTTAAAAAACCAATTGTAATTGGTCATTCATTTGGTGGTAGAGTAGCCATTAGATATTCATCAAGAAATCCAATAGAAAAATTAGTATTATTTGGTAGCCCGTGTATAAGAATAGATGAAGAATTACCAATTACTGTAAAACTATTGAAAAAAATAAAAAGAATTCCTGGCTTAAATGAAATAGGGGAATTCATGAAAAAATATATTGGTTCAAGAGATTACAAAGCAGCTAGCCCAGTAATGCGTCAAACTCTAGTTGAAGTAGTAAATGAAGATTTATCAAAATATGCTCGTGAAATAGAAGAACCAACGCTACTGATTTGGGGAGAAAATGATACGGAAGCTCCAGTTAAAGATGCTAAAGAATTAGAAAAAATAATGATTGATGCTGCGTTGATTATCTTACCAGGAACCCATTATGCATACTTAGAAAATTTACCTAGGGTAATAACAATTTTAAATAAATTCTTTGGAGGTGAATAGAATGATTATCACAATAGTATTACTTTTACTATCTTTTGGATACACGATCTATTATAAATCATATAAATCTCTTCATATGCTTCAACAAAATTTATACAATGAAAATAATAGATATCTAAAATGGTTAAATAAAAATAATGATCAATTTATAAATCTAGAAATTTTAGGCATAGTAATATCGCTGATAGGGCTTCTACTATTTAATAATAATACTTGGTTAACAATCATCTCTACAATAGCAATGTCGATTATATTACTAATTTCTGGATATACATGGAAAAACTATATAAAAAATGATCAAAACAAGAAAAAATTAGTAATTACTAAAAGAATAAAAAGACTAATAGTAACAGTCACATTATTATATTTAATACCAATTGTAATAGTTGTCATAAATAATAAATTATTATGGTTGGGGATATTTATATTAGCTATTATGACATATTTAAATGCATTTGTCGTTTTTATAGGAATGATAATAAATACTCCAATAGAAAGAATGGTCTATAATTATTACAAAAGAAAAGCTCAAAACAAACTAAATAGTATGCCTAATTTAAAAATAATTGGTATAACAGGAAGTTATGGAAAGACAAGTTGTAAAAATATATTAGGTGAAATATTAAATATAAAATACAATGCTCTTCCAACCCCTAAAAATTTAAATACATATAATGGATTAATTATGACAGTTAATAATTACATGGATAAGTTTACAGATATTTTTATTGCTGAAATGGGTGCATATGTAAAAGGTGAAATTGCTGGGTTATGTAAACTAGTAAAGCCAAAGTATGGAATACTAACAACAATTGGAACAGCTCATTTAGAAAGCTTTGGTAGTGAGCAAAACATTATTGATGGTAAATTTGAACTGATTGAATCATTACCAAAAGATGGATTTGCTATTTTAAATGGCGATGATCCAAAACAAGTAAATTATCAATTAAAAAACAAAGTTAAAACAATATGGATTGGCATTATGAATAAAGAAGCGGATGTTGTAGCAGAAAATATCAAATGTTCAAGTAAGGGGACAGTGTTTGATGTTAAATTTAAAGGAGAACCAAAAACATATCACTTTGAAACAAAATTATTAGGTGATCATAATGTATATAATATTTTATCAGCAATCGCATGTGGAAAAGAATTTGGAATAGATTATGCTGATCTTCAAAAAGCAGTTAAAAATGTTCAACCTATAGAACATCGTTTACAATTAAAGAAAATAGGTAATTTCAATATGATAGATAATGCCTATAATTCAAACCCAACAGGAGCAAAGAATGCTATAAAAGTTTTAAATACAATGCCCGGCAAAAAAATAATTGTAACACCTGGAATGATTGAATTAGGAAGTAAAGAAGAAGAATATAATAAAATCTTTGGTGAACAAATGGTAGAGTTTGCAGATTTAGATTATGTTATTCTGATTGGAGAGAAAAAAACAAAGCCTATAAAAGAAGGATTGTTATCAAAAGGATTTGACAAAGATAAAATTATCATATTTAATGATGTTAGAGAAGCATATCCATTTATTGGAAATATAGCTTCTAAAGAAAAACAAGAAGTATTTGCATTATTTGAAAATGATTTACCAGATATATATAATGAAAAATAGGAGAGTGTTATTATGAAAATAAAAGTAGGAGTTATTTTTGGTGGAGAATCAGTTGAGCATGAAGTAAGTATAATCTCAGCTATTCAGGCTATGAACAAAATAGATGAGGAAAAATATGAAATTATTCCTATATATATAACTAAAGATAGAGAATGGTATACAGGTGAAATGTTAAAGGACATTGATGTATATCAAGATTTAAGTTTAATCAAAAAGTATGCAGACAACGTCGTTTTATACTATAAAAATGGAAGCTATGTACTTCAAAAGAAAAAAGGATTGTTAAAAAGTGTTGTAAAAGAAATTGATATAGCTTTTCCAATAGTCCATGGAACAAATGTTGAAGATGGAACATTACAAGGATATCTTCAAACAATAGGAATTCCATATGTAGGAAGTAATGTTTATGCTTCCGTTGCTGGTCAAGATAAAACAATGATGAAAGATATTTGGTCAAGTGCTAATTTACCTATGACAAATTATATATGGTTTTACGACGTTGATTATAGAAATAATCCAGAAGATGTTTTTGAAAAAATTAATAAACTAAAATATCCTCTAATAGTTAAGCCAGCAACAACCGGATCAAGCGTTGGAATTAGTTTTTGTAAAAATGAAGAAGAACTAAAAGAAGGAATTGATCAAGCAATTCAGTATGATAGTAAAATAATAATTGAAGAAGTAGTTAAAAACTTAAAAGAAGTAAATATTGCTGTTATGGGTAATTATGAACATCAAAAGGTTAGTGCTATTGAAGAGGTATTATCAGCAAATAAATTTTTAACTTATGCAGATAAATATATAGGGGACGGAAAAGGAAAACTAAAAGGAAATAAGTATTCATCAAAAACAAGTAGTAAAGGGATGGTTTCATTAAATAGAAAGTTACCTGCAGAATTAGATGAAAAAATGCAAAAAGAAATTGAAAATATAGCTGTTAAAGCATTTAAAGCATTAGGGTCATCTGGAAACTCAAGAATAGATTTCTTAATTGATGAAAAAGCAAAAAAAGTTTATATTAATGAAATAAATTCCATACCAGGAAGTTTAGCTTTCTATCTTTGGGATGCTAAAGATATTAATTTTACCCAAGTATTAGATGACATGATAAATATTGGAATAAAAGATTACAAAAGAAGAATGAGCAAAACCCACTCATTTGAATCCAATATTCTTCAAGGATTTGCAAGTAGGGGAACAAAAGGGAAATTAAAATAAAAAAACACCATTACTAAATGGTGTTTTTAATATGCAATATGGTGGACTGTTAGGGATTCGAACCCTAGACCCACTGATTAAGAGTCAGTTGCTCTACCAACTGAGCTAACAGTCCATTTACAACTAGCAATAATATTTTATCGCAAAAAGTTATACTTTACAAGTGCTTTTTTTGAAAAATAGCATATATAATGCCAAGTTTTGCAAAAAAAACTTGACTAAATGGGATTAAATATAGTATTCTAATAATGCACTGAAGAAGTACAACAAAAAATATATTGCAAAAAAAGCACTTATATAGTATACTTATTAAGTACAAAAACATTTATATGGACCTGTAGCTCAGTTGGTTAGAGCACACGCTTGATAAGCGTGGGGTCATAGGTTCAAGTCCTATCAGGTCCACCATTTGCCTCAATAGCTCAGCTGGTTAGAGCACTTGACTGTTAATCAAGGGGTCCTAGGTTCAAGTCCTAGTTGGGGCGCCATGGCGAGTTGGTGAAGTGGCTTAACACACTGCCCTTTCACGGCAGCATTCACGGATTCGAATTCCGTACTCGTCACCATTGATAAACAACACCGCAAAGGTGTTTTTTTGTTTTATTACTAATAAATACAAGCTGTTTTTCTTGACAATCCGTTATTGAATATGTAATAATGTATATACGGACGCAAATTGAGAAATGGAGTAGTACTCAAGAGGCTGAAGAGGCGCCCCTGCTAAGGGTGTAGGTCGGGCAACTGGCGCGAGAGTTCAAATCTCTCCTACTCCGCCATTATTAGTAGAAAAATGAATTATTCATTTTTTTTTATTTTGTATAAAAAAAGCGCTATTTATGATATACTTTAATAAAGGGAGTGTTACGTAATATGGCAAATACTATAAATAAATTCTTTAATGATTTTAATGATATAACTACATACTATAATTTCTTAGTTAATAAGACAAAAAATCGCGAGAATGTTGAAATTACAAATGAATGGTTAATTGATAATTATTACTTAGTTGTTGAACATAAAAATAATATTTTAAAATCAAAAAAAATATTAAAAAAAGAACTAAAAACAATAAATAGTAATTATTATTTTTTAAAAGACATAGTTACAAAAAGAAACTATAATATTTCATTTAAGTATCTAATAGAAGAATTAAATGATTATCAAAAAAGCAATGGTAAAGTATTTACATATAAAGAATTATCTCTCTTTTTTAATGTGTTAATTTTTATTTATACAGAAAAACTTAATTCACTATGCCGTGATGAGTATAAAAAATTAATAGACAAGGAAGATGTTGCAAAAGTTATTCGAAATCACGAATTCTTGAGGCTAGAAGATTTATTACCTCAAAATTTTGATATAATGAATAACTATCACTATATTTTTGAAATTAATAATCAACTATCACAAGTTAGTAATAACACTACTTTATTCAAAGAAATAAATGAATATTTAGAAAACAATAATGTAAGTTTAAAAGAAATAATAAATGAAGAATACCAACATAAACTAGATAATAATATTTTAATTGCAAATATTTTTAATGATTTTAAAGAATTTTTTGAATATTCAACAGAAGAATTATATGAAAAAGTATCAAAAACGGAAAAACTTCTTTTAGCTGATCAATTTTATAAAGAAATGACAGACGAATCTAAAGCTATATATAGAAAAAAACTAGTTAAATTAGCCAAAAAAAATCACATGCATGAATTTGTTTTTTTAGAAAAAATTTTTAATCCAGAAGAACATATAGGATTTAAATTGTTTAAACATACCAATAATACAGCAAGAGTGATTTTATATATCAGCTTATTATTTATATTAACAAGTTTATTATCATTTTATCTCTCAACAAAGTTTATAAAATACAGAGTACTTGGCTTTATAATCATGTTTATACCTATAAGTCAAATAATAAGTCAAATAATTAATGAAATTATTCTTTGGTTCACTCCAACAACAGTTATACCAAAATTAGACTATTCAAAGGGAATTCCAAAAAGTGCTAAAACTATGGTTGTAATTCCAACTATAGTATCAAATAAAGAAAAAATAAAAGAAATGTTTGATTGCTTAGAGACATTTTATCTAATAAACAAATCAGATAATTTGTATTTCACTTTATTAGGAGATGTAAAAGCATCAGATAATAAAATATGTGATTATGATCAAGAAATTAGCGAATATGGTGAAATGTTTGCTGAAAAACTTAATAATAAGTATAAAAAAGAATTATTTTTCTTTATATATAGAAAACGTATATGGAATAAAAAAGAAAATAGCTTCCTAGGTTATGAACGAAAAAGAGGAGCTTTACTTCAATTTAACAAGATATTATTAGGGGAAAAACTTGATGAAGCAAAGTATTTTAATTCAAATACATTAAAAGGTAAAAAACTTGATATAAAATATGTGATTACTTTAGACACAGACACTAAATTGGTACTAAATTCAGCCCTAAATCTTGTTGGGGCAATGGATCATCCATTAAATAGACCTGTTTTAAACCGAAGAAAAACAAAAGTAGTTAAAGGATATGGAATAATGCAACCACGAGTTAGTGTTGATATAGAAGCTACCAACAAAAGCTTATATAGTCAAGTTTTTGCAGGTATTGGTGGCTTTGATACATATACTGCGGTTGTTCCTAATTTATATCAAGACTGTTTTAATGAGGGAAGTTTTATTGGAAAAGGTATATATGATTTGAAAGTATTTAATGAAATTCTATCAGAAACTTTCCCTGACAACTTAATATTATCGCACGATTTATTAGAAGGAAATTATTTACGATGTGGTTACATTTCTGATATTGAGTTGATAGATGATTTTCCATCAAAATTTTTAACAGATGTTACGAGGCATCATAGATGGGCAAGAGGAGATACACAAATAATAGGTTGGTTGTTTAACAAAGTTCCAAATAAAAATAGAAAAAAAGTAAAGAATCCAATTAATCTATTAGGAAAATATAAAATATTAGATAACATTGTTAGAATGTTCTTAAATCCAATGTTACTTATAACCTTATTTTGTGCTTTTACAGGTAGTTTTAAAAAATCACTTTTTTGGGTTTCTTTAGTAGTGTTAGATGTTGCTGTTTCAATATTATTCTTCTTAAGAAGTAAAGTTAATACAAAAGAAAGAGACAAAAAGAATGTCTACTACAAGAATTTATACTATGGTGGAAGAAGTTTAGTATTGAGATCTTATATCGTCTTTGCAACAATTCCATATTATTCAAAACTATACATGGATGCTTTCTTCCGTACTCTTTATAGATTATTAATTAGTCATAAAAATCTACTTAATTGGATAACTGCTGAAGAAGTTGAAAAAACAGTTGATGGAAGTCTTAAAAATTATATTAGGAATTTTTTAGTGAACATTATAACTGCTATAGCCTTTATTGCAATAGGTATAGTAACCAATAATTATCTTGCTTATATAATTGCAGCTATATTTATAAGTGCTCCATTTGTTTTATATATGGTAAGTAAGACAATAAACCATCATCAAATAGAACTAAAGCCAAAGAAAACAGCTGAATTGGAAGAGTTGGCTAAAAAAACATGGAACTATTTTGGAGATAATTTAAATGAAGAATTTAATTATTTAATACCTGATAATTATCAAGAAAACAGAGAAGAAAAACTAGATTTTAGAACTTCTCCAACTGCCATAGGATACTCACTTACAAGCGTAATAAGTGCAAGTGAATTAGGCTTTATTGATGAAGAAAAAGCCATTGACTTATTAAAAAATATAATTGAATCAATCGATACACTTAAAAAATGGCATGGTCATTTATACAATTGGTATGATATCAAAACAAAACAAGTGTTAAAGCCTTATTTTATATCAACTATTGATTCTGGAAATTTAGTAGCTAGCCTAATAATAACTCGACAATATTTAGAACAAAAAGGAAAAGATAAATTAGTTAAATTATGTGATAAACTGATCCACAATACAAATTTCAAAAAATTATATACTAAAAAAGATGTTTTTAGTATTGGTTATGATGAGGATGAGGGAAAACTATCAGTTTATAATTATAACAAATTTGCTAGTGAATCAAGACTAACAAGTTATATTGCAATATGCTTAGGAGAGGTACCATCTAAACACTGGTTCTCCCTAGATAAATCTTTAACACTATATAAGGGAAGAAAAGGACTAATTTCATGGTCTGGAACAGCATTTGAGTATTATATGCCACTTCTATTTATGAAGAATTATCCAAATACATTGCTTGATGAATCTTATAATTTTGCGTATTTCTGTCAAAAAGATTACATAAAAAAGGTATCTCATAAATTACCATGGGGAATTTCTGAATCAGCTTATAATGAACTAGATAATTCTTTAAACTATAAATATAAAGCTTTCTCAACACCATACTTAAAAACAAAAGAGGATATAGATAATAGAATTGTATTATCACCATATTCATCATTAATGGCCCTAGAACTATTCCCAGAAGATGTATATGATAATATTAAAAAGTTTAAAAGTATGGATATGTATTCTGAATATGGATTATATGAGTCTTATGACTATGATAATAATGGAATAGTAAAATCATATTTTGCTCACCATCAAGGAATGAGTCTAATGGGTATTACTAATTATTTGAAAAAAGATGTATTAAAAGAATATTTTCATTCGAATGTATATGTAAAAACATTTGAAATATTATTAAAGGAAAAAGTTCAAATTAAAGCAAGTATTGATATTAAGATGGCTAAATACAAAAAATATAACTATAACAAAGAGTCAATCGAAAATGATATCAGAACATTTGATTATATTTCTTATCTTCCTGAAATGTCAGTTTTATCAAATAAAAAATATTCACTTATCATGAATGATCGTGGAAATAGCTTTTCACGTTATCGTACATTACAATTAAATAGATATCGTAAGGTAACAGAGCAAGACTATGGTGTGTTCTTATTTGCTAAAGATACAAAAACAAAACAAATTTGGAGTAATACATATGCACCTATGAATGTAAAACCAGATAAATACGAAGTTGTCTTTGCTTCAGATAAAATAAAATTTTTAAGACGTGATGATAACATTTCAACAAAAACAGAGATAGTTGTATGTAAAAATCACCATGCTGAAATAAGAAAAATTACATTTAAAAATGAATCTGATTTTGATAAAGAATTAGAAATTACTAGTTATACAGAACCAATTTTATGTGAAAACATGGATGACGTATCTCACAAAGTATTTAATAATATGTTTATTAAAACTGAATATGATTATAAAACAGACAGTTTAATAGCAAAAAGAAAATCTCGTGGAGAATCTAATATTACTAGTTATATGGTAACTCGTCTTATAATTAATTCACCACTTGGAAAGTATTCATATGAAACGGAAAGAGATCGCTTTATTGGTAGAAATAATCTATTAAGTTCTGCTAAAGCATTGACTGAAGAATTAACTAATTATGCTGGAGATAACCTTGACCCTATAATGTCTCTAAGAAACAATATTATTGTTCCAGCAGGAGGTTCGAAAACAATATATTACTTGATAGGTTTTGGAAGAAGTAGAGAACAAATTAATGAAATAGTTAAGTACTACAGTAATCGTAATTCATTAGAAAAAGCTTTTGAAATATCTACACTTATGAATGTCATGGATACAAAGAACATGAATATTACTGGTGAAAATATGAGGACCTTTAATATTATGCTAAATTATCTTTATCAAACAACAAAATTGTCAGTAACAGAAGAGAGAATGGACTTTTTAAGAAAAAATGCTCTTGGACAAACTGGTTTATGGAAATTTGGTGTTAGTGGAGATAGACCAATAATCACTGTTGAAATAAGTGATATTAGTGATATGAGCTTTGTTCATGAAATATTAAAAGCCTTTGAATACTATAAGAATAAATCAATATTTGTAGATATAATTATTATTAATAATGAGAATAATCAATATGCCAAGATTATTAAAAAAGAAATAGATGATGAAATATATAGAATGTATGCCTTAAATAGTTTTTATCATACTCCGGGAAGCATTACATTAATAAATAGTGAGAACATTACAAATGAAGATAGAACTCTATTAAATGTTGTACCAAGATTAAGATTTGTTGTTGAAAATCACATTAGTCTTAAAGAAGCTGTGGAAAAACTTCAAATGAAAAACACTGTTAGTGATTATCCTAAAAATGAATACGAAAAAAATATTGAAATTCCAAATAAGGATAGATTAGTATTCGATAATAGCTATGGTGGATTTAAAAATAATGGTAGGGAATATGTAATTTACAACAAAAATACTCCTGCTCCATGGGCTAATGTTATTTCAAATCCAAACTTTGGAACAATAATTACAAATAACGGCTGTGGATATACATATGCATATAACTCAGGTGAGTTTAAAATTTCATCATGGACAAATGAAACAGTTATTAATGATAAGAGTGAAGGATTTAAATTCAATGGAAAAATGTTTGATCCTGAAAAATGTACTCATGGTTTTGGTTACTCAATACTTGAAAGTGAAACAGAATCATTAAAACATGAAGTAACTGAGTTTGTATCTGAATATGATAATTGTAAAATATATTTAATGAATATTACTAATAAAAAGAATGCTAAACAAGATGTTAATGTAGAGTTCTGGATAAATCCAACATTTGGAAACTTTGAGGAAAAAACAACAAGACACATATTAACTGAATTTATGGGTGATGATAATTATTTAAAAATGAGAAATGTTTACAGTATCAACTATTCTGATGTAAATGTGTTCATGTCTTCATCTGAAAAAATTAAAGAAGCAGAAATTAATAAAATGCTTGTTAAAAACATATCTGTAGATGTATCATTAGCAAAAGGCGAAGAAAAAACAATTTGTTTTATCTTAGGTTGCAGTCAAAGTGACAAAGAAAATCTAGCCCTTATTAAAAAGTATTCAGAAGTTTCTAATTGTAAAAAAGAGTTAAAACTAATAAAGGAACATTGGAATAAATTATTAGGAACTATTCAAGTAAAAACACCGGATAGTAGTTTTGATTATATGATTAATGGTTGGTATTTATATCAAACTATCTCTTCTAGAATTATGGCAAAAGCAGGATTCTATCAAGTAAGTGGTGCGTTTGGTTATCGTGATCAGCTACAAGATTCCATGAATATTGTTTTAGTTAAACCAGATTATACTAGAAGACAAATACTAATTAATGCAGCACATCAATTTGAAGAAGGAGATGTTCTTCATTGGTGGCATGAAAAGAATCATTTTGGTTTAAGAAGTAGATATAAAGATGATTATTTGTGGCTAGTATATGCAACTGCTAATTACATTGAAACAACACAAGATTATGATATTTTAAAAGAAAAAGTACCATATGTAATTGGTGAGAAATTAAGTGACTATGACCATGAAAAAGGAATGACTTTTAGTTATTCAGAAAACAGTGATACTTTATTAAATCACTGCTTAAAATCACTTGAATTATCAATGTCAAAATTAGGAAAGAATAAGCTTCCACTAATGGGTGGTGGAGATTGGAACGATGGAATGAATAAAGTCGGTATTAAAGGAAAAGGTGAGAGTGTATGGCTAGGATTTTTCCTATATAATACTATAGATTTATTTACAAAAATATTGAAGAAATTCGATAAAAAAATCGATCTAGATAAATATTTATCTTTCAACGAAAAATTAAAAGAAAACTTAAATAAAAAAGCTTGGGATGGAAAGTATTATTTAAGAGCATTCTTTGATAATGGCGATAAACTAGGAAGTAGTGAAAATAGTGAATGTAAAATAGATTTAATATCACAAAGTTTTGCAATCATTAGTGGGGTAGCGCCAAAGGATAGAATTCAATCAATAATTACATCAGTAGAAGAACAACTTGTAGATTCTAAAAACAAAAACATCAAATTATTGACCCCTGCCTTCCATAAGTCATTAAATAATCCGGGATATATTATGAATTATCCAAGAGGAATAAGAGAAAATGGTGGACAATATACTCATTCAGTTGCATGGTATTTAATGTCTTTGATTAAAACTGGATATCACGATCGTGCCTATAGATATTATCAAATGATAAACCCAATTAACAGGACAAGAATAGAAGCAGATATTCAAAAATACAGAATAGAACCTTATGTAATTGCAGCAGATATTTATTCTTCTGAATCATTCCCAGGTCGCGGTGGTTGGACTTGGTACACAGGTTCTTCTGGTTGGTTCTATAAAGTTGGTATTCAATATATCTTAGGTTTCGAAAAACAAGGTAATAAGCTTAAAATAAATCCGAAAATTCCAATAGCATGGGACGGATACAAAGCAGTTTATCATTATGAAGATACTGACTATAACATCGAAGTAATAAAATCTACTAAACAACAAGTACTTTTAGATGGAAAAAAACAAATATCTAATTCAGTAGATTTGAAAAACGATAAGAAAACACATATAATAACAGTATATATAAACAAATAAAAGAGGAATTTTAAAATATTGAAGTTGTCAACGATAAGTAGACACTAAAAAAGATTAATTAAAGCCTAGTTGAGTTCTATACTCAACTGGGTTTTTATATTGTAGCGCGTAACTTGGTCGTAAGTTATTATTATCATAAACTATTTCATCAATAAACTCT
>JAFVEF010000057.1 GCA_017478105.1 Bacilli bacterium | reverse complement strand
TAAAAAATTACCTGAAGATTATTTAGATCAGATTATCAGACTCATATCAAAAAATGGAATTCAAAGAAATCTTTCTATATTAGGAGGAGAACCTCTATTAGATATTAATAGAGAATTAGTTCTTTCTATTGTAAAGAAAGCTAAAGAAGTCTATCCTACAATTAAAGTTTATCTATGGACTGGATATGTATATGAGCATATCATTAAAGAACCATTAGTTGAAGATATAATGAAATATGTAGATGTATTGATTGATGGTCCTTTTGTATTGGCTCAGAGAGATATTAGTTTATTCTTAAAAGGATCTACTAATCAGAGAGTGATTGATGTTAAGAAGACTATGGAGTCTAATGAGATTGTACTGTATCACGATTGATATAGTTCTATATTTCAATTATATAATATTATAGTGACGAACAAAGACTAGCTAGTCGTCTATGCCGCATTGCCGTCTAGAATAGAGAAATCTCTATTTATACAGTCGTGCCCAGCGAGCGATTTGTTTCGTTAGGTACTGCCTAATTGATATGGTACTCTCTAAAGCCGTATCTAATAATTGGAGTTTTCGGAGATGGTGGTATCCGATGTAAAAGAATCACCTTTTATTATTAAAACTACCCCCTAGTCCATATGGACTAGGGGTAAATTATGTTTTGTTTAGATATTATATATGCGAAAGGAGATGACTACATATGAAGTCTATAGACGACATTTATGAAGTTTATGATGTAGAAGTAGTTAATAAAGATTATATAAATAATTTTTATAATAGCTTTGATGCTTTATACGATTTAAATGATTATATTAAGAAAAATATGGGAGTAGATAGAATAAAATTAATTCCTTATATTTATATACCATTTGATAAAACTGCTGGACTATTAGTAGCTATACCATCAAATAAATCTAAAGATATTAAAACTGAAGAGGATGAATTATATAATTGCAGTAGATATTTTTTCGGTAAATACGAAGTTTATAAAACTAAATATATCTTTATAGATATTAAAGATTATTAAGATTTATATATAAAAAGGAGAATGAATATGGGAAATCTTACTCCTATGGAAGAAGCTGTACTTGAATCATTAACTACTGATGAAGAAAGAAAAGCAAAAGAGATAGAGAGAATAGTTCAATGGATGAAAATTAAGTTTAGTAAATCTAAAATAAAAACTGGTAAAATAAATCCTTGTAAACCATTTGATTGTACTATTTCATTAGAACCTCCATTTGGGTTTGGTGATGGTTTAGGTTTATGGTATGATGTTATAGATATACTTGCTAGTTATAAAAGAGTTCATATTAGCGACATAAAGAGAAAAATAACAGTTAAGTTTTATGGAGTAAAAGAACGACATAATGATTATCCATTAGAAAATTACAAAATATTCACTAAGATGAAATACAGAATTACTATAATAGACTTAGATGAAAAGATTGGTAGATATACTTATGAAAATATACACAGAATTGTTGGATATTAGAAAATAAATTTATATTAAGGAGATGATATAATGGCAAGAAATTTTAGTTGTTATAAAGATTATCCTGAGATAATTGATTTGCACATAGCTATATGTGAATCAGAAAATTTAGAATATATTAAAGAAGCAGAGGATATTATG
>JAFVEF010000056.1 GCA_017478105.1 Bacilli bacterium | reverse complement strand
TCATTGACTATTTTAACGAAATTACAATATTAAAACAATTAAGGCAAACTTGTCCTTAATTGTTATCAAACAAATAATTTCTATATTCATAGAAAATTAATAAATTTATATTATGGGGTCACGATGTCTTGACAAACTTCACTTTTTTCTTAATATATTATAGACAAAAACAAAAACATTTGTTATAATACCTTCGAGTATTTCGAATACTCCTTGCTATCAGAGATAGCCAAATGTCCATAAGGAGGTGTCAAGAATGAACAAATATGAAATTATGTTTATTGTTAGACCAGATTTAGAAGAAGCAGATATTAAAAAAGTTGCTGAAGAAATGAAAAAGGTTTTAACAAGTAAAAAAGCAAAAATAGTAGAAGAAAAAGCAATGGGACAAAGAGAATTAGCTTATGAAATAAATAAACATAACACTGGATATTACTACCTATTTGTAGTAGAAGCATCAAAAGAAGCTGAACAAGAATTTAATCGTGTTGCTAGAATCAATGAAAATTTACTACGTCATTTAATTGTAAAAGTAGAAGAATAAGAAAACGAGGTATTTTATGAATAAAGTTTTTTTGATAGGAAGATTAACAAGAGATCCTGAATTAAGATATACAGGAAGTAATACACCAGTTGCAACTTTTTCTTTAGCAGTAAATAGAAATTTTACTAATCAACAAGGAGAAAGAGAAGCTGATTTTATAAATATAGTTGTTTGGAGAAAACAAGCTGAAAATGTAAAAAACTTTCTTACACAAGGAAGCCAAGTAGCTATTGATGGAAGAATCCAAACAAGATCTTATGATGACAATAATGGTCAAAAAAGATATGTAACTGAAGTAGTTGCTGATAATGTTGAATTTTTAGGATCAAGAAATTCCTCAAATAATATGAATAATTCAAATAATCATTCATCAAACAATGCAGAACCAACACCATATGATTTTAAAGATGAAACTCAAACAAAAGGAACAGACGTAGATAGTAATCCATTTGCTGATTTTGGTGCCAGCATTGAAATTAGTGATGATGAATTACCATTCTAAAAAAGGAGGATAATTATGGCAGAATTCAATAGAAGAAAGAAAAAAGTATGTATGATGTGTACTGGAAAAACAGTTGATTATAAAGATCCAGAAACATTAAAAAGATATACAAATGAAAAAGGAAAAATAGTTCCAAGACGTGTAACTGGAAACTGTGCTAAACATCAAAGATATATTTCAGTTCAAGTAAAAAGAGCACGTGCTATAGCATTAATGCCTTATTCAAGATAAAAATGTAGGAAACTACATTTTTTTTGTTATATCGACAAAAATATATATTTATTATATAATAATAATGGGAATTTAGAGGTGATTAAATGAGCACAATTCTAAAAGAAAGAAAGAGATTAAATAAGAAAATAAAAAAAGCAAAAACTATATTCTTAATGGGTCATAAAGATCTAGATTTAGATGCCCTTGGAAGCTGTATTGGAATGTCTATTATATTAAATAAAAAAAATAAAAAATGGTTTATAATAGTAGACGATCAAACACATGAGGCTGGTGTAAGTAAAGTACTAAAAGAATTAGATGGTTGCCTTAATATTATAAAAAGTGAAGATTTAGAACAATATATAGAACCAAAAGATGAAAAGAATCTACTTATAGTATTAGATACAAACAAAAAAAATCTTGTTCAAAGTGAAAAAGTATTAAAACAAGTATCAAATAAAGTAATCATTGACCACCATGACAAAGGTAAAAATAGTATTAAAGATGCTTATGAAATAATAGATACAAAAGTATCTAGTACCTGTGAAATGATTACAAGTATAATAGATTTTTATGATATAGATATTGATCCTTACTATTCAACAATACTATTATCAGGAATAGTCTTAGATACAAATAATTTTACTTTAAATACACAAAAAGAAACTTTCTATGCTGCCTATTACCTAACATCTTTAGGAGCAAGTGCTAAAAAAGTTCAGTATTTATTAAAACAAGATTTAAAAGAATATACAGAAAGACAAAAACTATTATCACAAATAGAAACAATAAATGGAAAAATAGCATTTACTAAAGCTTCTCCTAATGCTATATATAGAAGAGAAGATCTTGCGAAAATGGCAGACACATTATTATTCTTTAATAATATTGAAGCATCATTTGTAATAGGAAAAACAGGAAAAGATATAATAGGATTAAGTGCAAGAAGTTTAGGAAATTATGATATAATAAAAATCCTAGAAAAACTAGGTGGTGGCGGAGATACCTACAATGGTGCCGCAAAATTTGAAAAAACAACTATTAATAAAGTAGAAACTCTACTAAAAGAAGAAATAAAAAAAGAAGGCGAATAAAATGGAAGTAATTTTTATCAAAGATTTAAAAAATCAAGGTAAAAAGGGGCAAATAAAAAATGTAAAGGATGGTTATGCTGAAAACTTTTTAATAAAAAATGGTTATGCTGTAAAAAAAACAAAAGATAATTTATTAAAACTACAACAAGATCAAGCTAAAAAACAAAAAGAAGAAGAGGCAAACATAAAAAAAGCAAATGAAATTAAAAATAAACTATCAAAAGAAACTTTAGAGTTTAAAGTAAAGACAGGCAAAAATGATAGAGTATTTGGAAGTATAAGTATAAAACAAATAAAAGAAGAATTAGAGAAAAAAGGGTATAAGATTGAAAAAAATATGATTAAACAAGAAAATCCTATAGCTTCACTTGGATTTCACAATGTCATGATACAATTACATCCAACAGTTGAAGTTCAAATAAAAATACATGTAATAAAATAGAGGTGATTTTATGCCTGCAAAGGTTTTACCAAATAATATAGAGGCCGAAGAATCAGTCTTAGGAGCATGTTTCTTATCTAAATATGCTCTTCAAAAAGCTGTAGAAAGCCTTAGTCCCGAATCATTTTATAACGAAAAAAATGGTAAAATTTTTTCTGCTTTAATTGCATTACAAGATGAAAAAACACCAGTTGATATTACAACTGTAACAAGCTACTTAAAGAAAAGAAATGAATTAAATGAAGTAGGTGGAGTAGAGTATTTAACTGAAATACTTAATTATGTTCCAACAGCTAGTAATATTGATTATTATATTCAAACAGTAGAAGAATCTGCTATCTTAAGAAATTTAATAGAAACAGCTACTGAAATTGCCTCAGATGGATATAGAACAGATGAAACAGTAAATGAAATATTAGACAATTCTGAAAGAAAAATATTAAATATTGTAAAACATAGAAAAACAAATGAGTTTAGAAATATTAAAGACATTTTAGCAAAAACTCAATCAGATTTAGAAAAATTATCTGAAAGCAAGGGAGAAATAACCGGTCTAGCAACAGGATGGTATGACTTTGATAGAATTACAACTGGTCTTCATCCAAATGAGTTTATAATAATAGCCGCACGACCTGCTGTAGGAAAAACAGCCTTTGCCCTAAATCTAGCTACTCATGTAGCAATGAATGAAGAAAAGTCAGTAGCAATATTCAACATGGAAATGAGTGCAGAACAATTAGCAAGCAGAATTCTTTCATCACTAGGGCAAATTGATGGGTTTAAATTAAGAACTGGTAATTTGTTAAATCAAGATTGGAAAAGAATTAATGAAGCATCAGCTAGATTAGGAAAAACTAATCTTGTAATAGATGATACACCAGGAATCACCATAGGTGAGATAAGAGCAAAGTGTCGAAGACTAGCAAGTAGTGAACAGGGGTTAAGTCTTATAGTTATTGACTACTTACAACTTATTTCTGGAGGAAAGAACTATGGAGCCAATCGACAACAAGAAGTATCTGACATATCTAGAAGTTTAAAAACACTCGCAATGGAGTTAGGAGTACCAGTAATTGCCCTATCTCAGTTATCTAGAAGTGTTGAATCAAGAGAAGATAAGCGTCCTATGATGAGCGATTTAAGAGAATCAGGTTCAATTGAACAAGATGCTGATATTGTTATGTTCTTATATAGAGACGATTATTATAATAAAGAAGCAAGATCAGAAGATAATAACAGTATTATAGAAATCAATATCGCAAAACATCGTAGTGGACCTACAGCTAAAATAGAATTATTATTCAAAAAGAATACATCAACATTTGTAAATTTAAGAAAAGATAAAGAAAAAGAAATGGAGGGGAACAATGAATAAAAAAATTATATTAGTATTACTGATTGTTTTATTCACAACAGGATTTACTAAAATTTCAACAAAACCAAGAGATTATTATAGAGTTTATTTAAAAGGAGAATCACTTGGATTAATAGAATCTAAAGCTAGTTTTGAAAAATATATAGATAAAAAGCAAGAAGAAATAAAACAAAAATATAATGTAAATAAAGTATATATTCCTACAGAATTAGATATAGTTAAAGAAACAACCTTTGAAAATAATGTTAAAACAAATAAAGAAATATATGAACAAATAAAAGATATTTCACCATTCACTATTAATGGATATACAATTAAAATTAAAGGATTAGATACTAAAGATCAAAATAATAAAACAGTATCTGGTCCAACAAATACAATTTATACTCTTAATAAAGATATATTTACAAAATCAATTGAAAAAACAGTAAAATCATTTGTATCTCCAGAAGATTATAATAATTTTGCGAATAACACCCAAAAACAAATTGAAGATACTGGAAAAATAATAGAGAATTTATACATAAAGAATAAAATAACTATAAAAAAAGATAAAATACCAGTTAATAAAACAATATATCAAACAGAAGAAGATTTAAGTAAATATTTACTTTTCGGAACAACAAAAGATCAAGCAACATATACAATTCAAGATGGAGATACAATAAGTGATGTTGCCTTCAATAATAAAATATCAATAGAAGAATTCTTAATTGCTAACCCTAATTTAAAAGATGCAAACAGTCTACTAGCCCCAGGACAAGTAGTAACATTAGGTATTTTAAAACCACAATTTAGTTTAGTAGAAGAAGATCACGTTGTAGTTAGAGAAGAAAAAAATTACACAACAGAAACAAGATACGATAATGACAAACTAGTTGGATATTCAGAAGTTATTCAAGCTGGTGTAAAAGGAGAAAATAGAGTTACTCAAAAAATTCAAAAAATAAACGGTGAAACAGTAAACATGGTTTCTACTTTAACAGAAACTATAAAAGAACCAATAAACGAAATTATTGTAAAAGGTGGAAAACAATCGGCTTATTATGGTGGAGGCTACGGTAACGTTGTTGCGACAAGAGGACAATGGGGCTGGCCAGCATCATGTTCAACTGTTTCAAGTCCATTTGGATGGCGTTGGGGAGTACTACATGATGGAACTGACATCGCTGGATGTGGATATGGTTCAAATATATTTGCCGCTCAAGCTGGAACAGTTATTATCTCATCATCAAAATCTGATAATGGGCAATATATAGTTATAGATCACCATAATGGATATTATTCAATGTATGCTCATCTTTGTGTAGGCTGTAGATATGTAAATGTTGGAGATTATGTTGATAAAGGACAAGTAATAGGTGGAATGGGACAAACTGGAGCCGCAACTGGAGTTCACCTTCACTATGCAATATGGGTAGGAGGTCCACCATATACAGGTGGAAGTAGGGCAATTAATGCCATGAGTTTATACTAATGAAAATCAAGACATTAGCTAGCGGTTCAAAAGGAAATTGTTCTATTCTCCTATGTAATGATACAAATATCATTATTGACTTAGGGATTTCATACTTGTCACTAAAGAAAAGTTTAGAAAAAGAAGATTTATCATTTGAAGATTTTGATGGAATACTAATTACTCACTGTCATAATGACCATATAAAAGGTTTATCTTCAGTTCTAAATCACACAACATTAAAAGTCTATATACCAAAAGGAATGTATGACAGCTTAAAAGAACAAGTACCATATCAAAAATGTGAATTCATAGAAGATAATTTCAACATAAATGATGTAGAAATAGAACTAATTCATACATCTCATGATGCTCCATCATCAGTTGGATATATTATAAATCATGATAATAAAAGTATAGTATATGTAACAGATACAGGTTATATAAATAGAAAATACTTAAACAAAATGGTTGGAAAAGATTGTTATGTAATAGAAAGTAATCATGATGAAATAATGTTAATGGATGGTCCTTATCCTAGATTTTTAAAAGAAAGAGTTATCAGTGATAAGGGTCATCTATCTAATAATACTACAGCCCATTATTTAAAAAAAATAATTGGATCAAATACAAAAAATATTATTCTAGCCCATCTTAGTGAAGTAAATAATACTGAAGAAAAAGCTTTAGAAGCAATGAAAAATGTCCAATTAGATGAATCTATTAAAATAACTATTGCGAAGCAATATGAAGAAAGTGAATTAATAGAAATATAAAAGAGGTTTATAAATGATTAAAATTATTACAGTAGGACATATTAAAGAAAAATACTTACAAGATGCAATAGAAGAGTATAAAAAAAGAATTTCAAAATATACAAAATTAGAGATTATGGAAATAAAAGATGAAGGAATAGTCGAAAAAGAAAAAGCTCTAAATATTGAAGGAGAAAAAATACTACACTATATTCAAGAAAAAGATTATGTTATTACTCTTGAAATAGATGGAAAAGAATATAATTCAGAAGAATTTTCAAAAAAAATAGATTCAATCCAAATCGAACATAGTAATATTACATTTATAATTGGAGGAAGTTTTGGTCTATCCAATAAAGTAAAAGAAAGATCTAATCTCGCAATATCTTTTTCTAAAATGACATTTCCTCATCAATTATTTAGAGTAATTCTCCTAGAACAAATATATCGTTCATATAAAATAATAAATAATGAATCATATCACAAGTAGGTGAGATAATGATAGGAAATAAATGGGATGATTTATTAAAAGAAGAATTTAAAAAAGATTATTTTACAAATTTAATAGATTTTATAAAAAAAGAGTATAAAACAAAAACTATTTATCCTAAACAAAACGAAGTATTTAATGCTTTCAGATATACTGATTATGATAATGTCAAAGTTGTTATCATTGGGCAAGATCCATATCATGGACCCAATCAAGCTGAAGGTTTATCATTTTCAGTAAGTAATGAAGTATTAAAACCACCTTCATTAAAAAACATTTTTAAGGAACTAGAAAGTGATTTGGGAATACAATTTCCAAAACATAATTCACTTAAACCATGGGCTAAAGAGGGAGTATTACTTTTAAATGCTGTATTAACTGTTGAAGAACATAAACCAACTTCGCATAAAGATAAAGGTTGGGAAACATTCACAGATAATGTTATTAGAATAATAAACAACAAAGAACAACCAGTAGTATTTATCTTATGGGGACAATATGCTAAAAATAAAAAAGCCCTAATAACTAATAAAAAGCATTTAATTATTGAATCAGCTCATCCATCTCCATTTTCTGCCTATAATGGTTTTTTTGGAAGCAAACCATTTTCTAAAACTAATGAATTTTTAAAGAAAAATAATATTAAAGAAATTGATTGGAAAATAGAATAATAAAAAATCCACATTATCTGTGGATTTTTTTATTTTGAGCTTGAACAGCTGTAATAGCAATAGCCCCAACTATATCTTCTACACTACAACCTCTACTTAAATCATTAACTGGTGAAGCAATTCCTTGAGTAATTGGGCCATATGCTGAAGCATTACCAAGTCTTTGAACAAGTTTATAACCAATGTTACCAGCATCTAAATCAGGAAATACTAAGACATTAGCCCTACCTGCAACATCACCAAAAGCACCTTTTATTTTTGCAACTTCAGGATCAATAGCAGCATCTAATTGAAATTCCCCATCAATTTTATAATTAGAAAATTTATCTTTAGCTATTTCAACGGCTTCACATACTTTAGAAACATCATCATGTTTAGCACTTCCCTTAGTTGAATGAGAAAGTAACGCAACATAAGGAGTATCGTTTAATAGTAATTCAAAGCTTTTAGCACTACTATAGGCAATGTTTGCTAATTCTTCACTATTTGGATTTTGAACTAAACCACAGTCTGCAAAGATAAAATTGCCATCATACCCATATTTGCAATTAGGCACACTAACTAAGAAAAAAGAAGATACTAATGAAGAATCAGGCGCAGCCTTTATAATCTGCAAAGCTGGTCTCAAAGTATTAGAAGAAGAATGACAAGCTCCAGATACAATACCATCAGCATAGCCTTCCTTTACAAGCATACAAGCATAATACATATAATCTTCTAATATTAGTCTTTTAGCCTCATCATAAGTTAAACCTTTATCTTTTCTTAATTCATATAACTTATCAATAAAAGAATTTGTAAATTCACTATTTAATGGATTAATAAAAGTAATATTAGAATAATCATTTTTCAGATTCTCAGGAATATCATTCTTATCACCTAGAACAATTACTTCACATATTTTTTCTTTAGAAGCTATCAAAGCAGCCTCTAATACTCTAGAATCCATACTTTCAGGTAAAACTATCTTTGTAGATTTACTCTTTGCTTTTTCTTTAATAACATCAATAATATTCATATATTTACTCCCTGTTTAAAATTTCAAATATTTCTCTTTTTTCATTATTATAGAAATCTTTTTTCTTATAATGTCTAAATAAAGCTACTATATTTGAAGGAAATGAAACAACTAATTTATTAAACTCTACAACAGTATCATTATAAAATTTAATAGCTCCTACAATATTTTCCTCAGTAGAATTTAAATCATCAAGTAATTTCATTAGACTATCACTTTTCATTAATTTCTCATTTTCATCAATTATTCTAAATAACTTATTATAAGAATCCTTTAATAAATTATGTAAATCAAAATTATTAAATGTTGAAGTATCAGCCTCTAATTCTACTAAAAAATCATCTTTTTTTAATTCCTTTTTAATAATAGGTCTAGATCTATTCAATAATTCTTTCTTTTTATCCAAATACATTGAAATATCCTCTTCAGCTTTATCAATCTTAATAATAGCTAATTGAAATAGATTATTTTGAATAACAAATATTATTAAACAAAAAGAAATAACAACTATAACTCCTAAAATAATTTCTATCATATTACCACTTCCTATACTAGAATAATTATAACAAAAACAAAAAATGAATACAATAAAATGAGTTAATTAGCTGCAATTTCATCAAAGGTAGGATCTGTCTCTTTTGGTTCAGTTCCTTTTAAAAAATATATAAGTTTTGTATTTTTATTTACATCCTGACTAGGTTTACCGGATATTGGTTCAACTAATACCCCAACTACATTATTTGGCTTTTTATACCAATCAGCATCTTCAGGAGAGTTTTCTTCTAACTTTTCCATGGTTTTATACCAAATGTTTTGTGCATATTTATAATCTTTAGTAGTTAGTTTTTCATTATCATCCTGACCAACCCAAACGGCACATAAATACTTACTATTATAGCCAATATTCCAGTTATCACTACTAGTAGTACCGCTTTTTAAACTGTATTTATGCCTTAGTTTTCCAGCTAAACTAATAGCCGTTGGATAATTATAATCAACATATAAAGGATCATAAGTAGCGGTTAAAATATTATTTAATATATATACTAGACTAGGATTTAATACTAATTCTCTATCCTCTTTAGTTTTATATAAAGTATTTCCATTTCCATCAACTACTTTTAATATACAATGTGGTTCAACTTTATACCCTAAATTAGCAAAAGCAGAATATCCTGCAGCCATATGAAGAATATTTATTTCATTAGTACCAAGAGGAAGAGAGGCAACACTTTGAAGATTCTCAGGAATTCCAACTCTTTTAGCAATATTTATTAATGCATCAAATCCCAAAAACATATGTGTTTTAACTGCATAAATATTATCACTATAAGCTATAGCAGTTGCCATAGAAATAGGTTTATTACCATACTTTTCATTATAATTAATAGGAGAATATTCCTTATCATTATCAACAGTAAAAGTAGTTTTTTCACTAGTAAAAGCCGAACTAGCCGTAAATCCATTTTCTAATGCAGCATAATATAAATAAGGTTTCATAGTAGAACCAACCTGTCTTTTAGAAGAAATTGCTCTATTATAAGAAGATTTATTATAATCTCTTCCTCCAACTAAAGCTAATATTTCCCCATTATTAGGATTCATTATTACACTCGATGTTTCCAAAGTAGAATTATCAGAAAAAGCATTCTTAATATTATCTTCTAAAATCTTTTGAGCATTATAATCAAAAGAAGTATATATCTTTAAACCATTTAAAGAACTATAATTTTTAGGAATAACCTCAATTTTTTTTAATTCATTCATAATAGCATCCTGATAATAGTAAATATTAGAAATAGTTTCATTTTCTTCTTTTCCAATTAGTTTTACTTCTGTATTATAAGCAGTATTCTTTTCCTCTTCAGAAATCATATTATTCTTTACCATCAAATCTAATATTAGCAATTGTCTTTTCTTACATGCTTCAAAATTAGTAAGAGGTGAATAAACACTAGGAGCTTTGGGTATTGCGGTTAAAATTGTAGCTTCTGCTAATGACAACTCTTTTGAACTTTTACCAAAATAATACTTACTAGCATTCTCTATTCCTAATTTTCCATGCCCATAATTAATTGTATTTAAATAACCCTCTAATATCTGTTTTTTACTATAGTTAGCTTCAATTTTAACTGTATATAAAGCCTCTTCCCATTTTCTTTTCCAAGTTTTATTAAAATCTAAAAATAAATTTTTCGCATACTGTTGTGTAATAGTAGAAGCCCCTTGCTTAGTACTTCCATTAACTACATTAGTAAATGCAGCCTTTATTATTCTTATTATATCAAACCCAAAATGCTTATAAAAATTCTTATCTTCAGCACTAATAGTAGCTTTAATTACATTATCACTAATATCATTAAGATTTACCCACTCACTAGATTGATTTCCTTTGAAAAAAACATTATTATCTTTATCATACAATGTAATGTTATTAGCACTATTAATAATGGGTTTAGGAGAACTTTTAACATAAATAAAAACACTAGCTATTAAAATAATAAACATAACTAATACAACTTTAAAAGTTTTATAAAGAATCCTAAATAATTTCATAATAAGCCTCCAACTACTATTAGTATTCTTAATAAAATAAAAAATATGTATAAAAATAACCTATATTGTGATATAATCATAACATCAATTTGAAGTGGGTGAGCCTATGGCAAAAACAAATATAATTGCGACTATAAAAACTAATAACCAGTGCCAAACAACAAAAACACTTTCTATAAAAACTAAAGAAGAATACAAATATCATGAAAAAGATAATACAAAAGTTATTTTTAACTACTTAGATAATTATCTAAAAAGAGAGAATGAACAAATGATACTTGAAATAAATTTTATAGAAAAAAAAGAAACCGAGGCATACTACTTTATAAAAGAATTAGAAAAAAAGTTGGTTTTAACTATTAAAACTAAAAGGATTCTAAAAAAAGATAGAATAATTGAAATAGAATATACAATTGATAAAGATAATTATATATATAGAATCGAGGAGATATAATGAGCATTTATAGCGAATTAAAAGAAAAATTAAAAGAAATAATAAAAAAATCTGGATATGAAGAAGAAAGTATTAATTTAGAACCTTCAAATAGAAGAGATTTAGGAGAATATCAATTAAATGACGCCATGCAATTAGCCAAAAAATATCATAAGTCCCCAAGAGAAATAGCAGATAATATAATAAAAGAATTAGAAAAAGATGAAAGCTTTATTGATATAAATATCGCAGGGCCTGGCTTTATTAATTTTAGTTTAAGTAATGAATATATATATAGTATCCTAAATAAAATGAATGAAAGTGTTTTCAATAACATTTATAAGCTAGAGAAAAAGAAGATTCTAATTGATTATGGAGGAGCCAATGTTGCTAAAGCACTACACGTAGGACATCTAAGAAGTGCAAATATTGGAGAAGCCTTGAAAAGATTAGCCAATGCTTTAGGTTATGAAGCAATAGGTGATGCTCATCTAGGAGATTATGGAAGACCATTAGGATTTGTCATAACTGAAATAGAAAAAATGTATCCTAATCTTCCTTATTTTGATGAAAATTATACTGGTAATTATGAAGATATAGAATTACCTATTTCCAATCATGATCTTGAAACAATATATCCAACTGCCTCACAGAAAGCTAAAGATGATCCTGAATACTTAGAAAGAGGAAGACAAATTACAGCTAAAATTCAAAATGGTGAAAGAGGATATTATGACCTATGGAAAAAAATAGTAGATATATCTAAAGAAGATATTAGTAATACTTATAATTTATTAAATGTTCAATTCGAAATATGGAATGGCGAAAGTGATGAAATGGAATATTTCGAAGAGCTTAAATCAATTTATGAAGAAAAAGGTTTATTAAAAGATAGTGAAGGGGCCAAAATAATAGAGTTAGCAGATAGTGATGATAAAGCTCCAATGCCACCATTATTATTTATAAAGTCAAACAACACGGCATCTTATGAAACTACTGATTTAGCAACTATTCTAGAAAGAAGTAAAACAACAAAACCAGAAGAAGTATGGTATGTAGTAGATGGAAGACAAACACTTCACTTTGATCAAGTATTCCGTGCAGCGAAAAAAGGTGGAATATCTGATAATATGAAGTTAGAACATATTGGTTTTGGAACAATGAATGGAAAAGATGGAAAACCATTTAAAACAAGAGATGGTGGAGTATTATCTTTAAAAGAACTTATAAATATCGTTTATCAAGAAACATATAAAAAAATTACAAATGAATCAATTAAAGAAGAAGAAAAAGAAACTATTGCGAAACAAGTAGCAATAGCTACAATAAAATATGCTGATTTACTTCCATTTAGAGGAACAGATTACATTTTTGAAGTAGAAAAATTCTCTGACTTAGAAGGAAAAACAGGACCATACTTATTATATTCAACAATAAGAATGAAATCCTTATTAAAAAAAGCCAATTATCAAAAGTCATCTATTACAAAACTTAAAGGAGCAACAGAAAAAGAAATTGCTTTAGTTTTACTAAATTTACCATTAGTTTTAAATAAATCTATAGACACAAGATCTTTAAATGATATCTGTGAATATTTATATAAAATAACTTCTTTATATAATAAATTCTATTCAGAAAATAGAATACTAACAGAAGAAGATCAAGAACTAAAGGACTCATGGTTAAATTTAACAAACATCGTTTACACACTAAATAATACATTATTAAATATATTAGGAATAACAGTTCCTGACAAAATGTAAAAAAAGTGTTGCGTATATAATAGATATATGTTATAAATTTATTGGTAATTTTATTATCAGCACAAAAAAAGAGTCTTAAACATATAATGTTTTTACATAGGAGGTCAGTTTATGAGTCTTAAAACAATGAAAAAAGAGGAATTAGAGTTATTATCTAATAAAGATATAGCTTTCATGATATTAGAAGAAAGTAAAAGAAAACTAAATACAGCAGATTTATTTAAAAAAATAATAAAACTACTAGATTTACCAGAAAGTGTTTTTGAAAAGAAAATTGCTGATTTTTATACAGCATTATCAACTGATAAAAGATTTATTTTATTAGATAATGGAAAATGGGATTTAAGAACAAATCATACATCAGATAAAGTTATCAGAATATCAGATGATGAAGAAGATGAAGAGGAAGACGAAGATTTAGAACAACAAGAAAAAGAAGATGAAATAGAAGAAGATTCATTTGACGATACAGATGAAGAATATGATGATACTAATGAAGATTTAAAAGACCTAGTAGTTATAGATGAAGATGAATTAGAACTAGAACAATAATCTAGTTTTTTTTACCTAATAATATGATATAATAAGACTGAATTAGCACTGAAAGGGTGAAATAATGATAGAAAGATTAGAAACAATTTTAGAAAAATATAATAAATTACAAGATTTATTAACAAATCAAGAAGTACTATCAGATATAAAAAAGACAAGACAATATTCCAAAGAATTAAGTGAATTGGAAGATAAAGTTACTTGCTATAAAAAGTACAAAAAGGTTCTTGAAGATATTACTAATACAAAAGAAATGCTAAAAGATCCTGACTTAGGAGAAATGGCTAAAGAAGAATTAAAAGAATTAGAAGCAGAAAAAGAACAATTAGATAAAGAATTAGAAGTATTATTAATTCCTAAAGATCCTAATGATTCCAAGAATGTAATCATGGAAATAAGAGGGGCTGCAGGTGGAGACGAAGCTAATATCTTTGCCGGTGATTTATTTAGAATGTACACAAGATATGCTGAAAAACAAGGCTTTTCATATCAAGTATATAATTCAGTTGATGGAACAGCTGGAGGCTTTAGTCAAATAGAGTTTATTATTAAAGGAAATGGAGCTTACTCTTTATTAAAATATGAAAGTGGTTCTCATAGAGTTCAAAGAGTTCCCGTAACAGAATCTAATGGAAGATTACAAACATCTACCGCAACTGTATTAGTTATGCCAGAAGCAGATGATGATGTAGAAATAGAAATCAATCCCAATGATTTAAGAGTAGATATTTATCGTTCAAGTGGTAATGGAGGACAAGGAGTTAATACAACAGACTCAGCAGTAAGAATAACCCATTTACCTACAGGTTTAGTAGTTACATGTCAAAATGAAAGAAGCCAAATTCAAAATAGAGAACAAGCTATGAAAGTATTAAAATCTCGTCTTTATGAACTACAAGAACAAGAAAAACAAGAAAAAGAAGGAGCAGAAAGAAGAAGTAAGATTGGAACAGGGGATAGAGCTGAAAAAATTAGAACGTATAACTATCCACAAAATAGAGTTACCGATCATAGAATTGGTTTCACAACAAATAACTTAGATAGAATTATGGATGGAGCTTTAGATGAAGTGATTAACGCTCTAATTCAAGAAGATCAAAGAAGAAAACTACAAGGAGATACCGAAGAATAACAAAGGAGAAAAAGTATGACCATAGAAGAATTACTTATATATGGAAAACAACATATTCATAAAGATCATGCTAAAATATTATTAGCAGAACTTATCGGAAAAAATCCCCTTGAGTTATTAAATCATCTAGAAGAAAAAGTAACAAAAGAACAAGAAGAAATATATAAAAAAGAAATTCTAGAATTAAAAGATGGAAAACCACTTCAATATATATTAGGAAATGTTAACTTCTATGGCTTATCATTTAATATTGATGATAGAGTACTAATACCTCGTTTTGAAACAGAAGAATTAGTAGAAAATACTATAAATTATATAAATAAATACTTTAATCATCCTATAGATTTAATTGATCTAGGTTGTGGAAGTGGAGTAATAGGATTAACTATAGAAAAAAAAGTTAATACTAACTCAGTAGATTTAGTAGATATATCAAAAGGAGCTTTAGAAGTAACAAAAATAAACCATGATAAATTAAATTCCAAAGCCAACATCATAGAAAGTGATTTCTTCTCTTCTATAACAAAACAATATGACGTTATTATAAGTAATCCACCATATATTAAAACTAATGAAGAAATACAAACAATAGTCAAAAACAATGAACCACATCTTGCTCTTTATGCAGGAATAGATGGACTAGATTGTTACAAAAAAATATTAGAAAGAATAGAAGACCATTGTAAAGAGAGATGTTTAATAGCTTTTGAAATAGGTTCAAATCAAAAAGAAGATATATTAAATCTTATTAGTAAATACCTACCAAATACAAAAGTTATAGTCAAAAAAGATCTATCTGAAAGAGATAGAATGGTATTTATCTTTAAAAATTTAGAATAAAAATAACAAAACAACCTCACTATTATTATGAAAGTGAGGTTTTAAAATGAAAAAAATCCTAATAATTTCTACTATAATAATAACACTACTAGTATCTATAAAAGAAGAAAAAATAACAATACCAAATGAAGCAATAAGATTTAGAGTAGTCGCAAATAGTAATTCAAAAGAAGATCAATTATTAAAGAAAGAAATAGTAAATAATCTTATCCCAACAATAAAAGAGACAACTAATTATGATTCAATAGAAGATGTAAGAAAATCTATAAAAGACAATATTAGTTTATACACAAAAATTGTGGATAAAACTATAAAGAAAAGTAATTTAAATAAAACTTTCCACATAAACTATGGAAAAAACCATTTTCCAGAAAAAACATATGATAATATCATATACGAAGAAGGAGATTATGAATCTTTAGTAATTACTTTAGGAGGAGCTAAAGGAAAGAATTTTTGGTGTATATTATTTCCTCCACTATGTCTAGTAGAAAAGGATAATACAACTAATTACAAATCATATATTAAAGAAATAATAAATAAGTATTTTTAATAAATCAAGTGAATAAAATATATAAGGTGAATCTATGAATAGTTATCTTATATATTTTTTTATTGGATTAAGTTTAAGTATGGATGCTTTTTCAGTAGCTTTATCCCTAGGAAATATAAGTATCGATAAAAAAATTATAAAAACTCTTTCTATAACTATAGGATTATTTCATTTTATTATGCCTAATTTAGGATATTTATTAACAAATCTAATTAAAAAAAATATATTTATCAATACAAATATAATAAGTGCAAGTATCTTTTTCTTTTTAGCGATAATTATGTTTAAAAACATAAAAGAAAATATTAAAATAAGTAGTCTAAGTATAATAACCATATTTTTAATATCATTATCAGTAAGTCTAGATAGTTTCTCAGTAGGAATTGCTTTGTCCCTACAAAATGAAAATATTATTATAGCAAGTAGTATTTTTTCCATAGTAAGTGCAACTATTACACAATTAGGAGGTAATCTAGGAGAAACAATTAGTGCTTCAACCAATAATAAAGTTCAACTGATTAGTCCAATTATCTTAATATTGATTGCGATTAAATATCTCATAAGTGCTTAATTTACGACAAATAACAAGTATTTACAGCTAATTAATTGACAAAGAATAGTTTCTCATTTATGATTAAGTTGGGTGATAATCGATGTTAGTTAATTTTAATGAAATGTTACAAAAAGCAAAAAAAGAGCACTATGCCGTTCCACACTTTAATATAAACAATTTAGAATGGACAAAATATATTTTAGAAGAATGCCAAGAATTAAATGTACCAGTTATTTTAGGTGTTAGTGAAGGAGCAGCCAAATACATGGGAGGCTTTGAAACAATAGCCAATATGGTAAAAGGATTATTAAACGACTTAAAAATAACTATACCAGTTTGTCTACATGTAGATCATGGACAATCTTTTGAAACATGTAAAAAAGCAATAGATGCAGGATTTACTTCTGTAATGATAGATGCATCAAAAAAAGAATTAGATGAAAATATAAGAATAACAAAAGAAGTTGTAGAATATGCTCATCAAAAAGGAGTATCAGTAGAAGCAGAAGTAGGACACATAGGTGGAACTGAAGACAATATAACTTCAGAAGAAACTAATGCTACTTTAGATGAATGTTTAGCAATAACCAACAATACAGGAATAGATGCCCTTGCCCCTGCACTAGGTAGTGTTCATGGTTTTTATAAAGGAGAACCTAACCTAGATTTTGAAAGAATGAAAATAATAAATGAAACTCTTTCAATACCATTAGTATTACACGGCGGAAGTGGAATACCTGATGATAAAATAGAAAAAGCAATAGCTTGTGGTACTTCAAAAATAAATGTTAACACAGAATTACAAGTGGCTTGGTCAGAGGCAGTAAGAAGATTCTTAAATGAAAATGAAAAACAATATGATCCACGAAAAGTAATAGGTAGTGGAGAACAAGCTATGAAAGCCAAGATAAGAGAAAAAGTACAATTATTTAAAACTAAATAATATTATTCGGGAGGTAATATAAATGAAAGTAATAGAAATTGAAGGAGGAAACAAACTAAGTGGTACTATCAGAGTCAGTGGTGCCAAAAATGCTACAGTAGCTTTGATACCAGCTGCAATCTTAACTGATGAAGAAGCAACTATCTGTAATGTACCAGAAATAACTGATACAGATGCTCTATGTGACATACTAAAATTATTAAACGTAAATGTTAACCGTTCAACAGAAAGTCTTGTTATAAATCCAAAAGATATGCAAAACACCTGTATTACAGAACCATACTCTAAAAAATTAAGAGCTTCTTATTATTTTATGGGTGCATTACTAGGAAAATATAAAAGAGCAGAAATGTATTTTCCAGGAGGATGTTCTATAGGTGCTAGACCAATAGACTTACACTTAAAAGGATTTGAAGCTTTAGGTGCCAAAGTTACTAATGATAAGAATAAATATATCGTAGAGGCTGAAGAATTAAAAGGAGCAAATATTTACTTAGATATAGCTTCTGTAGGAGCAACTATCAATATAATGTTAGCTGCTGTTAGAGCAAAAGGAACAACAGTAATTGATAATGCTGCAAAAGAACCAGAAATAGTAAATGTTGCTACATTCTTAAACAATATGGGTGCTAATATAAGCGGAGCTGGTACATCAACTATTAAAATTAAGGGAGTAGACCATCTCCATAAATGTTTCCATGAAGTTATTCCTGATAGAATTGAAGCAGGAACTTATATAATTATCGGAGCTTTATGTGGAACAACACTAAAAATAGATAATGTAATACCAGAACATATTGATTCATTAGTTTCTAAATTGGAAGAAATGGGAGTTAAACTAGAAATAGGAGCAGATTATATAACAGTCTTAGAAAGAACAAATAAGTTAAAATCAACAAATATAAAAACAGCTGTTTATCCGGGCTTCCCAACTGATCTCCAACAACCATTTACAGTATTATTAACTCAAGCAGATGGTAAATCAAAAGTTACTGAGACAATTTGGGAAAATAGATTTATGCACATACCATATCTTAAAGAACTAGGTGCTGATATTGAAGTTAAAAATCAAACAGCAACAGTAATAGGACCAAGTGATTTAAAAGGAAGTGAAGTAGTCGCAACAGACTTAAGAGCTGGAGCCGCTATGGTAGCCGCAGCCCTAATAGCTAGTGGAAAAACTAACATAACAAATGCTGAACACATATTAAGAGGATATGAACAAATAGTAGAAAAACTAAGTAATGTAGGTGCTAAAATAAGAATAAAAGAAATATAATATAATAAATATATTTCTTTTTTTTGGAGGAAAAATGAATAGATCTACAAAACTACTTATTTTAATTCTTTTAAGTATGTCAGTACTAATAATTTATAATGAGACTAGTAATAAAAAGTATAATATTCTAAATATTGGTGACTCTATATCTTTAGGAACCAATTCTTATGGAATTAAAGACTATAGTTATATTGACTACTATAAAGATTATTTAAAAAGAAATAAATATAATGTAGTAGTAAACAATAATTATTCAAATAAAGAATTATCCATTAAAGAATTACTAAAAGAAATAAAAACATCTCCATATATAAAAAGAGATCTTACTGAAGCACATAGTTTAATATTACAAATTGGCTACAATGATTTATTATATAAACTAAGTATAGATGATAATATAAATACGAATAAATTAAATAGAATAATACAAGAAATAAATAATGATTATAATGATTTAATAAAAGAAATTACAAAATATTATAAAAGACAAATAATAGCAGTTGGATTATATAAATCAAATAAAGATGATTATTATATTAACTTAGGCATAAAAAAACTAAATAATACACTAAGTTCTAATAAAAACATCTCCTATATTGATACCTATTTATTACTAAATAATATGAAAGAATTCTTCAATAATCCAAATAGTCATTATCCCAATAAAGAGGCTTATCAATTGATTGCAAATGAAATAATAGAAAAAACACTTGAAAAATAGAACTAAATTTGATATATTAATAACGCGATTTAATTACTATGACAAAAAATTGTCATGGCGGAAGGAGAGATATTATGAAAAAAGGAATACATCCAGAAATAAAAGATTGTACTGTAACATGTGCATGTGGAAATACATTTACTTGTAAATCAACAAAATCAGAAATCAATGTAGAAGTATGTTCTAACTGTCATCCATTCTATACTGGAAAACAAAATAGAGCATCTCGTGCTGGTAGAGTTGACAAATTTAATAAGAAATATGGATTTACAAATAAAGAAGCAGAATAATAATAACTGCTTTTTTTATTTATTATAAGGAAATGGGAATGTAGTAAGTGTTAATAACTAAATAATATAGATATAAATATAATGCTTGAAGGATTAAAATATTGCTTTGATAAAAAGAAAATAAAGAATAAAAAATTATTCTTTTGTTCTTTTTGTGATATAATCAAACAAAGGAGATATTATGAAATTAGGAATTGCTAGTGACCACCGTGGTTATGATTTAAAAGAAAAAATAAAAGAAGAATTAAAAAAAGAAAATATAGTAATAAATGATTATGGAACTAATTCACAAGAATCAACAGACTATCCAGATTATGCTTTTAAATTAGGAGAAGCAGTTAATAATAGAGAAGTTGATTATGGAATTGCTATATGTGGATCAGGAATAGGAATAAGTATAGCTTGCAATAAAGTAAAAGGTGTTAGATGTGCTAAAGTCTCATCAGAAGAAGAAGCCATGATAACAAGAAATGATAATAATTCAAATATTGTTGCATTCGGGGAAAAAACAAGTTTAGAGGAAGCTATAAAAATAATTAAAGCTTTTATAGAAACCCCTTTTTCTAAAGAAGAAAAGCACAAAAGAAGAGTAAACAAAATAATAGAATACGAGGAAAAACATGAAAGGTAGTTTATTTTTATATTTAATAGTTACTATCCTAGTTATATGGTCAATGGATTCTGTTAATATAAACCAAATATTTAAAAAAAATCATATTTTACAAGCCAGATTATTCTATTTCTTTTTAGGAATATCTTTAATTTATTTAGTAACTAATTTCTTATTGGATTTATTCACCTCATTTAAATTTATTTAAAAGGGTGTATAAATTCTTTTTTTATGGACATAATTCTATTGAGGTGAAAAAATGAAAAAATATAAATTGAAGTATCAGTATATTCCACTTTTAATAGCGATATTTGTTCTACTACCATTACTAGCACTATCATTTTTCTATAACAAGTCCCTAAAACCACAAGAAGTAAAAGAAGATGACTATGTAAACGAAGAAATAATAGATAGATCTCTTCCAGTTATCAATACCAAAAAAACTATAATTAATCCATTTATAGATACAAAAGTAAAAGAAGAAAAATATTATTATGACTATAAAGCAGATGAAGAAAATCAAATTAACTCAATAATCGCAAGAGATAATACTTATACACAAAATACAGGAATTGATTATGTAAGTGATAATGCATTTGATGTAGTCGCAATACTAGAAGGAACAGTAAGCTCAATCAAAGAAGAAGATTCACTAGGAAAAACCGTAGAAATAAAACATGATAATGGACTAATAAGTATCTATCAAAGTTTAAGTGAAATATCAGTTAAAAAGGGAGAAATAGTTACTCAAGGACAAGTGATAGGAAAAAGTGGAGAAAACGAAGTAGATAAAGAATTAGGAAATCATCTACATTTTGAAATTTATAATAATGGTAAATCAGTTAATCCTAATAATTATCTAAATAAAGAAGTAACTGAGAAAGAAGAGAATTAAATTCTCTTTTTTTTCATATATTTATAATAAAAAAGAAAAATTATGATACAATAAAAAATGGAAGGAATGATTATATGCTTGCTAGAGACATAGGAATAGATTTAGGAACGGCTAATGTATTAATTTACTTAAAGGGCAAAGGAATAGTATTAAATGAACCAAGTATTGTTGTAATTGATACAGAAACAAAAAGAGTAATTGCGGTAGGAGAAGAAGCTAAAGAAATGCTTGGAAAAACGCCAGGAAAAATTAAGGCCATAAAACCAATGAAAGATGGAGTAATAGCCGATTTTGAACTAACTGAAATAATGTTAAATGAATTTATAAAAAAGGCTAAAGCAAGAAGAGTAATTGCTAGACCTAGAATATTAATATGTTGTCCTACAAATATAACTCAAGTTGAGAAAAATGCTTTAAGAGAAGCAGCAGAAAGAACAGGTGCTAGAAAAGTATATATCGAAGAAGAACCAAAAGTTGCTGCTATAGGAGCAGGTATGGATATATCTAAACCAGCTGCAAATATGGTTTTAGATATTGGTGGTGGAACAACAGATATCGCAATATTATCACTAAATGGTATAGTAGAATCAGCATCTATTAAAATAGCTGGAAATACTCTTGATAATGATATAATAAGATATATTAAAGATAAATATAAAGTCCTAATAGGAGAAAATACTGCCGAAGATATAAAAATT
Source organism: Bacilli bacterium (assembly GCA_017478105.1). Lineage (GTDB taxonomy): Bacteria > Bacillota_I > Bacilli_A > RF39 > UBA660 > UBA3789. The sequence continues at coordinate 6,022 of JAFVEF010000056.1, read as the reverse complement.
AATTTTACTAATATATATAAGCCTAATAAAAAAGAAAAGAAAGAAGTAAAAGGAAGAGATTTAATAACAGGACTTCCAAAAGCAATTGTAATAACTCAAGATGAAACTAAAGTAGCTTTAGAAGAAAGTATTAAAAAAATGGTAAAATCAATTAAAAACGTCTTAGAACAAACATCTCCTGAACTATCCGCAGATATTGTGGAAAAAGGTGTTATTCTAACAGGAGGAGGCTCTCTACTTACTGGACTTGTAGAATACCTTGAAGAAGAATTAACAATACCAGTTTTAATTGCCGAAACACCATTAACTTGTGTTGCAGAAGGAACAGGAATTTTACTAGATAATGTTAAACTATTAGAACAAGATCAATAATAATATTGATTTTTTCTTTTTGTTTTTAATATATTTTGATATAATCTTCTTAGAAAGAAGTGAAAACTATGAAAACACAATTACTAGATGCTAGTAAAATAGTCTTAGTAACATTTATATTTTCTGCAGTTATTATGTTTTTAATGAAGAAAGTAGCTATTCATATAGGAGCAGTAGATATCCCTAGAAATGAAGAAAATCATCGTCATATTCATAGTAATGTTACTCCAAAACTAGGAGGAGTAGGAATATTCTTATCATTTTTAATTGGCTACATGTTATTTGGAGAACAGAGTATTAAAATGAACTCAATTCTAATAGGAAGTTTTATAATGATATTAACTGGAATAGTCGATGATGTAAAACCGATTAAAGCAATTCATAAATTACTAGGACATATTTGTGCAGCTATGGTAATTGTCTTCTATGGAGGAATACTTTTAAATAATATAACTGCTTTTGGCTATTCATTTGATTTTGGTATTCTTGCATATCCAATAACTATTTTCTTTATAGTTGCCTGTGCCAATATTATTAATTTAATAGACGGATTAGATGGATTAAGTGGTGGAATATGTAGCATTTTCTATATAACAATCGCAATTATAGGATTTTATCAAGGTAGAGCAGGAAGCTTAGTAATGATTTTATCCTTAATTATGTTAGGATCTACTTTAGGATTTTTACTTCATAATTTTCATCCCGCAAAGATATTTGCCGGAGATTGTGCAACATTCATGGGATTTATAATCGCGGTTATTACATTACTAGAATTTAAAGGACCAGCTCTTATTTCCTTCTTTGTCCCAATCACAATATTAGGAATTCCAATTTTAGATACATTATTTGCTATAATAAGAAGACTATTAAAAGGACAACCACCTTTTCAAGCAGATAAAGAACATCTTCATCACCAGTTATTAGGAATGAATTTCTCTCAAACAAAAACAGTTCTAATAATATATGGAATAAATATCTTATTTGCTATGGCATCAATATTTTATACAATAAAAGATCCACTAATTGGAAAAATAATATATATAATAATCTTTATAATAGTAATCTGGTTTGTTTTCCAAACAACAATTATTTCAGAAAACAATCCAAAACGTACTAAGAAAGTAATGAATAAAATATTAAGAAAAGATAAATAGAATATAATAAATATTCTATTTTTTTTATTTTTATGTTAGAATTAAAAAGGTGCGTGATAATATGATTGATTTTATAATACATGAAGAAAACTTATTATATTCTTGTAATTATTTAGATGCTATAGAACAAGTACTAATGAATTATGATGTTGAATATGATATTACTTACTATGATAATAATAAGAATAATTATAGGAAATTAGAAAATAAACACTCATTTAAAGTGTTTTTATTTGGATCAGAAAATAATGTATTAAATTCCATTAAGTATATAAGAGAAGAATTAGATGACTGGCAATCGATGATAATCGTATTAACTAATAGTGAACAATTAAAATATAAACTATTAGATAGTAGATTATTATTAGTCGATATAATAGATAAATCAACAAATTACTTATCAAGATTAAAAAGTGATTTACAAATATGTCTAAAGAATTATGATAAAAGACCTAATAAACTAAAATATACTTATAAAAAGATAATATATAATATAGACTTATATAAGATATTATATATAGAAAAAGAACAAGATAATAAAAGATGTATTATTTATACAAATGAATCTAAATACTATATTCAAGGTAATTTAGTAATTGTAGAAAAGCTATTAGATAAGAGATTCATAAAAGTTAGTAGAAGTTACATTATTAACTTGGAACAAGTGTCTTCATATGACAATAAAAAGAATATAATAAATTTAAAAAATAATAAAAAACTTATTGGAATAGTCTCAAGAAATAATAAAAAAACTCTTCAAAGAAGATTAAGAAAAATATAACATATGTCGAAAAAAAGTCTATTTTTACAAAAAATCACCTAAAAAATAACCAATTCTAGAAAAAAGTAAAATCATAATAACAATCTGTTAGAATGAATAATACCAGATATAAAAATATTGGTAGAATGTGAGGTGTATATATCGTGATGACCGGACGCGTGAAATGGTTCAGTAATGATATAGGGTATGGATTTATAGACTTCAAAGAGAATGAAGATATATTTGTACATTATTCTTCAATAGAACAAGAAGGATACAAATCATTATCAGAGGGACAACTAGTAGAATTTAAACTTATTGAAACCAGTAAAGGATTTCAAGCGATTAATGTGAGATTATTGAAAGAAACTGCTACAGCATAAAATAGTAGTTTTTTTCTTAATGATATGCTATAATTAAAGTACAAGGAGGCGACTGTATGGAAATAAAAATACATGGCGATAAGATTAAAATAACTAAAGCTATGAAAGATTATATTATTGAGAAACTAGATAAGTTAAATAAGTATCTAGAAAATAGCGAAAACGTTCGCGCAAATGTCATAGTAAAAGTTAAAAATCATGAGCAAACTGTTGAAATAACCATACCTTTAAAATCATTTATATTAAGATCGGAGGAGACTCAAGAAGACTTCTATGCTGCTGTTGATAAAACAATCGATAAACTAGAAAGACAAATTAGAAAAAATAAAACAAAGCTAATGTCTAGAAAAGATAAACCAAGTTATGATTTTGATTTTTCAAAAGTAGTATTAGAAGATGAAGAAAAAGAAGAAGAACATAAAATAGTAAAAAGAAAATCTATTGAAGTAAAACCAATGAATGAAGAAGAGGCTATACTTCAAATGGAATTAATTAACCATCAATTCTATATGTATAAAGATGCTGATACTAATAAACCAGCAGTAGTTTATAAGAGAAATGATGGAAACTATGGATTGATAGAATCAGAATAATAAAAGTCCCTATTTATAGGGATTTTTTATTTCTTTTATTATTATGAAAAATGATGTATAATAGAAAGTTGAAGGAGGCTATTACAATGAAATTATTAAAAATGTTTGATCACGAATATAGAGAATTAAAAAGATTTCGTAAACTAGCAGATGAAATAATAGCTAAAGATGAAGAATATCAAAAACTAACAGATACAGAGTTACAAAGCAAAACCCAAGAGTTTAAAGATAGATTAAATAATGGTGAAACTTTAGATGACATATTGGTAGATGCATTCGCAACTGCAAGAGAAGCTGCTTACCGTGTTATTGGTGAAAAACACTTCTATGTCCAAATTTTAGGTGGACTTGCTATCCATTATGGTAATATTGCTGAAATGAAAACAGGTGAAGGAAAAACCTTAACATCAGTTCTTCCTGCCTATTTAAATGCCTTAACAGGAGATGGAGTACATATAATTACTGTTAACGAATACCTAGCAGGACGTGATGCTGAATGGATGGGTGGAATTCATAAATTCTTAGGATTAACTGTTGGTGTAAATAGAAGAGATATGTCAGTTAAAGAAAAACAAGAAGCATATAACTGTGATATCTTATATTCTACAAATAATGAAGTAGGTTTTGATTACTTAAGAGACAACATGGTTGTAAGAAAAGAAGATAGAGTACAAAGGCCTCTAAATTTTGCTATAATCGATGAGGTTGACTCAGTACTAATTGATGAAGCTCGTACACCATTAATTATTTCTGGTGGAGAAATGCAAAATTCAAATTTATATATACAAGCAGATCGTTATGCAAAAAGCTTAAAAGCAGAAAAAGATTATATATATGATGAAAAAACTAAAAGTGTTAATCTTACTGAAGAAGGTGCTGATAAAGCTGAATCTACTTTTGGTATAAAGAACTTATATGATGTAGATAATTCAAAATTATTACATTTTATAAATCAAGCCTTAAGAGCTAACTATTCAATGAAAAAAGATGTTGATTATGTAGTTCAAGACGGTGAAGTAGTAATTGTTGATCAATTTACAGGAAGATTAATGAAAGGAAGAGCTTATTCAGATGGACTACATCAAGCAATTGAAGCTAAAGAAGGAGTAAACATCAATCAAGAAACAAAAACTCTTGCTACAATTACATTCCAAAATTTATTTAGAATGTATAAAAAATTATCTGGTATGACAGGTACAGCTAAAACAGAAGAAGAAGAATTTAGAAACATTTATAACATGTATGTTATAGAAATACCTACAAATAAACCAGTAATAAGAATAGATGCTCCTGATTTAGTTTATGCAACTAAAGAAGCAAAATATAAAGCTATAATAGAATTTGTAAAAGAAAAATATGAAAAAGGACAACCTGTATTAATAGGTACAATAGCTATAGAAACAAGTGAATTAATAAGTAGTTTATTAAAACAAGCTCATATTCCACACGAAGTATTAAATGCAAAGAATCATGAAAGAGAAGCAGAAATAATATCAAAAATTGGTTTAAATAAATCAGTCACAATCGCAACTAATATGGCTGGTCGTGGTACTGATATTAAATTATCTGATGAAATAAGAAAATTAGGTGGATTATGTGTTGTTGGAACAGAAAGACATGAGTCTCGTCGTATAGATAATCAGCTAAGAGGTCGTTCTGGACGTCAAGGAGATCCAGGATATACTCAATTCTTTGTATCAATGAAAGATGACTTAATGGTAAGATTTGGTTCAGATAGAATTGGTTCAATGATGCAAACAATGGGTCTTGGAGATCAAGCTATTCAATCTAAAACATTTACTAAATCAATTGGAACTGCTCAAAAAAGAGTAGAAGGAAATAACTTTGATATACGTAAAAACTTACTTCAATACGATGATGTAATGAACAATCAAAGAGAAATAATCTACAACAAAAGAAATCAAATATTAGATGATGAATCAATTCATGAAATGGTACTATCTACTTTTAGACATCACATAGAAGATTTAGTAAATTCACATATCATGCCAGAAGGCTTTTTAACAGAAAATGATTTCAATGAAATAACTGAATTTGTAAATGAAAATCTATTAAAAAAAGATATTAAAGTAAAAGAAATAAATACTAAACAACCAAATGAAGTAATAGATTATCTATGTAAAAAAGTAATAGAAGAATATGAAGATAAATTAAAAGATATTCCACAAGAAGTAACAGATGAATTTGAAAAAGTAATTACTCTTCAAGTACTAGATAATTACTGGATGGAACATATAAATACAATGTCTCATCTAAGAGAAGGAATTCACTTAAGAGGATATGCTCAAGAAGATCCATTAAGAGCATACACAATGGAAGGATTTGATCTATTTGATTCTATGTTACAAAAGATAGATAAAGATGTATCTATCATGTTAGCAAAAGCTGAAATAAGACAAAACATAGAAAGAAAAGAACAAACTAAAAAAATGATTACAAACGATTCAGAAGAAAAAACAACTAAGAAAAAACCCATAAAAAAACAAAAGATAGGTCGTAACGATCCATGTCCATGTGGCTCAGGGAAAAAATACAAGCAATGTTGTGGTAAGTAGTAGGAAATATAAGGGTTTGCGAGGATTTTGTCCACGTAAAAAATGACCGAAAATTGCCATTTGTCCACATTTTGTCCACGTAAATTTAAAATTGTGGACAACAGGACAAAAAGTGTTGTGAAATTTAGTACACGTTTTGTGGACAATTTATAAAGATAAATGTCATCATTCGATGGCATTTTTT
>JAFVEF010000055.1 GCA_017478105.1 Bacilli bacterium | reverse complement strand
TCCTATACGTGAATCGGTAAATCCATCCCAACTTACTTGTAATTCTGGGATTCTGTATTCTTTATAGAATTCTACAAATTCATCCCAATTAGCCATAGTACTAGTAACCAATTGGAATATAATACCAGAATCCCAATACTTCTTTACAGTATACTTGAAGAGATCGATGCGTACTAATGGTTCTCCACCAAAGAATATAATTCTTTTAGGTTTATACTCATTAATATATCTATCAATATCTTCTTCAGTCATACTAAGATAACCATATTTAATATAACAATACTTACATCTATTAGGACAAGCGTTTGTTAAGAATAGATATAAATCTTTATCATACATTTTGATCATTCCTTAATCAAACTATTTTTAAAACTATTTTCTAGATTAGATACAAATTCTTCAGAGTGTTCGTCATATACATCACATATAAAGTCTATAATTTCCTTTATAACTTTTTCTTCATATTCTTTCATTTAGTTCCCCCTGTAAGATTTTTTATAATCTTCAAACATCTTCCTTAAACTTTTTAATTTTTCTTCATCGATATCATTAATCTATATGATTCATCTATAATAGAATCTAATTTATCATAAATATCTTTTTTATTGATATTCTCCTCAAATAATATTTAATAGGTTATACCAAAATATTTATCAAATATTTTTTTCTATTATAACAACTAGCTGCTATTTTATCAGCTTCTCCTAATCTATAATTTAATTCATTAATATTTTTATCATCTTTCACTTCATATGTATCTCTACAATAATACTTTAAAGGATCAAATGTATCAATATTAAAATCATTTATTTCTTTTAAGTCATCTCCATATTTATATCTGATAATAGGACAATTCATAGGAATACAACAATAGAAATCACAAAATTTCATATTTTTACATTTACCACAAATCTTATGCCATAAATATTCATAAAGTTTTTCATACTCTTTAAATGGTTTATCTAAATCTAAAGACTTTCCTATATAATGATCCTTCATAAGTTTTTCTGCTTTATCATCAGATATTAAATTACATTCTTTTATTTTTGCTACTAATAAAGACAAATTATGTATAGCAGCATATTCGTCTTTTTTAAATAAACGATAGAAAACCTTTTTAATATTTCTAAGTCTTAATTTTTTATTTTTAGAATTAATTCTAATATAACACATATCTCTATATGCAATTATATCTAAATCAAGAGTGATTATTAGTCCTGGTGTTAACATTTTATGATTCTCCCCAATAATATTTAATCGGATCAAATTTATCTATATCAAAATTCTTAATATTTTTTACAGCTTCAGATCCTAAATATTTATATTGAATGATAGGGCAATTCATTGGAACCCAATCGCACTGTTTAAGATACTTACAGTTTTTAATACAATAATCTTCTACTAATAAATTATATAAATCACTATCTTCAGGAATATTATCATTCAAATATTTTTCTATCAGTTTCTTTATTTCTTCTATGTTTTTCATATTATATTTTCTCCTTAAAATTAAAAATATAATTAAATATTTAATTACTATCTTTCTTACAATAAAATTATTTTTTATATAGATATAACATCATCTCACTTATACAAATCCAATTCTGCCAATTTCTCTATCAGATCAGTATAGTCGTCTACAATACACTGACCTTTTATTCGAATAGTATTTGATTTAGTATCATAATACATATAAATATCCATAGATTTGCGTTCATTCTCAAATTCAATTTTCCAATCATATTTCTTTCTCAAATCTACATGTCTACGTTTCAATCCGGCTTTAAATGTTTCTTCTTTTGTAATATCAATATCATAAGTGTCAATTAAATCACAAAAGGCTAGCCTAATAGTATCATTAGTATTCTTAGGATTAATCAAATATACATTTGATATATCATAACGAGCTATAGTAATTATTTTACGTAAAAACTCTAATTCTATTTTAGATTTAAATTTCAAAGTAGTATCCACTTCAATAGCAACAGCTTTAGTTACTTCATTAATAATTTTCATAATTAGCACTCCTTAGTTCTCTATAGATTTTATAATAGAATATTCTAGACTATTATCCTCAAAATATGATCTAAATATTTATTGTACATCGCATTCTCCATTATCGATATCGGTTAATCTTTCAAGTAAATCTCCATAAAAGTCTAAACTACAAGTTCCGTATATTGAT
>JAFVEF010000054.1 GCA_017478105.1 Bacilli bacterium | reverse complement strand
TTAATCCACTCTTTCTTTTTATCAACACCATCTTGATGTTTAGGATCACCAATTGCACAACAAATATGTTCTTCTTCAATATTATTTTCATCTAAATTAATATATTCATTCATAGTTCACACCTCATATCCATTATACCATAAAAAAAGAGAATTTTTGCATTCTCTTAATATCTTAATCTTACGATAATTATTTATCTGGAAACAATAATAAATCATCAGGAACAAATATTAATGTTGCCTTTGTTTTATTAACATCTTTTGCTTTTATTCCAACACATGAACAGTAATCATACTTGTAATGAAAACCACTATTATGTATTCTTATTTTAAATGTATCAACTTTATCAACAATCGCATGATAAACTATATATTCATGACCTTTAACTACTCTTAATTTATATATTGCATTAGTTATATAGTACGCAAATATTGGTATCCAAAAAGCCGCCAAAAATACTGCCCCAAAAAACATATATCCTTCTGTTCTAATAGAATTTGTATGAAAATATGCATAAAATAAATCACCTTTAATTACTAGATTAGTTGAGTATTTAAATAAATAACCAATTAAAACTAATAGTATAACTACTATTACAGTAAATATATCTAATAACTGATCTCTTAAAACTCTAAAAAATATCTTTCTTTCAAAAGAAACAGGAGCCTGCATTTTATAAAATTGACTTGGTTTTTTAGGATTGCCTAAATTCCCATTTTTATAAAATATATCTTTCCAATTCTTCATATCATTTATAGCATATATTACTACATTTGGTGTAGTTAGAATTCCAATTATAAGAAATGATACAATTGAAAATATTAAATACGTTATTTCATTTTCATCCGTATAAAAAGAAAATAAAACTACTGAGATAACAATCCATACTGCAATTAAAGAAAATATTACTTTATCTATATACCACTTTTTAGTTTTATCTTTCTTATTTCTATCATAAAATTTAAGCATACTAATAAGTGTTATAAAAAATACTAAACCAACAATAAAACTAACTACTAACAACATTAAAGACATATCAATTTTATCTATGTCATTATTAATAATTCCTAAATATAAAAATTTAATAAAAAAGCCTAAAAATATTCCAAAGAATACAAGTGAAATACTAAATAGTGTCATTATTAAAAATTTTTTACCTGTGGAAAGATGTTTATTATTCATTTTATTCACCCATTTGATTATATCACAATTTGATTGTATTAATACATGGAAATTACTAAAAAAGATGAGATTTCTCTCATCAGTTAGTACGGAATATCTTAATCTTACGATGTTTTAGATTAAAAATAATGCTAAAACATCTGCTAAGAAATGTGGTATCCAACTACACCATGCATTATCTGTTTCTTTAAATACTAAACCAAATAATGATGAATCAATAAATACAAATAATAAATCATACGCTACTATTTTAAAACTTCCTGCACTATAATGTCCTAATGCAAATAATAAAGAAGTTACAATTATTGATAGTATATAATGCATTTTTTTAGAAGTTTGCTTTTGAAAAAATCCTCTCCATGCTATTTCTTCTCCCAAAGTAAGAACTGCCATTGTTAAAATATTTCTCATTAAATCAGTTGATGTAGCAAAATTAATTCTATCTTTTAAATGATTAGTGAATTCTGGAATGAATTTATTTGCAATTATAGTACATAGTATAACTGATATAAATGGTAATAATGCATATATAATAGACTTAGGATGATCTTTAAAATCTTTAAATATAGTTTTAATATTTAATCCTTCATCTTTTGTTTTATTTGTTTTTCTAGTAGCAAAGAAGGCAACTACTCCAACAATAACTGAAATACCAGAAAGTTTTAATACTTCACCATCAACTTTAATATTTAATAAATTTGTTAATGATAATATAGCAATTACCATTAAAAACATTATCACACTTTTATTCGTTTTTTTCATTTTTTCAACTCCTCTATTAAACATTATAACATACAAAAACGGATTTTCATCCGTTCTTTATATCTTAATCTTGCGAACTTTTAGTCCATCATTAACTCTCTCAATTTTTGCAATTTTTCTTTATCTTCTTTATATTCAAATCTAGGTTTAACAAAATTTTTAGATCCTCTTTTTTCAAAACTATATCTTGGTATCAATTGTACATGAAAATGATTCATTGGTCCATCACACATAGTACATAAATATACACTTTCAGAATTATATACTTTTTTAATAATATTCATTAACTTTTTAGAAATCAAAAATATTTCTTTACAAGTTTCATCATCAATTTCCATCATATCTTTAAAATGTTTTTTTGTACTTATTGCCACATGACCTTCAGATCTAGGATTACCTACTAAAAAACATTCAAATTTATCATTTTCATAAATCATTTTATCTGTATTATCACCATATAGAACATGATTATTATTCTTATCAAAACATGTAGGACATATTCCAGAATCAACAATATCCCCAACTGAAACTTCTCCATTTATTATTAATTTTTGTATTTCTTCTTCTGGGTATTTTTTTAAATCATTCATATAAACTCCTCCAATCTATCTATATATCCATTATACCACGTATTTCTAATATTTAATTACATCGTAATATCTTAATCTTCCGATGTGTTTATTTCTTTAAAACTTTGCTAGTTCCTTTTGTTTCAATATATGGTAATAAATAGTTATTAATTAACTCACTTCTAATTTTGGGATTATATACTAAAGAAGATGTTATGCATATAACTATATTTTTTTCTGGTATTACTGATATTAATGATCCACCAACTCCATTGGCACAATATGAATCATATTTTCCAGTATTATATTCTTTTCTTATTATTTTCATCACTTGATTTTTAGGATATATCCACCATAAATATCCGTAGTTTTTTTCTCTTTCAATAACCATTTCATTAATATATTTTTCAGATACTATCCTTTGATTATTATACATGCCTTTATTTAGTACTAATAAACCAATTTTAGCCCATTCTTCAGTTGTAATAGATAATCCCCAACCAGCTGTATAATTTCCACTTGGATCTTTAGCCCAACCTCTAATATCTCTTGTCTTATAAAATTCAGCTTGTGATTCTTTATCATGGATTGGAGCATCAGGTACTTCTTTAATGCCTAATGGCTTAAATAAATATTCAGTAGTAAATTCTTTCATATTCTTACCTGTTGCTTTAGCAAGTATATTAGAAAGTATTTGAATACCTACAGTGGAATAATGAAAATGTTCTCCTATTTTTTCTTTTCCACCTATAAGTTCAAGAATTGGTTCTCCCCAATCAAGAGATTTTCCCCATATTTTAGTATAAGGTTCATACTTAAATTTATATGGAACTCTCATAGTTAAAAAATCTTCTATTGTTACATCTTTTAATTGTTCTTGATTTCTTTTAAGTTGATAATCCGGAAAATAATCTAATACCTTTTGATGAACACTTTCAATGTATCCTTTATCTATTGCTATTCCAATAAGAATTGATACTAAGCTTTTACACATTGAAAAAGCATGGACTGATTCATCTTTTGTTGCTTCTCTAAAGTATTCTTCATATACTTTTTCATTATCTTTATAAGCGATTATTCCAAGGATATTGCTATATTGTTCTGCAACTGCTAATCTTATTTTTTCTTTCATAAATACCTCCACTGCCAATAAATTATAACAATAATAAAAAAAGAATACCCGTCTTTTTTAGCACTCTTTTGTCTATTTCTTTATTACAGGTATCCATATTTCACAATAATATTTTTCATCATTAATGCCATTTTTATATTCTTTTGGATTAGAATACATTACAATATTATATCCAT
>JAFVEF010000053.1 GCA_017478105.1 Bacilli bacterium | reverse complement strand
TCATTGACTATTTTAACGAAATTACAATATTAAAACAATTAAGGCAAACTTGTCCTTAATTGTTATCAAACAAATAATTTCTATATTCATAGAAAATTAATAAATTTATATTATGGGGTCACGATGTCTTGACAAACTTCAGTATAATTCACAATATTTAGAAATTTACATATTTTATAATAGATTTGTAAAGGAGGAATCGTATGTATTATTATGGTGGAGGAAGTACTTGTTGTCCTAATCAAACATCATACTTCTATCCGATGAGTTATCCTACTAATAATAATTCTAATTATGCAATCATATTAGTTTTATTTATTTTACTTGTTATTATTATTGGTACTAGATGGTCTAATTAAAAGATTGATTATTTCAATCTTTTTGACTATTACTTAAATATTTGATATAATATGCCTGTTTAATTTATCTTTTCATTTTACTAATTATTTGATAAAATTAATAGAGTTGAGGTGGTACTAGTGCTTAAAACTAAAGATATTTTAGATGAGAAAGATAAAAGACTTAGACTTGTTTCTAAGGAAGTAACTTTTCCATTAACTAAAAAAGATAAAGAATTAATTGATACTATGATTAAGTATTTACATGATAGTCAAATAGAAGAGTTAGCTGAAAAATATGATTTACGTCCTGGTATGGGAATGAGTGCTATACAATTAGGGGTTGCGAAGAGATTATTTGTAGTTGTTTATGAATTGACTGGACCTGATGATGAAGAAAAAGAATTTGAAACTTATATTTTAATTAATCCTAAAATTATTAGTAATTCAATGGAAAAAATATATGTTGAAGAAGGAGAGGGCTGTTTAAGTGTAAATAGACCTGTAGAAGGTATTGTTCCACGTTATGCTAGAGTAACTATGGAAGCATATGATATGGAAGGAAGATTAATTCATGTTAGAGCTAGAGAAGATTTAGCAATTTGTTTTCAACATGAATTAGATCATTTAAATGGTATTTTATTTACAGATCATATAGATCCTAAAAATCCATTTAAAGATAAAGATTTATATAGAGGCATATAAAAAGATACATTTAATTTTTAATGTATCTTTTCTTTATATAATTCATATACTTTATAAGAAGCTCTTCCAGTTTCTTTTTTTATTTCATCAAAATAATCTATTATTGATTCTGTATATTTATTAGTATATTGATTTATTAAAATATTATAAATATTATTAGATATCATATTTGTTTCTAATAAATAGTCTAAATACGAACTATATTCTTCAAATGATAATCTGTTTATTGGTGTTGTAGATAAAAAATTTAAAACCATTGTATTAAAACAATAATTATCTACTTCATGATTAGGATATACTTCTCTATTACAATTAGTTTTATATTTTTTTAATCCACGTGTCTTATCATCTAAAACAATATATTTACATGCTATAGGTTTATCAGTTCTAACAGCAGAACTATCTAAATCTACGGCATATATATTTTTATTATCATCTACTAAGAAATTATAATCTTGTAAGTCTGAAAAATAAAATTCTTGATTTTGATGTTGTGTCTTTTTAAGTAATAAACCTATCTTTTTTAATACTTCTAGTTTTTCTTCTGATTTAATTTTTTTATCATTTAAATAAATATGTAAATTAGTATTATTAGTTACTTCTTTAATAGTAAAACCTGATTTAATACCACTAATAGTTACTATATCCTTAGGAATAACTAATTCTTCATAATCTTTTAAAGCACTTTTTTGAATTGCTTCTATTGTTCTTTCTTTTCTTTCTATTATATCTTGATCTGTTCTATGAAATTTTTTTAATAATATATTATTAAAGTTTTTATCTTTTTTATAATAATATATATAACTTTCGGTACTAACAATATTCTTTAAAGGATATTTTTTTAATTTTAATAATTCTTTTTCCTTAAGTGCTATTTCTCTCATACCAATCCCCTCTTTTTATGCCCTATATTATACCATTTTTTATTAAATTTTTCAAATTACTACTAAAAAAAAGAGATTTATCCTAAAATCTCTTCATGGTTTTCTAGTTTTACACTTACTAGTTTTGATACTCCAGATTCTTGCATAGTAATTCCATATAAAGTACTTGCAAATTCCATTGTTTTCTTTTTATGAGTTATTATTAAGAATTGTGTTTTGTTTTTATAATTTTCTAAATATTTACCAAAACCATCTACATTAGCTTCATCTAATGCAGCTTCTACTTCATCAAATATGCAGAATGGAACTGTTCTTACATTTAATATTGCGAATAGTAAACTTATTGCGGTTAAAGTCTTTTCTCCACCTGACAATAATGATATTGTAGTTAGTTTTTTACCTGGAGGGGAAGCAATTATATCAATGCCAGTATTTAATAAATCTTCTGGATTTGTTAATTCTAAGTCGGCCTTACCACCATTAAATAATTCTTTAAATACTTTTTGAAATTCTACTTTAATTTCATTAAAGGTAGTTGAAAACTCTTCTTTCATTACTTCATCCATTTCATTCATTATTTCAAGTAATGTATCTTCTGCATTTAAAAGATCTTCTCTTTGATTTGTTAAGAATTCATATCTGGTATTTACTTTTTCATATTCATCAATTGAATCTAAGTTAACCATTCCTATTCTTTTAATATTAGCCTTATAAGTCTTTACTTTTAACCTAGCCTCTTCTTCTTCAATATCTAGTCCATATTCATCTTTAGCTCTTTCAAAAGTAAGTTCATATTCTTGATTTAGAGTATTTAACATATCATCTAACTTAACATCATCTAATTTTAAACTTATTTCTATTTCTTGAAGATTCTTTTCTAATTCTCTGATATTACTTCTTCTTAATTTATCACTAGCAAGTAATTCTTCTTGTTGTTCTTTAATTTGAGAAATTTCTTTATCTATTTGAGAAAGCTTTAATTCAATTTGATCTTTCTCAGTTGTTTTTTCATGATATTTTTTTATTAATTCTTCTTCTTTTTTACTTATAGTATTTTTACTAATTGCATCTAAAGAGTCATATTCTTTCGCTATACTAACTAATTTATTTTTTAAATCTTCAAGTTCTATTTTTTTAGTATCATATTTTTCTTTTGTAATTATTCTTTCTTTGGAAATATTAAATAATTTTTCTTCTATCTTATTAGTTTCATTAGTATTTTCAACAATTTCTTTAGATATTTCATCCTCTTCTTTTTTTATTAATAATTGTTTTTCTTCTAATTTTCTACATTCTTGTTTTAAACTTATAATACTTTTTGAATTATAAATAGATCCTCCTGTTAGAGATCCACCTACATTTATAACATCTCCTTCAAGAGTAACTATTTTATACTTAGCTTTAATCATATGAGATAGTCTTGTAGCACTATCTAAGTTAGTTGCGACTACAACAATACCTAATTGATTTTTTATAATTCTTTCATATTCTTTATTATAAGAAGCTAAATCAGACATTATTCCTACAAAATCAGATGAGTTTTTTAAGATATTTAAAGATTCATAATCTATATATCTTTCATTTATTACTGATATAGGAAAGAATGTAGCTCTTCCTAAATGATTATCTTTTAAATAGTTAATTGCTTTTTTAGCTGAATCTTCATCTTTTGTAATAATGAAATTCTTATTTGAAGCTATCGCAGTATTTAGAGCTTTAACATATTCTTCTTTTGTAGTTAATACATTACCAATAGTATTATATATACCTTTTAGTGAAGTATTATTTAGAACTTTTCTAACAGCATTAGGCATATCTCCACCTTGGTCAATTTCAACTTTTAAATTATTAATTTTATGTGTTAAATCAATATATTCTTGATTGTGAGTAGAATACTCATTTACTAAAACATTCTTCTTTAATTTATTATTTTGAAGAGTTCTTTCAACATTTATAGCTTCTTCATTAATATTACTTAATTCATTAGTAATAGTTTTTAATTCTTCTTCTATAATAGTAATTTTACCTTGAACTTTTTCTTTTTCTTCTACAAGTGAACGTATTTCTTCTTTTATTTCATTTTCTTCTTTTGTAGTTTTACTTTTTTCTTTTAAAAGATTCTTTTCACTATCTAGTTTTTCTTTTTCTTCTATTACTTTTATAAGTTTTTGATTATATTTTTGTTTATCTTCTTCTAACTTAATTAGTTTTAAATTATCTTTTTCTATTTTAGCATCAAAAGAAGCATTAGAATTATTTATACTTAGAATTTCGTTTTCTAATTTTTCTTTTTGTTTTTTATTATTTTCAAGTCTAGTACTAATATTATCTATATCAAAAGCAAGTAATGCTACTTCATATTTATTTAGACCTTCTTTGTTTTCTAAATATTCTTTAGCTTTAATACTTTGTTCTTTTAATGGGGTTATTTGAAGTTCTAATTCCGTAATAATATCATTTATTCTGTCTAGATTATTATGGGTCTTGTCAAGCTTTCTTAAAGCTTCTTCTTTTCTTTTTTTATACTTTAAAATACCTGATGCTTCTTCAAATATTACTCTTCTATCATAAGCAGAATTTGATAATATTTTATCTACTTCTCCTTGTGAAATAATATTAAAAGATTCTTTAGACATTCCTGTATCAAGTAATAAATTATAAATATCTTTTAATCTACATCTTTCATTATTTAAGTAATATTCATTTTCACCACTTCGATATACTTTTCTTTTTATAGATATATCAGTATATGGAACATTTAAATAATGATCAGTATTATCAAAGATTAGTTCTACACTCGCAACATTTAGGGGGCTACGTGATTTTGAACCAGAAAAGATAACATCAGACATTGATCCTTCGCCACGAAGTGATTTAACTGATTGTTCTCCTAAAACCCAACGTACTGCATCAACAACATTACTTTTTCCTGAACCATTTGGTCCTACTATACAAGTGATTTTATCATCTAATTTAATATCTAATTTATCTGCGAAAGATTTAAAACCACTTGTCACTATTCCTTTTAAGTACATACTATTCACCTTATATAATTATACTATAAATATTCTATTTCTCAAAGAAAAATAAAAAAACAGATAATCCTAATTATATTATCTGATTTTAATTTATTGTATTTACAGTTGCACTTGCTTCTTAGATTGTAGATTTAACGATACACTGGGTACGGACGACTACTACCAACTACAGCGAGAGTTACCATTGTTGTTGACGTTGCAGTTCGAACTACCAGTATCATTCGCATTCACATTGCCATTCGCGTTAGAGTTAGCATTCAAGCCGGAAACACTACAGTTGAAATTGGAAGAACAATACAAGTCACCTTATATCAGGATTACCCAGTATCTTTACTAAATTTTCAAAGATCTTTTTCTCCTC
>JAFVEF010000052.1 GCA_017478105.1 Bacilli bacterium | reverse complement strand
GATGGTCAACAATCCTCCCTTGCGAACGCGTAGTTCTGGCAGACACACGTTGACCAATTATTCTAACTACATAATAATTAAAAAGAGCGTAATAATCAATCCAAATTAATGAATTAACTATTACACTCATATGGTACCAGGCGATAACTTGAATAAGAAAGATTTTTTGATCGTAGTATTACTCATTTTTATCCTTCTTTTACTGTTATTACTATTTATAGTTTTAATATAAAAGAAATCCACCTAACTCAGCAATGATTTAGGTGGAAAAGACTAATAATCGGACCCACTCAACATGCGACATTAAGTGTTCCTTTTTTATTGTATGAAGTTTTCTTCATCTATATACACTATATCATAACTTTATATTTTTATCAAGTTTTACTTCTTCTTATGTTTTCTTAACAATATCTTAGTATTCATTACATATTTTATAATTTTTAATATAATTTATAAAAGCATCGTTATATCTTAAACTAACTATATAATGCCAAGACTATTTTACGAATACTTTATAGCCTACTCGTAGACTGCGAAGCTAGAAACAATCTAAAATCATTTTTTTAGGCATTAAAAAAACCCGTAAATACGGGCTTTTTGAAACAACGTAACAAATATTATCTCTTTGAGAATTGTGGTGCACGACGAGCTTTTTTTAATCCTGGTTTTTTACGTTCTTTCTTACGAGAATCTCTTGTTATGAAACCAGCTACTTTTAGAGTTTTTCTAAAACTATTTTCTGAATCAGCTGGAGTAGTTTTATCATAATCTAATAATGCTCTAGTAATTCCTAAACGAATAGCACCAGTTTGTCCTTGGAATCCTCCACCTTTTACTTGACAATCAACATCAAACATATCTTTAGTATTTGTTAATACTAATGGTTGAGTTAAATCCATAACACAGATATCTGAAGGGAAGTATTCATTTACATCTCTTCCATTAACAGTAATTTTACCTTTTCCAGAAGTTAATGTAACTTTTGCGATACTAGTCTTTCTGTGACCAGTACCAGTATAAACATTTTTCTTATTTGCCATCTTCTAACCCTCCTACTTAACTTCAAGCACTTCTGGCTTTTGAGCCATTTGCTTGTGTTCACTACCTGCATATACAAATAATTTTTTGTACATTTGTCTTCCTAATCTATTGTGAGGAAGCATTCCTTTGATAGCTCTTTCCATCATTTCAACTGGATATTCATCTCTCATTGTTCTAGCTGTTCTTTCTCTTAATCCTCCTGTATACATAGAGTGATTATAATAGATTTTGTCATCTAACTTATTTCCAGTTAAATTAACTTTTTGTGCATTTACGATAATAATGTAATCTCCACAATCAATGTGTGGTGTGTAAGTTGGTTTGTTTTTACCGCGTAAGTATGTAGCAGCTAATGTTGCTACTCTACCTAATGATTTTCCTTCAGCATCAATAACATACCATTTACGTTCTACTGTTTCTTTTTTTTGCATATAACTTGTCATAATTTTTCTCCTTTTACTTCAACTAGCTTTTCCCAGGAGCTAGTTAAGGTGGGATATTTGAATGTACCGATTGTAATTATACTAAAAATTTGTTTAAAAATCAATAGTTTTTCTTTATTTTATGCTATATTTATATACCATTTGACTATATTAAATCAGGAATATCAGCTAGTACACTTCTTATTCCTTCATAATGTTCATATTTTTGGAATTCTTCTGGTAAATAATCACCTTTATGTCTTTTAAACACTACTACTTCTACGTCTTTATCTGAATAACCTTTAAATCCTGTAACTTCTTCCATTTCTTTAAAACCAAAGGAGTGATATAGGTTTTTTGCCCTAAGATTATGTAATAGACAATCTAGTCTAAAACTCTCATAACCGTCTCTTTCTTTTCCTTTTATGAATGTTCTAAGAAGTCTAGTACCTATTTTCTTACCTCGACATTCTTGTAGAACTGTACAGTTCATTATGTAAAGATCATCATTTTCAACTACATCTTTAATACATGCTTTGACATACTTATTTATTGTTACTTTTTGATTTTTATTTGTTCTAGCATATTTTTCATAATCAAAGTCAAAGTTTGTATTTTTATCTAATGCAACTATTAAACCTACAATTTTTTTAACTGAAGAATCATAAGCTACATATAAGTTTTCATAATTAAAAATAAATCCTGGTTCTTTGATATTTTTACCTAAAAACTCTTTTGCTTTATTTAGGTCATTTTGAAACCAATATGGATATATATATGGATCTGTTTGATATATTAATGTCGCTATATCATCAGTATTATCTGTTTTTTTAGCCTTTCTAAATATTAAATCCTCAATTCTTACCTCTTTATTCATTTTTTCACCTTCTATTTATTACATTATATCATTATATATGAAAAATGCTATTTATATTTTACATTTACAAGATAAAGTCCTTCTGGAGGTGCAGTTTTTCCTGCTTTTGTTCTATCTTTACTTTCAATTATTTTTTCCACAATTTCTGGGGATATTTTTTCTTCTCCAACCTTTATAAGTATTCCAACCATGTTTCTTACCTGATATCTTAAGAAACCATTTCCTGTAAATGTTATTTTTATTTTTTCATTATTTGTTTCTATTTCTGCCTTAGTGATTGTACGTATACAGTTTTCTTTTTCTTTATTATCAGTGACAAAGGCTCTAAAGTCATGAGTACCTAAAAAATACTTAATCGCTTCTTGCATTTTATCTATATTTAGTTGGTAATTATATTGAAAAACATAATTTCTTTCTATAGGATTATACTCACCAGTATTTATTAAATATTCATACGTTTTTTCTAGGACGTCATAACGGGCATGAAAATCATCATCAACTATTTTTGCTTCTATTACATGAATATCTGGTGGTAAATTACTATTCATGGCTCTTTTTAATTTCTTTTCAGTAATGTCTACATTTAATTCTGTATGGGCATACTGACAATATGCATGTACACCTTTGTCTGTTCTTCCTGTTGCGCATACTTTGGTTGGTGAATTATTATTTATCTTTTGTAATGCTTTTTCTAATTCTTCTTCAATAGATGGTTTTTGTTTTTGTTTTTGATATCCACAATAGGCTGTTCCATCATAAGAAAATTTTATTAAGTATTTCATTTTTCACCTCTACACATGTTTATAAATATCTTTTATAATATCTCTTACATCTTTATGATAGTCTAATTTAACATTTTTCTTTTTTGCTTTATTTGTAATTTCAATTATTTCTGGTATTTCGATATTATGTTTTTTTAGTATTTCGCTTCTTTGAAATACTTCTTTATTAGAACCAGTTATTACTTCATAATTATTATCTACTATTATTACATGTTCACAGTATTTATAGATAATATCTATATCGTTTGTATAAAAAACTATTGTTTTATTATATTTTTCTTTTAATTTCTGAAGTAATAGAAATAATTTCTTTTCATTTTTCATATCTAGTTTTATGAATGGTTCTTCAATTATTATTAAATCTGGATTTGAAAGTAGTGCTATGGCGAATTGAAGAAGTTTTTTTTCTCTAGATGAAAGAGTATTAATATTTCTATCTAAGTAGTCTTTATTTAAGCCAACAATTTTTTGGGAATCTACTATTTTCTTTTCTTCATTTTTTATTACTAATTCTTTTCTTTTAATTTCATATTTTAATCTATCATGAACTGTAGTAGTAAAAAAGATATTATTGTATTCTTTTTCTATAAGACTTATTCTCTTTTTATAATCAATAATACTTTTATTGTTTATTGTCTTATTATCTATTTTTATTTTTTTTTCATCAATATCATTTAGGGCTAATAATTCTTTTAGACTGTCATTATTATCTATATAGAAGCCATTTATCATACCGTGTTTTATTGTGAAAGAAAGTTTATGTTTATTGATGGTTATATTTTTATAGCTTAATTCCATAATTTATCAACCATCCTATCGGTGTCTAGTTCTAGACTATCTATTAAATTGTAATCTTGTAATTTTACTGATAAATCAACCATAAATGGTAATTTTAAACCTATTTTATTTAATACATTGTCTTTTATTATGATGTTTTGTGGTTCATCTTCCATAACAATCTTTCCTTTATCCATGATATATAATCTTTGAAAGGATAATGAATCATCTAATAAAATAGATAGATATACTATTATTTTTGTTTTTTTTACTATTATGTTCCAGATTTTCTTTCTTTCATTAAGGCTAAAAAATGAACTTATATCATCAATAAATACAACATCTTTATTTGATTCAACTGCTAAAACTATTTGTGATAAAACTATTTCTTTTTCTGTCATCTTAGAAAATTGTTTTTTTAATAAGCGTTTATCCCATTTATCACTTATTTTATTTATATCAATATTATTTATTAACAATTCATTTTCTAAAGTATTAGTTTCAAATATGATTTCTTTAGGTATTACTGTCATTATATTTTTTATGTTTTCTATTGATCTTAAAAGAGTTGTTTTCCCACAATCATTGGGACCAACTATAGTTACAAATGATTCTTTTTTTATTGTGATTGAGAAATCATTTAAAACATTATTATAATTTAAATTGTTTATAATAAAATCATTCATAACTATGAGCCCTCCTGATTTAAAAAGTCAACTATTAGCTGACTTTCTTTTTTTGTATTCTATAAATAATTCTTAATTTTTGTTTATCTGTTAGAAAGCGACTAAAGAATTTTGCTAATTTCATTCTAGTCCCTGGTATTATTAACATTTTCTTTTTAAACATTTTATCAATCGCATACTTTGCGACATAAGTGCTTTTTAGAGGTTTAACTCCAAAATGAACTCCAGCTACATTATTGAAATTTGTTTCTACTGGTCCAGGACATAATACAGATACATGTACTTTAGTTTTCTTTTTCTTTTCTTCATAATATAATGCTTCTGAAAGCTGATAAACATAAGATTTTGTCGCATAATATGTACTCATTAGAGGTCCAGGTTGGAAAGCTGCAGATGAGGCAACGTTTAGGATATAAGTGTCTTCTCCGCGGGATTCCATATCTTTTGCGATGTGTTTTGATAAAATATGAACGGCTTTAATATTTGTATTTATCTGATCTAAGTCTTTATTTAAATCAGTATCTGTAAGATAGCCAAAGTCGCCGAAACCGGCATTATTTATAAGAATGTCTATATTTTCTTTTTTTGCTAAAACGTATAATTCTTTTACTTTTTGTTCGTTAGATAAATCAGCTACAATAATGGTTACTTTTGTAGGTAATTGTTCTTGGATTTCTTCTAGTTTTTCTTTATTTCTAGCAACCAATATTAGTTCATGCTTTTGAGTTGCTAGATATCTCGCCATATCTAAGCCAATTCCAGATGACGCTCCTGTAATTAATGCTTTCATAATATCACCAACTTATACTTGTATTATATCATTTTTTTAAACATAAAAAAACAAGTATTTTAGATACTTGTTAATTTAGTTATTTAGTTTCCTTTTTTTCTTTCTTTGTTGTTTTTTTAGTTTCCTTTTTTTCTTCTTTTGGTTGTTCTTCTTGAACCAATTTTAGAATAACCATTAGTGAATTATCACCATGTCTTTCTGCCATCTTTAAAATTTGAGTATATCCACCATTGCGATTTTCATATCGCTTTGCTAAATCATTAAAGATTTTGTCAACAGCAGCTTTGTCGTTATGTAAGAAAGCTAATGCTTTACGACGAGATACCAAATCTTTCTTTTTACCATAAGTAATCATTTTATCAACAAATTTACGAACTTCTTTTGCTCTTGTATCTGTTGTTTTAATAGATTCGTTCATAACTACTTGTTTGGTTAAAGTTGCTAGCATACTTCTTCTATGTTTATTATCTCTTCCTAATTTTCTATATGCCATAGTTATACCTCCTTATTTTAATCATCGTCACGTAATAATAAGCCCATATCTCTAATCTTGTCTAATACTTCTTTTAGAGATTTTTTACCTAAATTACGGATTTTCATCATATCTGATTCACTCTTATTTACTAAATCTTGTAATGTATGAATTCCTGCTCTTTTTAAACAGTTATATGCTCTTACAGAGAAATCTAAGTCTTCAATAGAAGTTTCTAAAGCTTTAACTTTTGGATCTTCTGTTTTTTCAATCATCATTCCACTTACATCAGCAATTGATGATAAATCTGTTACGATTTCTAAGTGTTCAATTAATATACGAGCAGCTAAAGCTATAGCTTCTTCTGGTTTAATTGAACCATTTGTCCATACATCTAAAATAAGCTTATCATAACTTTCATTTTGTCCTACACGAGCACTTCCTACTTCGTAAGAAACTCTTTCAATTGGAGAATATAATGAATCAATTGCGATTTCTCCAACTTTTTTAATATCGTGTATTTTCTTATTGTCTTCACTTCTTACATATCCACGACCGTTTGTAACTGTCATTTCCATATTTAGTGAAGCACCTTTTGATAAAGTACAAATAACTTTATCTGGATTAATTACTTCAATATCAGCATCATGTTCGATATCTCCAGCAGTAATTTCTCCTTCTTTTGTAGTATTTATACGAACTACTTTTTCTTCATTAGAATGGTTCTTAAATACTATTCCTTTTAAATTTAAAATGATTGTTGTTACATCTTCATATACTCCATCAATTGTTTGGAATTCATGAAGTACTCCGTCGATTTTAACACTACTAATTGCACTTCCTGGAAGAGATGATAACATAACTCTTCTTAAGGCATTTCCGATAGTAGTACCAAATCCTCTTTCTAATGGTTCTAATTCAAATCTTCCATAGAAATTATTTTCTATAGAGTCTGTAATTTTATAAATTGGTTTTTCAAATTGTAACATGAAACTAACCTCCCTTTACTTTTTTTCACAAACTATATTTATAATTTTATAATTATTATTTATATAAATCAATCGTTCCAAATTATCCTCTTGGACGTTTTGGTGGACGACATCCATTATGTGGGATTGGTGTAACATCTACTATTGATGTTACTTCTAACCCTGCAGTTTGTAGAGAACGGATTGCTGTTTCACGACCTGGTCCAAGTCCTTTTACATGAACTTCTACTTTACGCATTCCCATGTCATATGCAGCTTTTCCAGCAGCTTCTGCAGCCATTCCAGCAGCGAATGGAGTTGATTTTTTGCTTCCTTTGAAACCAATGGCACCAGATGATGCCCAACTAACAACATTACCTTCTTTGTCAGTTACTGTTGTTATAGTATTATTAAAAGTTGAATGAATGTGTGCTAAACCTTCAGGCACATTCTTTTTTACTTTTTTCTTTCTTGTTTTATAAGCCATAAGTCTTACCTCCTTTTATTATTTATTTAACTAAACTTTTTTCTTGTTTGCTACAGTTTTTCCTTTACCCTTACGAGTACGAGCATTTCGATTAGTTCTTTGTCCTCTTACAGGTAATCCTTTTTTGTGACGACTTCCTTGATATGAATTAATTTCCATTTTTGTTTTAATATTCATATTTACTTCACGACGTAAGTCACCTTCAGTTAAGTGTTTATTAATTTCATCACGGATTTTAACTAAATCATCTTGTGATACGTCTTTTGTTTTAGTTGTAGGATCAACTCCAACTGCTTCACAGATTTGTTTACCTAAACTTCTTCCAATTCCGTAGATGTATGTTAATGATATGCTTATATGTTTATCATTTGGAATATCTACACCTTTAATACGTGCCATTTCTTGTACACCTCCTATAATTAACCTTGAACTTGTTTGTGTTTTGGATTTTCACAAATAATTCTAACTTTTCCTTTACGTTTTACCACTTTGCATTTTTCACAAATTGGTTTAACAGATGCTTTTACTTTCATAAAATTTCCCCTCCTATTTGATACATTAGTATCATGTTTTTAAGGTTTACTTATCATTATTTACGATAAGTTATGCGCCCACGTGTTAAGTCATAAGGAGATAGTTCTATCATTACGGTATCTCCCGCTAAGATACGAATATAGTTCATTCGTATTTTACCAGAAACGTGAGCTTCCACAATGTGTCCATTTTCCAGTTGTACTTTAAATTTTCCACCAGGAATAATTTCTAGAACTTTCCCTTCTATTTCAATTGTATCTTCCTTAGCCATCTTTTCACTCTCCTTTGCAGATTTTTACCCATCAAAGTTTAGTCGGAATGTATTTCATCAAAGAAGGTATAATTACCTTCTTTTTGAGATACTATTTTGATACATCTAGTTTTTAATTATTTTATCTATTTTTTTAAATATGTTTTCAACAGTATCATCACCATTGATTTCTGTTAAAACATTTTGTTTTTTGTAATGTTCAATTATTGGTTCCGTCTTTTCAACAAATGTCTGATATCTTGTTTCAAATGATTCAAGGTTATCATCACTTCTTTGATAAAGCTTTCCACCACATTGATCACACACAGACTCAACTTTTGGAGAACTGTTTTCATAATTTATATTATAAATTGCGCTACAATTCTCACAAATTCTACGCCCAGTTATTCTTTTTTCTAATGTTTTTTTATCTACTGTAATTGATATTACATTACCTACATTGTAACCCAATTTTTTTAAAATTTTATCGTACTCATAAGCTTGGTCAATATTACGTGGAAATCCGTCGATAATAAAGCCATTTTTACAATCCTTACGTGATAATCTTTCTTCAATTAGTTTGTAAGTAATTTCATCTTTTACTAATTTCCCACTTGCTAAGGTTTCATAAACATATTTTCCTATTTCACTATCTTCTTTAGATATTTCACGTAAAATATCTCCAGTAGATATATGAGGAATCTTATATTTTTCAACTACAAGCTCTGCTTGAGTCCCTTTTCCTGCGGCAGGTGGGGCAATAAACATAATATTTTTCATAATTTTTATCTTCTACTATATCCTCTCTTATAACTTCTAGTTAGAATACTTCCTTCTAGTTGTTTATAAGTTTCTAAAGCTACACCTACTACAATTAGTAATCCAGTTCCACCAATGGAAACTGATGTAGGTAGACTTGTTAATTTTGAAAATAAGATTGGTAATCCAGCAATTATTGATAAGAATGTTGCTCCTAAGACTGTTAGACGAGAAAGAATTCTTGAAACATATGTCTTTGTTTCTTCCCCTGGTCTAATTCCTGGAATATATCCTCCATTTTCTTGTAAATTCTTTGAAAATTCTTCTGGCTTTAATTGTATAAATGTATAGAAATAAGCGAAGAAGAATATAAATAATACATATAATACAAATCCTACTGGTGTAGTATAATTTAGGTATTTTTGGACAAACAATGTAAATCCATCTTTCTTTATTACTTGTGCAATTATACCAGGTATTGATAATAAGCTTGATGCAAAGATTACTGGGATAACTCCAGCTGTATTAATCTTTATTGGCATGAAGCTTTGTGCTCCACCGTATGCACTTGTTGATTTATTAGCATATTGAATTGGAATTCTTCTTTCTGAAGATTCAACATAAATCATTCCAATTACTATTGCAAAATAAATAATTACGAATAACAAAAATTTAATAACTCCTAAAGTAATTACTTGAGCCGTTCCTTCTAATGAAACTAATCCATTAAATGCGTCAATGAACATTTGTGGAAGAGTTGCAATAATACCTGCCATAATGATTAAACTTAAACCATTACCAATTCCTTTTTGAGTAATCTGATCACCCATCCATAACAACAAAGATGTTCCTGCTGTTAAGATTGTTGCAATATACATATATTGCATTGGGTCACCTGATTTACCTATAAAGGCAAAGGCAAATGCATATCCTTCTATAAAGGCAAAGGCTATACCCATATATCTTGTTATTTGATTTATTTTTTGTCTTCCTGTATGTCCTTGTTTTGCTAATTCAGTAAAATAAGGAAATATATCCATTTGTAATAACTGAGTAATAATTGATGCAGTAATGTATGGCATAACTCCCAATGCGAATATTGAGAAGTTTTTAAGTGCTCCACCACCCATAGTATTTATTAACTCTAAAAATCCTAAATTACTTGTTAAGTCGTCAGTACCAGGAACTCTGATTGATATTCCTAATATGAAAACTGTCAATGCAGCTAAAGTAAAATAGATACGGTGACGTAAATCCTTATTTCCTGAAGTAAATAATTCCTTCAATACTTTAAACATTTTAGATCACCTCAGCTTTACTTCCTGCCTCTTTAATCTTTTCTAGCGCACTAGTTGAAAATTTATTAGCTTGTACTGTTAGCTTTTTCTCTAATTTTCCATTTCCTAGTATTTTTACTCCATCTAATTGTTTCTTTAATAATCCAGTATCTTTTAATAATGCTGGTGTAACTACTGTACCATCTTCAAATACATTTAATTGTGAAACATTTATTGTTGCATAAACTGTTCTAAATTTAGCATTTTTGAAACCTCTTTTTGGAAGTCTTCTATATAATGGTAATTGTCCACCTTCAAATACTGGGTTAATACTTGCACCACTACGTGCTTTTTGTCCTTTTTGTCCGCGACCACTTGTTTTACCAAGACCACTACCTGGTCCACGTCCTACTCTTTTCTTAGCGTGTGTAGCACCGATATTTTTTTCTAATTCATGTAATTTCATTATCCTAATATCTCCTCTACTGTTTTTCCGCGAAGTGCTGCTACCTCTTCAGGTGTTTTAATTGACTTTAATGCAGCCATTGCAGCTCTTGCCATATTTAATTTAGTTCTTGCTCCTAGTGAGTTAGAGACAACATCACGAATTCCTGCTAATTCTAAGATGGCACGAACAGATCCACCAGCGATAACTCCAGTACCAGCTGATGCAGGTTTAATAATAACTCTTGCTGCTCCTGCGTATCCTATTGTTTCATGAGCAACTGTTCTTCCATCAGTTAGAGGGACTGTGATAATATTTTTGTTAGCATCTTGAAGTGCTTTTTTAATTGCATCAGGTACTTCATTAGCTTTTCCAATACCTAATCCAACTTTACCTTTACGATCTCCAACAACAACAGTTGCAGAATATCTTCTTTGACGTCCACCTTTGTTAACTTTAACAACGCTTTTAACATCAATAACTAATTCTTCAAACTGTTTTTCTTTAGAGTCATGAGTTTTCTTTTGCATATTACCCTCCTATTAGAATTCTAATCCATTTTCACGTGCTGCTTCAGCTAATGCTTTAACACGTCCATGATATAGGTATCCACCTCTATCAAATACTACTTTTTTAATTTTTGCTTTTTTTGCTTTTTCAGCAATACTTTTTCCTACAACTTTTGCTGCTTCTACATTACTTCCGTTTTTAAGTTTTAAACTCTTATCTAATGAGGAAGCAGATACAAGAGTAGTTTTTGTTTCATCATCTATAATTTGTGCATAAATTTCTGCATTTGAACGAAATACAGATAATCTTGGAACTTCACTTGTTCCCATCATTGTCTTACGTATTCTTTCATGACGAGAAACACGCATACTATTACGAGATTCTTTTTTAATCATACTTTATTTCTCCCTTCCTACTTATTAAGCAGCTTTCTTTCCTTCTTTACGACGAACATGTTCATCTTTATAACGGATTCCCTTACCTTTGTATGGTTCAGGTTTTCTTACTTTTCTTATGTTTGCAGCAAATTCACCAACTAATACTTTATCTATTCCTTTTACTGTTATTTCTGTATTACCATTTGCTTCAACTGTAATTCCTTCTGGAATTTGCATATTAACTGGATGTGAATATCCAGCACTTATAACTAATTTCTTTCCTTGAACATTGAAACGATATCCAACACCGATTATTTCTAATCCTTTTTCATATCCTTTAGTTACTCCAATAATCATATTGTTAACTAATGAATTCATTGTTCCGTGCATTGCTTTAGCATTTTCATTTGCACGTTCTAATTTAACTTGGTTATCTTCTACTTTCATAGAAATATCTTTTAAAACATTTTGTTTTAATTCACCTTTTGGTCCTTTAACTGTAACTACTCCGTTTTCTTCAGTTACTGTTACACCAGCAGGTATACTAATTATACGATTTCCTATACGGCTCATACGACACCTCCTATATCTCATTTTATATTTACCATATTTTATAATATGGGTTTCAAATTATCTTTGCCTTATTTACCAAATATAAGCTAGAACTTCTCCACCTATATTTTCTTTACGAGCTTCTTTATCTGTCATTATTCCTTTTGATGTAGAAATGATTGCTATACCTAAACCGTTTAATACTTTTGGTACCTCATCATTTTTTACATATACACGAAGTCCTGGCTTGGAAATTCTTTTTAAACCTGTGATAACTCTTTCTTTCTTATCTGTATATTTTAATGTTAGAACAATTGTTCCTTGAGCATTATCACTTTCAACTTTATAGTCTTTAATAAATCCTTCTTCTTTAAGAATTCTTGCGATTTCTTTTTTAATATTAGAAGCTGGAACTTTTACTTCTTCATAACGCATACTATTAGCATTACGAATTCTTGTTAACATATCTGCAATTGTATCTGTTACTACTGCCATTTAAATTCCTCCTTTCCAATTACCAACTTGATTTTTTTACACCTGGTATTTGTCCTTTATAAGCTAATTCACGGAAGCAAATACGGCAGATTCCGAATTTACTCATATCTGCGTGTGGACGACCACATCTAGAACATCTTGTATATTCGCGTACTTTATATTTTTGTGGTCTATTAGCCTT
>JAFVEF010000008.1 GCA_017478105.1 Bacilli bacterium | reverse complement strand
TATTATTCTAATTTCTTATATTTAATTTTTTATTGTTTCATAAAAATAACTGAAATTAGATTTTTATATTCATTCTTATGGTGGCCTTCTCCCACAATATAGTTGGTTTACCTCTTGTCTCTTGTCTCTTGTCTCTTGTCTAATGGTAATAATACCCTTAAGCATTGTCAACACCTTCTCATATTTTACTTATATATTTAATCATATTTACAATCTACTATTATTCTTTATTATATCTTATCAAAAAAGTTGTTTTTTTCAAATACTTTTTTACTATAATTTATTAAAACATAGTGACCCAATTAATATAAATTTAGTAATTTTTCTATCATAAAAAAACAAAAGAGAAAATAATTCTCTTTTATTACTAATTAAATTGGCAACAAGAACCACATTGAACATTACTACATACATTTTCCTCAGAACAAGTATATTGAGGACGATAAGTATGTTTATAAACATGATGATTTATAATACGAGTATGTATTGGACAAACATGTGGAACTTCATGGACAAAAGTTCTATTAATTACTCTTTCTTGAACTCCATTATTCATAGGTGGTTGTCCCATCATAGGAGCATTATTCATCATAGTAACATCTACATCCATATCTTGATTTACAAAATTATTATCACCATTAATACTAGAATCCATTGTCATATTTTGAAAAAAATCAACATTATTCATTATAAAACCTCCTAAAATATAATATGACAAATAGTATTTTAGTCTATAAAAAAAGCCCAAAAAAATAAAACTTCCTAAAAAGGAAGTTTCATATTACCATTACTAACTTGTTTCATCATCTTTTTCATTTGATCAAATTGTTGAAGTAATCTATTTACTTCTTGAACAGAAGTACCAGAACCCTTAGCAATTCTTGTCTTTCTACTAGCTTTAATTATATCAGGATTACGTCTTTCTTTAGGAGTCATAGAAAGAACAATTGCTTCTATATGAGCCATTTGTTTAGGATCAACTTTTATATTAGTTAAACCCATCTTTTTAGCCCCAGGTATAAGTTTAATTAAATTTTCAAGAGGTCCTAATTTTTTCATTTGTTTCATGGTTGATAAGAAATCTTCTAAATCAAATTTACCCTCTTGCATTCTCTTAGCCGTCTTCTCTGCTTCTTTTTCATCTATTGATTCAGTTGCCTTTTCAACTAAAGAAACAATATCCCCCATACCTAGTATTCTTCCTGCCATACGCTCTGGATCAAAAGAATCAAGTCCATCAAGTTTTTCAGATACACCAATAAACTTAATTGGAACATGTGTTAAGTGTCTAACTGATAACGCAACACCACCTCTAGTATCACCATCTAATTTAGTTAAAATTACACCAGTAAGAGGAAGTTTATCATTAAAACCTGTAATAACATTAATCGCATCTTGTCCCATCATAGAATCAATTACTAATAGTATTTCATCTGGATTTATTTCTGTACGAATATTTTCAAGCTCATCCATTAAATCTTCATCGATATGAAGTCTACCAGCAGTATCTATTAAAACATAATCATATTTATTCTCTTTTGCATAGCTAATAGCATTCTTCGCAATAACAACCGGATCATTTTTTCCTTCTTCATAAACTTCAATATTTAATTGCTTTCCAAGTTGTTTTAACTGATCAATCGCAGCCGGTCTATAAACATCACATGCTACTAACAAAGGTTTCTTGGCATGCTTTTTCCTAAGAAAATTAGCTAACTTTCCAATAGTAGTAGTCTTACCTGAACCTTGTAATCCAACTAACATCAAAGTTGCTGGATTTCCTTTAAGATTCAATTCTTCACTTTGTCCTCCTAGCAATTCAGTTAATTCATCTTTTACTATTTTTACAAATAAATCACCCGGATTAATACTATTTTGAACTTCAGTTCCTAAAGCTTTTTCCTTAACAATATTAGTAAACTCTTTAACAACAGTATAATTAACATCTGCCTCTAATAAAGCAAGTCTTATTTCTCTCATCATTTCAGAAATATTATCTTCAGTTATTTTTCCATAACCTTTAATCTTATGTAATATTCCTTGTAATCTATCTCCTAAGTTTTCAAACATAAATATCACCTACAACTTATTATAACACGTAACATTAGAATAAACAAAAAAAAGCATATTATATGCTTTTTAACTAAAATCAGGTTCTAAATCTGAATCATCATCAGTATCATCCAAAACTATTTCATTTGAAGGATTATAAGCAGGTGGAGTAACATTATTATCTGGAACTATAAATGAATCATCAAATTTCTCTAATATTGGCTCACTAAAACCTTGAGTAACTTCCTGTGGAACTTGAACAGGTGTAGAAACTATTTCTGGAATAGCTTGAGGTTGTGCTACTTCTTGTGCTTTTTCCTCAACCTTTGGTGGTTCAGTAACAGATACACTAGGTGCGGATTCAGGCACACTAGGTACAGAAGCAGGTACACTAGGTGCAGTTTCAGCTACTTGAGGCACTTCTACCACCACTTGATTATTACTTGGAACAGTAACAGAATTATTACCACTCCAAATAGATACAACATTACAGTTTCCAGATGATGGTGCAGGATCTGGCATTTCCATCTTAACAATTAAAGGAATCTTAAATCCTAAACCAAATCCAAGACAAGTACCAGATTGTAATGATTTTTGTTTTTCCACAATTTCATCTGTAATATTAGGTACCATTTTTCTAATATATTCTACATCAACAGGATGATTAATTTTAAAAATTAAGAAATTAGTACATTGTGATATAACAGTATCAGAAATTTCCACAGGTCTTTGTGAAATAAGTCCTAAAATCACTGCATACTTACGTCCTTCTTTCGCAATTCTTTCAAATATATTATATCCAAATAAGAATCTATCATTATCACTTTGAATATATCTATGAGCTTCCTCTAAAATAATATGAAAAGGTATACTTCCTCTATTTTTTAAAGACTTAGAAAAATCAAATATTAATCTAGAATAAATCTTTGTCAAAACTTTCGCAAAATCATCATCAATATCATTTAAATTAATATTAACAATTTGATATTTTCTACCACCATTTATAAGTAAAGATGATAAAAATCCTTCTAAAGATACATATTCTTTAAAATCAAAGTACTTAGAATTATCCCCAACTATCAATGAATGAAGACGTACTCTAATAGTAACAGAATCTCCATAAGTTTTTTCATTTCTAAGCCATCCTTCACTAATTAAAGTAAAGTTTAATGCTTTCTCTAAAGTATCTAAATCATAATAAACCCCAGTATGTGGTTCATAATTATCAAATTCATCTTTTATAAAAGAATTAACATATTCTGTTAATAAAACACTCTCTGTAAAATTACCAGAATTATCAATTAAAAAACATTCTCTAAATTTACGTACATAACCTATACCTTGAATTGGTGCTTCAATATTAAACTCAGGAGTAGAACAAGAAGCTAAAATAGAAAAGATTTCATTTCTTTTATTTGGAGCTGTTTCATTAGTATATAAAATACTCATAATAGCTTTCGCAATCAAATGATTTTTATAAGCATTAGAATCCATATCATTTTGACTAAATACCAATGCAAGTTTCAACATTCTCTCAATTATTGGTAATTGTGAATGCTTATTACATTGTAAAAGTAAAGCTAAATCATCTCTATTTAATAAATATATAGGTAATCTTAACTTTTCCCCTATTCCATCAGTTTCATTAGTTGTAATATAACGATAATTATATTGAGAATTAATACTATTTAAATTAGAAAAAGCATTATAATATTCTCCAGAAGAATCAAATATAAAAATATTAGCTTTATAAGGATTTAATCTTTGATCATGAAACATATTTTGAAATAATCTAGTAGTACCACAAGATTTACCACTACCAGTATTACCAAATATTGCGAAATGATTACTAAAAAAACTATTTACATCCAAATAAACTGGATAATCATCATAAAAGGGACTAACTCCTAATTTCATAAAACCATTAGTATCTGTTCCTGTAATTAATGAGATTTCACTTTTATCAATAACACGAACTTTTGCATCTAAAGAAGGTTTACGAATTGTACCACCAATTAAACGATTTCCAACTATTTCACCTAAAAATCTAGCCTTAACAACATTACCATCTAAATCATCAACTTCACCTAATATTTTTTTACTACTATCTTCAAACACTAAGTGTAAATTCATTAAATTCATAGTTAATGGAACATCATTTTTAAGTAATATATTACATCCATCATTACTAATATAACTAATTCTATCAAACATAAATATAACCCTCTTTCACTCTTCAAAAGTCCCCTATCATAAAAATTATATCGTTTATCAACTAAATTTACAAGTAGTTTTAAAATAAAAAAGAAACTATAAAATAGTTTCAAGCTTTTCTCTTAAATCCTCATCTTTAATTTTAGAACTTAAAGATAATATCATATTTCTTTTTTCATACAGTTTTAATTTTTCTTCAAATTCTTTTAATTTCTCAATAACAATATGTAATTGTTTAAAAGAAGCATTTCTACTTACACCATATTTTAAAGCCATCTCACTATAACTTAAATTATCAAAGTAATAATCTTTAAAATAAGATTTTTGTTTATCTGTAAGTAATTCTCCATACAAATCAAACAATTCATTATAATAAAATACATCTTCCATCTACAATACACCTACTACTTTCAAAATAGTAACTAACAATACCAAAAGAGAAATACCTATCATCAACCATCCCATATTATTTTTATGATATATTTTAAATTCATTAATCCCAACACTAAATAGTGTAAAAGATAAACAAAATTGAAGCAAAGTTTTATAATTATTATTAAATAAATATAAAACAAAAACAATAGTAGTTATTATAGTCATTACAAGTTGAATATTAAAATATAAAATATTAAATTCATGAATTCTATTATTCTTATTATTATTTTTCATCTACATCATATCCTTAAATAATCCATATATATATTTTTCAATATCAAATACAACTAAATCATCTTTAGTTTCACCAAGACCTATATATTTAACAGGGATACCAATACTCTCTTTAATAGCTAGTACTATTCCACCTTTAGCTGTTCCATCTAATTTAGTTAAAACAATACCCGTTATATTAGTAATCTCTTTAAAAGCCTTAGCCTGACTAATACCATTTTGTCCAGTAGTAGCATCTATTACAAGTAAAGTTTCACTCGCACCACCATCAACCAAACTATCTATTACTTTATTTATTTTTTCTAATTCTTTCATTAAATTTACTTTATTTTGAAGTCTTCCAGCTGTATCAACTAAAACAACATCATACTCCTCATCTTTAGCTTTAACTATACCATCATAAACAACACTAGCCGGATCACTTTCTTCTTTTCCAAAAAAACCTACCCCTATTTTTTCACTCCATTCACGAAGTTGCTCAACAGCTCCTGCTCTAAATGTATCAGCACCTACTAATAGAACTTTCTTACCTTGATCTTTTAAAATATTAGCCATTTTCGCAATAGTTGTAGTCTTACCAACTCCATTAACTCCAATATAAAGAAATACTGAAACATCATTCTCATTAAAATTTAATTTATTACTTAAAACTTCATCATTAACATAAATAATAAACAATTCATCAACAATAATCTCTTTTAATAAAGAAGGATCAGTAATACTTTCTTTTCTAACACGATCTCTAAGTCTATCCATAAAATCCATAACTGTATTTACACCAATATCAGTCATGATTAATATTTCTTCTAATTCTTCAAAATATTCTTCAGTAACCTTATTATACTTATTAGTAAGATTTGCCAGTTTTGATACAAAACCCTGTCTAGATTTAGTAAGACCTTTCTCATAAACCTTTACTGAATCTTTTACTTTCTCTTTTTTCTTTTCAACTTTAGGAGACTCTTCAATAGGCTCTTCTTGATCAATTGCTAAAGGATTAAGTCCATCATCTTCTGCTTCATTTTCTTCTTCTACAATAGTATCTTCAATTTTTTCTTCAATACTATCTTTTTTAAACATATTTTTAATTTTATTAAATAAACCCATACCGTTCACCTCATTTTGTCTTATAAAACATTTTAATCTTCTGAAAATTCATCTTCCATTATTTCTTGGTATTTTTTATGATCCCAAGATATAGATAAAACTCCTGGTTCTGCACTTAAGTTTTGTACTAATCTTTTAATTAATTCAACTCTACTATTTTCAATAGTCAATACTAATTTAACATTTTCACTAGAAACAACCTTCTTATCTAAAGAACTCATTAACATATCTTGTTTTTCAATAAATTTTGAAAAAGAACTACGTACAATAACTTCTACATCACTTTGACAAGTAATATATATTTTACATACCTCTTTATAATTATTTTCAATTTTCTTCATTAAAAATAAAGCTATTACACGTAAAATAACATTAGAAATCAATACATATAAAGTTCCAATGATAGCTTCCCATATCATACCTGTTGAAGATAATAACCCAATTGCCGCAACACACCATAATGTTGCTGCAGTATTAAGACCTCTAATACTTTTACCATCTTTAATAATCATTCCGGCACCTAAAAAACCTATACCAGATACAATAGATGATGCAATACGACTCATATCATGATCTACAAATGCATAAGTAGAATAATTAAATAAAAAAGCCCCTATACTAACTAATACATATGTCCTTAAACCAACAGAACCATGTCGGTATTGTCTCTCCAACCCTATTATAATACTTAAACATAAACATACAGTTAATCTCAAAACAAAAATTCTTAAATCCATATAATCCCCTCCAATCAATCAAAGTATACCACATATTTCATTATTTACAAAACAAATAAAAACAGGAAATTTTCCTGTTATTTATCCTTGAATCAATATAAGTTATTAATTCTAACAAATAAAACAACTATATAACATAATTATCTAACATTTTGTGATTCATTGAATTTAGACATAGAAAGAATACTCTCTAGCATATTATCAAGATGCTGATTTCTTAATAAATAAAAATCATCCCCAGCTTCTTTTAATACTTCTTTTAATTCAGGTAATTTCCTTATCAAGTTCATTTCTTCTTCATTATCAAATAAAAAGTCTGGATCTTTTTTTCTAACCTGCCAACAATATAAATATACTCCAGCAGTTTTACATAAAACATCTTTCTTTTTATTATATAAATCCTTACCTAATTCAAGCTCTCCTCTAAACATTCCCCTCGAATTCTCATAATAAATATCATGCAAAAATTGCATCGCATCAGGATTTTCTAAAAAGAAATCATTTTTTACATATTTATAACCATTATTTGTCTCAACAAAAGAAACTCCATTGATTTCTTGATCTTTACCTATAGGATTAACCCCACGTAATTGTAACATTTTTCTCATAGCGTCATCCAATTTTTTATAATTAGGCATTTCATTATAAACAGTAGTATGTGTTGAAAAATGATCCATTTCTACTCCATCATCAATCAATTTTTTAGCACAAAGAGATTCGATATTACCTAGTTGCATTAAACAATCAGCCATCTCATACATGTTTATATCAGATTTAGGATTATTTTCAATCCAATTATTAATTCCTTCACAACGATTAGTTAAGTTTTCAATCATTTCATTTAATTCTAATATTTCCATATAATACCTCCACTATATAATAATTATAATTAATATTAAAAAAAAACACAATGGACAAATCAACAAAAATAATGTATAATTACAGAGTTAGTTCTTTAAAAAGAAAAAGAAAGGAGATTATATGAATAATAAAGAAACCAATGAAACAAAGATAATTGTTTTAGGTGGTTTAGGCGAAGTTGGAAAAAATATGTATTGTGTAATGCATAAAGACGCTATT
This sequence comes from Bacilli bacterium, assembly GCA_017478105.1. Taxonomy (GTDB): domain Bacteria; phylum Bacillota_I; class Bacilli_A; order RF39; family UBA660; genus UBA3789. Next base: position 1,723 of record JAFVEF010000008.1, on the reverse strand, counting down.
GTTATTATTGATGCCGGTGTAAGTTTTCCAGAAAGTGAATTAATGGGTGTAGATTATGTTTTACCAGATTTTACTTTCTTAAAAGAAAACGAAGATAAAATTAAAGCTTTATTAATAACTCATGGTCATGAAGACCATATAGGTGGAATTCCATTTTTACTACAAAGTATTAATATTCCCGCAATCTATGCGCCTAATCACGCTAAAGAATTAATATCTGTAAAACTACAAGATAGAAACATTCGTTATGATAATCTATTTGTTTATACAGATAAAACTAAATTAAAATTTAAAGAAATAGAGGTTGAATTCTTTAGAATTACCCACTCTATTCCTGATTCCCATGGAATTAGTATTAAAACACCAGATGGAAGAATAGTAACTACTGGAGATTACAAATTTGATTTAACTCCAATAGGTCCTATGGCTGATTTATTTAAAATGGCTAAATTAGGAGAAGAAGGTGTAGATGTATTAATTGGTGATTCTACAAATGCCTTAAATGAAGGATTCTCAAATAGTGAATCAGTAGTAGATGAAACACTAGAAGAAATGTTTAACAAGTGTAAAAATAGTAGAATAATAATCGCAACATTTGCTTCTAACATATATAGAGTAAAACATATTTTTGAAACTTGTTATAAACACAATAGAAAAATATGTATCTTCGGAAGAAGTATGGAAAATAATATTAATATTTCCCTAAATGGAGGATATATAGATCATAAAGAATTATTAGTTTCTCCTGAAGAAGCAAATAATTTAAAACCTAATGAAGTAACAATTTTATGTACAGGAAGTCAAGGAGAACCTTTAGCAGCACTATCTAGAATTTCTAATGGTACACATAAATATATCAAATTAAGACCTGATGATGTAGTAATATTCTCATCAAGTGCTATTCCAGGTAATGCTCTAAGTATATCTAAAACAATTAATAAATTATACTTAAAAGGTGTTAAAGTTTATACAAACAATGTCCTACAAGATTTACATACTTCTGGACATGCTAACGAAGAAGAAATTAAACTAATGATTAGATTAATTAAACCAAAGTATTTAATGCCATTCCACGGTGATTATAGAATGCTTAAAAAACAAGCTAACATTGGTATTAAATGTGGTATTCCAAAAGAAAATACCTTTATATTAAAAAATGGTGATACACTAGTTCTTAAAAATCACATTCTAACAAGAGGAGATAGTAAACCTGGTGCTGACATATATGTTGATGGAAATAGAATCGGTGAAATTGGTGGAGCTGTTATAAAAGATAGAAAAATAATGTCTAGTGATGGAATATTAGTAGTAATAATAAATGTTGATATGAAAAAGAGAGAATTACTAATAAAACCAAACATCACAACAAGAGGATTTATATTAGTAAATGAAAATGAAGAACTAATTCATAAAATAGAGAACAAAGCAGAACAAATAATGACTCAAGGATTATCTAATCCTAAATCAAACTTTGCTTCTCTAAAAAGTGATATAACTGAAAATCTTTATCCTTATATCAACACATTAACAGGAAGAAAACCAATTATTTTACCAATAATATTAGATATAAAACGATAGATTAATAAAGTAGTCAAGTAAAAGTAGACAGTAAAAAAGTAAGAATTAAAAGCCTGATTCGATTTTAAATTGAATTGGGGTTTTATAATTTAATGCATAACTAGGTCTTTCATTATTGTAATAATCAATGTATAATTTAATTAGG
>JAFVEF010000051.1 GCA_017478105.1 Bacilli bacterium | reverse complement strand
TATCCTTATCCTTATCCTTATCTTTGTCCTTATCATCGTCTTCATCATCTTTTTCTTTTGGTTTTTCTTTTTCTTCTTCTTTAGCTTTAGAACCAGATAAAGTAAGAACTAAATTACCTTTCATTAAATCAATACGTTTCTTTGCTGGGAAACTTTGCTCAATAACAGTTCCATTTCCACCTGTAAAAGTACAAGTAATACCAATTTTACTACAATAACTTCTAGCAGACTGTTCTGTATCACCTGTAAAATCAGGTAATAAATTATAAGCTGTATTATTACTATAAGGACCTTCTCCAATGATTTTCTTTTCATATGGTTTATTAATAGAGAAAGTAAATTCTGTAATTACTGTATGACTAGCAAGTTCAAGGTTTTCTTTCATTGCCTTAATTACATCTTTTTGACTACTCTTATTTGGAATATAATCCCAAAGAACCATTCTTGCACGCTCATCATAAATCATTTGGCCAATACCTGCTAAATATAATTGTTGTATACTAATAAGCTCAGCTTCATCACTACTTAAACTATTTTTTATAATATCTTTTCCTACATTATAGAAAGATAATATTTGTTTTGTAGTTAAATTAGTATCTAAACTATTAGAAACAGTATTTAATAAATCCATAAATTTCGCAACATCTTTTATAGTTTTTAATTTATTTATTAAAGCTTTAATTATTTCTTGTTGGTGTTGTGCTCTACCAAAATCACCATTCTCAAGTTGCTTACGGTTTCTCGCAAATACTAATGCTTGTTCACCATTTAATAATTGATGACCAGCTTCAATACAAACTTCTCCACCACGACTTGAATCATCAGTACACAATCTTTTTGGAACATCAACCTCAACTCCACCAACAGCATCAACTAGTTTTACTAATCCTTTAAAATTAATCTTTGCGTAATAATCAATATTAGTATCAAAATAGTTTTGAATAGTATTTATCATACAATCATTTCCATAAGCAGCTGCATGAGTAATTTTATTTTCAGGTCTTCCACTCCAACAAGCTATTGGAACATAACTATCTCTAGGAATAGATAACATTGTAGCATTTAATGTTTTAGGATTAAAAGTTATAAGTATCAATGTATCTCCATTCGCAATAGCATTCTTACTTAAAACCTCATCAGTAGAATCAATTCCCATTAAAAGAATAGTAAATGGTTCAGTAATAACTTTTCCTGCAGAAGCTGTCTCAATCTTAGAAGTATTTGCTTTCTTCATTTTTTTACTCTTAGTAGTAATTACTTTAGTATCAGTCGCAATATTTTCATATCCTGTAATACCAGAAAACATTGAAACATAACTATCAGGAACAAACATTGCTCCAATCTCATTAGAATACATATCTACAAGCATTGTTGTATAATCATCATAATCAACAATCTCATTATAATCATATAACTTATTTTCTTTAATTATTTCTTGTGGAATAATATATCCATCAGGAGATTTCTTATCTCCAAGTAATCCAATCTTAGTATCCTTTATATCATTAACTTCCTTTATATCACTATTACTCATCACAAGTAAATCAGAAGTATAAGTAATTATATCCTTATTTAAATTATCAAGTTTTCCATATAAATAGAATATTACTCCTCCTATAGAAAAACAAATAATTGAAAATATAATTAGAAAAGATAAAAATAAACTCTTTTTCTTCTTCTTTCCTTTTCCTTTAATATATTTAAGTCCTCTAAAAGCAATAAATATATCTATAAGTGTAATAACACCAATTACTATATATCTAATTAGATTCTCAATAGAATCAAGTAAATAAATTTCATATATCGCAAAAATAGAACTACCAAGAGCTATTACTAAAAATAGCGATATCAAAAGTCCTATTATTTTATTTGGTTTTTTTTCTTTATCTTTTTCCATGTCTCTTCCTCCAAACAAAAACTCCTACTATAAAATTATACCTAAAATTATAACTTTTCGCAAGAAAGACAAATTATATAGATTGAATAATTATAATAATTGTAAATAATTGTCAAATATTTAGAATAATTACTTTAAGATACTATTTTATTAAATAAATAATTGTTATAATTAATTTGAAATAATAGGGAAGGAGGCATAATATGAAAAACAAAAAGAAATTATTATTTTTAATATTTACATTTATTATTCTTTTTACATATAAGAATACTTATGCCTTTGACTCAAGTAATTATAAATATCGTACTCTTTGTGGTACTTATGAAGTTGCTGGTTTTCATACAGATGGTTATATTGATAAAGTAGCATGTTTCAATGATTTTGATTCTGCTAAAAACTATATGGTAAGTAATGGAGCAGATGATCTTGCTATATTACATAAAGTAAATGGTGAAACAATAATTGTAGATGCTAACGTTGCATTACTTGACTTAACTGTAAATCCTGATTTAACTTATTTTTATTTAAATAGTGAACTAACCGGTTATAGATATACTTATATGGATACTGGAAGCTTATATGGTGGAGTTGATGGTGTTCATATGGGAACAGGATACTCTAATACCTATGGTACATGGACAGCTAAAGTTCAAATTGGTAATTTTACTGGTTGGATTGAAAAGAAAGCTTATGAAATAGTACCAATCACTTGGGTAAAATCTGCAAGTAATTATTCAGTAACGGATGAAATAAGACATAACTATGTTGCAAAAATACAAAATGATTATTATGGATCAGCAGGAAGAGTAATAGGACCTAAACCAGAAATGTTAAATAAAGGACTATATTTTAGTTATGATGGACATTATTTTTATACAAATTTAACTACTTTAATTAAAGATGTAAAAAATAATTCTCATAGCTATTCAGTTAATCCATATAATCCTTATTATAATTATTATATGTATTTATCAAATCATACTAAAACCACTTATTCTAGTGTAAATATCGATGAATATATAAGAAATAATATGGGATTTTATGAAAATGTTTATGGAAATGCAGCTTCAAATAACACATCAAGATTATATGGAATGGGAACATTCTTCTATTATGCTCAACAAAAATATGGAGTAAATGCCATTAACTCATTAAGTTTAAGTAGAAATGAAACAGGAAATGGTAGAAGTAATCTATCAATTAATAAAAATAATGGCTTTGGACTTAATGCTGTTGATACAAATCCAACTCAAGCAGCTAATTGGTATGCATCATTCCAATCAAGTATCTTAGGATATGCTTCTAAATGGATTACATATGGTTTTGCTCATCCAAGAGATTGGAGATACTTTGGACCACAATTTGGTGATAAATGGATTGGTATGAATGTAAAATATGCCTCAGACACATATTGGGGTGAAAAAAATGCTGCTAACTACTATAGTTTTGATAAAGCTTTTGGTTTACAAGATTATAATTATTATCAATTAGGAGTAGTAACAGGACCAACAAATGCTTATAGTGGCCCAGGTACTAGTTATAAATTTATTTACCAATATCCAGAAAAAGAAGATGGAGTAGTTATAGTTGATGAAGTAATGTCTGGTAATGAAAAATGGTATAAAGTAGTTAGTGATTTAAATATTGATTATAATTATAATGAAATAACAAGTGGTGATTATAATTGGAATAATTTTGTATATGTTCCAGCAAATCAAGTAGTAAAAATAAATAATGCTAAATATGGTTATAAATATCCAAATAGTGTTACTGAATATCAAGATGCTTATTATACATATGATTTATTAATAGAAAACACTGAATTAAAACCACGTGTTGCGATATCTACAAAAGATACACCATATCATTTTGATTCATCACTTCAAGCAAGAACTGGTGAAACATTATTAAAAGATCGTTATGTAATGGTATTCACAATAGCTTATAGTAATGGAGTACCAGTAGCATATCTAGTTACTAGTGATTATTTCCATGATCAAAAACACTGGGTATCTGCTGATAGTATAAGATTAATTAATGCCACATATGGAAAAGTGACAGTTGATGTAGAAGGTAATCAATATACTTGGGTTAACTATAATACTGAAGATAAAGCATATTCAAAAATAAGTGGATTATATACTTATACTTATGTACCAATACTAGGATCTCAAGTAGTTGGAAATGATACTTGGTTAACAGTACCAGTTAATCTAAAAGGGTATGATAATATCATTGGATATACACTTCAATCATTCCCAGGAGTAAATATTGCCTTATACTATTCACAAGCTGCCAATACAGCTCCTGTAATTCAAGCAAATGATATAGAGGTTTTTGAAGGACAAAGTATTAATCCAAATAATAATGTTACTGCTTATGATCAAGAAGATGGAGATCTAACAAGTAAAATTCAAATAATAGAAAATACAGTAAATACTACTGTTCCAGGAGAATATAAAATTACATATCAAGTAATTGATAGTAGTAATACTAACACAGTAAAAACAATAAGAGTACTTGTAAAAGAAAATAAAGCTCCAGAAATAGAAGCAAGTGATAAAACTATATCTAAAAAAGATGACTATAATCCATTAGATAAAGTAAAAGCATATGATCAAGAAGATGGAGAGCTAACAAGTAAAATTAAAGTAATTAAAAATGATGTAATAAAAACTTCTGGTTCATACCAAGTAATATATGAAGTAGAAGATAGTTTGGGTAAAAAGACAACTAAACAAATAACAGTTACAGTACTAGAAAACTATAAACCTGAAATACTAGTAGATGATAAAACTATTTATCTAAATGAAGAATTTGATCCATTAAAAAATGTAAGTGCTAAAGATCATGAAGATGGAGATTTAACAGATAAAATAGTAGTAAAGAGTAATAATGTAGATACAACTACTGAAGGGACTTATGAAGTAGTATATGAAGTAGAAGACTCTGATAATGAAAAAACTACAAAAACGATTACTGTTACAGTAAAAGAAAAAGTACTAGAAGAAGCAAATGGAGAATTCTATTTAGATAGTCTAACATTTAATAAAACTACTAAGAAATTTGAAATAGCTGGTTATTTAACAATATTAGATCACAATAATTCTAAAGATAAAAAATATGAATTAATCTTTAAAGATAAAAATACAGGTAATGAGTATAGAAAAGAAATTAATGCTTGGAATAAAGATTATCCATATGATTTAGGTACTTATGGTAATAATAGTTATACATATTCTTGGTTTAAAGGAAATATAAACTTTAGTAATATACCAAATGGTGATTATGAATTATACATGCAGGCAACAGACGATTTATATTATACAACTCAAGTTGTTGATAATTTATTCAATAAAACTATTACTAAACGTGGAGAAGATGATAATAAAGGATATAATTTCAAAGTACTATTAAATCTAAAATCTAAGAAAATGGAATTATCTATTCGTGATGAATTATATACAACTTATGAAGCTCCAACATTTAGAGCCATGGTAAATGACTTTGAAGATATTAGTTTAAATGATTCTAAATTATCCATATTAGGTTATTCTTATAACTATAAAGCAACTTATGCAAGTGATAAAGATATCACAAGAACATTAATAGTTGAAAATACTACTACATTTAAACAATATTACTTTGATTTAGGTAGTAAAATAGGTCCATATAGTATAACCACTTCAGATAACTTAGATAAATCATATATCTGGTATCAAAAAGAAATCGATTTAAAAGATTTACCTAAAGGAACTTATTCAGTCTTAGTATACACAAAAACAAAAGATGCTAGAGACTATGGAGAATTAACTGATGTATTAGGAATTCTACCAAAACTAGAATCTACATCTAATGATAAGAAATACTCAGTTAGTCTAAATAAACAAAGACAAAATAGAGTAGAAATAACAGTAGAATAGGAAAGCATATGCTTTCCTTTTTATTGAATAAAAATAATTAAATGTTATATAATAAAAATGAAAGTGAGGATTATATGAAAGAATTACAAGAAAAATATGCTAAAGTATTATTAGAATCATGTTTAAAGATGGATAAAAATCAACCATTATTTATAACTTATAATAGTGAAAGAGAAGACTTTGTACAATTACTTTCAGAAGTTGCGAAAACTCTAGGAATTACAGATATTTATTATGATAGACAAGATCCCTATAAAAAACATGAAGCACTACAAGAATTAGAAGTAGATGAATTAAAAAAACTTCCATATTGGAATAAAAGTATTTGGAATGAATATGCTAAAAAGAATGCTGCTTTTTTAATGCTATCATCAGAAAATCCTGGACTAATGAAAGATATTGATCAAAATAAAATAACTGAAATGGCAAAATATTCATTAGAAACAAGAAAAGAATTTGATAATTTAAGAGATAAACAAGAACTTGCTTGGTGTATAGCTTGTGTACCTACAAAAGATTGGGCTAAAGTTTTATATCCAAAAGAATCTAATCCTACAGATAAACTATGGGATATTATATTTGATATATGTAAAATTAAAGAAGATAATCCTGTCGAAATATGGAATAATAAAATAAAGAAATTAAATGAAAGAGCTAATAAATTAAACTCTTATCAATTTAAAACATTAAAGTATAAAAGTAGTAATGGAACTAATTTCCAAGTAGATTTACCAAAGAATCATTTATGGGCATCAGGAAGAAGTGTTTTAAAAAATAATAAGGAAGTATTAGTAAACTACCCAACAGAAGAAGTATTCACATCACCTGATTGTCTAAGTGCTAATGGAGTCCTTTACTCTTCAAAACCATTATCATATCAAGATGTACTAATAGATAATTTTTCTATATCATTTAAAGATGGTAAAGTAGTAGATTGTAAAGCCGAAAAAGGTGAAGAAACTCTAAAGAATATGATTAGTATCTGTGAGAATTCTAACATGATAGGAGAAGTTGCATTAGTTCCATATGATTCACCAATATCTAATACTAATCAAATATTCTTAGAAACATTATTCGATGAAAATGCTGCATGCCATGTAGCTTTAGGAGATTCATTTACAGAATGTATTGAAAATGGAATAAATAGAACTAAAGATGAACTATTTAATGTATATCATTTAAATAAATGTGATTCTCATGTAGATTTCATGGTAGGAAATAAAGATCTAAATATCACAGGAATAACACATGATAATAAAGAAATACCAATTCTAGTAAATGGTAACTTCACAGAAGAATTTAATTAAAGAGAGAAATCTCTTTTTTATTGCATAAAAAAAACTATTATTATACAATTATAATAGGTGAATCATATGAAAAAGAATAAAAGAAAATTAAATTATTTATTAGTAATAGTATTATTACTATTAGTATCTGCAGGATATGCTATTTTAAGTACTAATTTAAATATAGTATAAACAAAAGAGATCATATTTGATCTCTTTTATTGTGCTATTGTAATTGTTACTGTTTGACAAGAATCAGAAGTTCCTCCACTAAATCCTGAAACAGGCTCTCCTGGTCTTAGAGTAGTAGTAGTATCTCCTAAAATATTAACTTTAATACCAGGACATTGACTAGTAATCTTTGCTCTTAAAGCAGCTGCCATCTTATCAAAAGAATTTTGATTATCAGGATTTGTATAAACACTTCTTAATCCTCCAATAGTACATGGAGTACATACAACTTCAGGAGTTGTATCTTCTTGTCTTGGTTGTACTGGAGTAGTAGAAGATCCTGAATTATTATTACTACTGTTATTATTGTTACTATTGTTATTGTAATTAGTATTATTATTTGTATTCTTTTCAGGCTTTTTACCATTACTTAAAGTAACTGTTATTGTAGCTCCACTAGATACTTCAGAATTAGCACTAAGTGATTGTCCAATAACTATATCTTTTGCTTCATTACTATTTCTATAAACAAAATTATAATTTAGTGAAGCATTATTTAATTTCTTAATAGCTTCATTTTTACTTAAACCAATTACATTAGGAACAGTCTTTTTAACACCATCACTTATCTTTACAATGATAGTATCACCATTCTTAATCGCATCACCATTTTTATAAGAATAACTAATTACTTCACCAGCTTTAACTGTATCACTAAATTCATGTTCTTCTTCATATTTTATTCCATATTTATTTGCCCATTCATAGAAACTATTTAAATCTTTAAATTTAGGCATTTTTAATGATCCTTTAGAAACAAATACTTTAATTACAGTTCCTTGCATTACTACATCATCTTTATTATAATCAAATTTTATAATATTATTTGCTTTTACAGTATCATCATATTCATCTACAAAATGAATTTTAATTTTATTTTTAATTGCCCATTCAGTTATCTTTTCAACATCATACTTACTAACATCAGGTATCTTAATTGCTGGTCCTTTACTAATTGTAACTGTAATTTTTTCATCATCTGGATGAACTAATTCACCAGCTTTTATAGATTGACTCATCGCATGATTCATCTTAATATCTTTAGAAAAATCTTCTACAAATTCATATCTTAAAGAATGCTGCTTCATATATAATTCAACTTCAAATTTACTCTTATTAGTAAAATCGATTAAAGTTAATTCACTAGTATCTTTTTCTTCTCCCCAAGAAAATGTTAATTTCAATTCATCATTTCTTTTCATACTTCCACTAGCACTTTGTTCCACAACAGTATCTTTTTTCATATCACTTACTATGAATTCAACACTAACATTACTCATATAATTGTCATTAACAAAACTTATTACTCTTTCAGTATCCCATCCTGTCATACTAGGAACCATAATCTCTTTATAAGGATTAGGCCCTTCACTAATAGATACAACTAAATCTTTTACTTTATCTAAATTAGTACCACTCTTAATACTTTGAGATAATATTTTATATTCCGAAACCATATCACTATATTCATATTCTTGTGTTAAATTAACTTTATTATCTTTAGCCCACTTAACAACATAAGTAAGTGATTTACCTCTAAAATCTTCTAATCCTGAATTCTTAATAAAAGGTTTAAAATAAGAAAAACTATTTAATATAGAATAAACAAATAATAATAAACCACTAACTAATACTAAACCTTTATTTTTATTTCCTCTCATCGAAAGAGTTACAAATAGTATTGTAAAAATAGTGAATACTAAACTCATTATTAAAGTAAAAATAGAAGTATTCTTATTTAATACACATATAAAGAAACTAACTAATGAAACTATAAGTACAAATATCATAAATCCATTTACTAGAAAATTATTACTTTCTTTATTACCTAAGTTTTCTTCAATCAAATTATTTAATTCTTGTGTATTTATAACAGATAAAGAAGTAGTATCAGATTTCATTTCTTTCTTCTTTTCTTTTTTAGTATTATTACTCATAATAACACCTCCATTATCATATTAATTATATATTAAACAAAGAAAAAATAAAACAATAATAAATATAATATTGTAAAGAAATGTCTATATAGAAATATATAAATAAGTATGTTATAATTTTAAAAGAAAAGGATGATTATATGAATACTTATTTAAAGAAGAATATAAATACAATTATTTCTATATTTATACTAATAAGTCCTATTATAGATTTAATTACTGGAATATCTCTTCATTATAATTATAATTTTACTTTAGGAATTATAATGAGAATTATCTTTTTATTATTAATATGTTATATATCAGTATTTATTTATAAAAAGAAGAAATTACTTATACCATATTCCATTATAGTTTTATATTTTATTTTATATATACTTGGAATATTCTTATATAAAGATCAATCTGTTTTATTATTAGAACTTCAAAGGACAATAAAAGTATTCTATTTTCCAATATTGTTATTAACTATATATTCATTAAAAGATGAAATAAAAATATCTAAATTAGTATTATTAGTATCTTTATTTTTATATTTATTCGCAATATTTATTCCTACAGTTACAAATATTGGATATAAATCTTATCAAATAACTAAAAAAGGTACTTTAGGATTTTTTAATTCAGCTAATGAAATAAGTGGAATAATTTCAATACTTACCCCAATTATGTTTATTCTATTAAAAGAATCTAAATCTAAATTATCAAGAATATTCTTAATAATTATGTATTTAACAGTAATTCTCATGATGGGTACAAAATCACCGTTACTAAGTTTATTAATTACTATATTATTCAGTATAATATATTATTGGATATATTCTATTAAGAATAAAAAGTATAAGAATTTATTAGTATCCATAATAATAATTATAGTGTTTAATGCATTCTTAGTAGTAATAACTCCTAAAACAAACTTTTATAAGAATATTAGAACTCATTTAAAATTCTTACATGTAAAAGACATAGTAAATGTAGTAAAAGATGAAAAACTAATTGATCATTTTATCTTTAGTCAAAGACTAACTTTTTTAAGTGATAAGGCTTATCGCTATAAACATTCTAGTACTTATGAAAAACTATTAGGAATAGGATACTATGTTGAGAGAAAAGAAGAAAAGCTAATAGAAATGGATTATTTTGATATTTATTATAGTCATGGACTAATAGGATTTACTATTTTCTTTACTATTACTATGTATGTTCTATATAAAATACTAGATAATAAGAAAACAAGATCATATGATGAATTAATGCTTACTACTAGTTTATTATTAATTATCTTATTATCATTTTTTACTGGTCATATTATAACTTCTCCTTCAGTAAGTCTATTATGTGTAATAATAATTGTATCTTTAGAAAAAAGAAAGAAAAAAAATTTATTATTAGCTTCACAAGATATAAATATAGGTAATAATAAGAATACTATTCTAAAAATAACTAATAAAATAGATAAAGAAATGTATAATATTGATTTGATATTAGAAAAAGAAATTATATTAAATAAATCAAGTGAAAATATAAGAATAAAAGTAATAAAAGTTACTAATAATAAAGTAACTAATTTCTTTAAGTTGTTATTTTTTAAAATATTAAATTATAACAATTATGACTTTAGTTGTTATTTTGAATCAAATAGTCCTATTTGTTCTAAATTAGCTCTTCTTACTTCAAGTAATAATTCAATTTATTACTACAATAAATATAGGAATAATAAAAATATTGATTTAGATGATTATAAATATATTATCTTTAATTCAACTGACTTAAAGGATTCTTTTCTAAAACAACATAAAGGGTATAAAGATAAAACCCTTGTTATTGAAAGAATAGATAAAAAGACAGAATTAGAAGGAATATTTAATATATAAAAAATCTACACAAATAATATTATGTGTAGATTTTTTATTATATATTTAAAACAATTATATTATTATGTACATAAATATATTCATCTAATATAGGAATACTATCATATTCTTCTTTTGATACGTAATTTATATCTAAATCATAATAATTAGATATAAATCTTTCTAATCCTAGTTTTCTTAAATTATATTCTTCCCAAAATAATCCCATGTCACTAATAAAACCATAATTCATTTTAGAATAATAATCTTTTTTATTTTTATAGTTTCCTACTACTGCGAAAGAATAATTAGGATTTTCTAAATACTTTTCAATTCCTTTATTTATAATAGTATTATGTTTATTAAATGTCTTTTCAAGACTAATATAAGAACAATTATCTTGAATAATATAATTATGTATTAATAATCCAAATATAATTAAAACAAAGATATATGATTTATTAGTCTCTTTCAAAGAAAAGAATAGAATATAAACTAGTAAATATGAACTACTCATAAGTAATTGTAATTTAGCCTCAGGTATAACAAATATAATTGAATTTAAAAATATAGGTAATAAAAGAACTAAAATAATTGTAATTATCTTATCTCTATTAGAAGATTTACTATTATATATATTACTAACTAAACTGATAAATAATAGTATAAAAAATAATATATTAATAATATTATTATGAATATAAGTATTTTTCATTATAGAATTACCAAAATAGAAAGAATAAAACAAAGCATAAGAATCTATAATTCTCCTTGGCAAATAACCTATTAAAGACAAACCAACTTCATTGGCGCCACTATAACTACTCGAAGGAATATTTAATACAAATAGACTTATCTTCATTATAATAAAATATAATAATAAACCACTAATAATAATTACTAAATATTTTAAACTCTTTTTATAATCAAATTTATTATCTAATAATAACTTAATTTGATAAATAATAAACACAGTAACTACTACAGATAAATAAGCTTGATACATTGAAAGAGAAATGATAATTAAAATGAGAGGAATAATAACTTTATCTTTTTTTAAATAATAGTAAAAAGATAAAATTCCAAATAAGAAAGCTATTAAATATCCAACAGAACAATAATGAAATAACAATGTAGCTGATATTACTGGATGAACACATATTATTAAAGCAGTTATTATTCTATTGAGTATTCCTTTTATTTCAAATAATTCAATTAGTAAATAAATAATAATACTTATTAAAATAATACTTATAAAAAATTCTATTTCTTTAAATGATAAAAATGATTTAAAAAGACCTAATGCATATAATCCAAATCTACCTAGAGATACTTCCCAAGAATAACCATTATAAAATCCATTATTAAGTAAAATATCTGCACTTAATAAGTTTTTTAAAAGAATAGGTAAGTGTACAATAAATAGAATTATTATACTAAAAAATAAATAATTATATTTTTTTAAATAATCTTTTTTCATAATAATCACCAAAACAATTCTACCATACATGTAATTGAAAATAAATAATACATATGATATTATTTTATTGAAAGATGTGATTATTTTGAATAGATTTATTAAAATATGCGAAACAATTATATTTATTTTTTTTCTAGTATTACTTCCTTTCTTAACAAATAAATTATCTACTATTATAAGTTTAGTAATAATAGTAGTATTTTATTTATTAGAAAAAAAGATTAGTATAAAACACTATTCTATATTTCTCTTCTTATTAGCATTACTAATAAGAATAATAACTACACTTACTTTGAATGTATCTATAGTAGATGATTTTAAAACTATGCTAGATGCCTCTAGATTATTATTAAAGGGAAACACTACTTTTATATATAGTTTTTATTTTAAAATGTTTCCATATCAATTAGGACACGTAATATATCAAACTAGTCTTTTAAGAATAATAAATAGTACTCTTTTCTTAAAAATAGTAAATAGTATAATTACTTCTTTAATAGTAGTTTATATTTATCTAATATCAAAAAATATTTTTAAAGAAGAAACAGCAAGAAAAGTATCTTTACTATACTTATTATATTTATATCCACTATATTTAAACTCAGTATTAACAAATCAACATCTACCGGCACTATTAACTCTAATATCTATATATTTATTTTTAACTAAACCGCATAATTATAAAACGATTATTCAAATAGGATTAATTCTATCTGTTTCTAATATATTTAGATCAGAATCTATAATAATTATTTTTGGACTAATAGTATTTCTATTACTCACAAGTACAAAGAAAAGTATAAAAACAAACGCAATAAGTATTATCACTCTTATATTTGTATATTTACTTAGTCAATTAACATTTTCAATTTTTTTACAAGAATCTCGATTGAATACTAAATTTCAAAACAATGCGCCATATTGGAAATTCTATTGTGGCTTAAGTGATAAATATAACGGATTATTTAATGAAGAGGATCAAGAAGTATTTTTTAATTCAGATAATCAAAAAGAATTATTATTAGAAAGAGTAAAAAGTGATAAAAATAAATTACCAAAACTATTTTTAAAAAAAGAAGTAATTCTTTGGACTCAAACTAATTATGATTTAAGAATTAATAATAATATAAATCAAAAATTATATAATTTTTTATTAAACTTTAATCAAGGATTTTTAAATGTAATAATATTATTATCAGCAATATCTTTATTTCCATATAAAGAAAAAACTAATGATAAAGTATTACTAATAAAAATAATATTATTCTTATATTATGGTATTTATATGTTTATTGAAATATCTCCGAGATATGCATATATTCTCCATATCTTATTATTTTTAATAATTGGTTTAGGTATAGAAAAATTAAATGATATAATAAATAAAGAGGTGTAATATAAAGTGGTTAAAGAAAAAGAATTAATATCAATAATAGTTCCTTGCTTCAATGAAGAAGAAGCAATTCCCATATTATATAAAGAAATAGATAAAGTTTCTAAAAAAATGAAAAAAGTAGACTTTGAATTTATGTTTGTTGATGATGGAAGTAGAGATAAAACTCTTAGTGTTTTAAAAGAATTACATAAAGAAGATGAAAGAGTAAAGTATATTTCTTTTTCAAGAAATTTTGGCAAAGAAGCAGGAATGTTAGCAGGACTTGAAAATGTAAGAGGAGATTATGTAACATTCATGGATGTTGATTTACAAGATCCTCCTGGGATGCTAATAGATATGTATAAAACACTAAAAGAAGAAGATTATGATTGTGTAGCACTATACACTACTTCACATGAGGGCTATTCTTTTTTTAGAAAATATCTTACTAATAAATGGTATAAAATGATTACTAAAATATCTAAATCCAAACAAAAACCAGGTGCTAGAGATTTTAGATTGATGACTAGACAAATGGTAGATTCAATTTTATGTATGAATGAATACAATCGTTATATGAAAGGTATGTTTGACTATGTAGGATATAAAACTAAATGGATTTCATACGAAGCACCCGATAGATCTGTTGGTGAATCAAAATTTAATTTAGTAAAGCTTATTAAATATGCAGTAGAAGGAATAACATCAACATCAACTGCTCCTTTAATAACATCTACTTTCATTGGATTATTCTTCTGTTTAATTTCTTTTATAGCAATTTTTTTAATTATCATCAAAACACTTATCTATGGGGATCCAGTTCAAGGATGGCCTTCAATGGCATGCATTCTTCTGTTTGTTAGTGGAGTACAATTATTTTTTTTAGGAATCATTGGTACATATCTTTCCAAAATATTCATGGAGGTAAAAAATAGACCGGTTTATATCATTAAAGAACAACAAAAATAATTGATATTTATTGTTATATTTATGAATATGAGATATAATTTAATTGATGAAAGCGAGAATTAATATGCAAAAGAATCTAGGTATTGTAATTGTTAATTATAACGATTATGAAATGACAAGTCGGCTTATAAATAACATTATAGATTATAATTGTTTAAAACATATTGTTATAGTTGATAATAATTCTACAGACAATTCTTTTGAAAAGTTGAAAGAGTTTGAAAGTAACCGAATCACTATAATTAAAAATAGTAATAGACATTATGCTTCAGGGCTAAATGTAGGTGCTAAATGCTTAATTAAAAAAGTAGGAGAATGTAATATTTTCTTCTCCAACTCAGATGTCATCATTAAAGGTGAGGAAGACTTAAAAAAACTTTCATCAAATATAAATTCGGATGTTGTTATAGTGGGACCTACGATTAATGAAAATGGTAAATTGAATCGGGGATGGAAATTACCAACAACTAATCAGGAAATACTGTTTAACATCCCGCTTTTGAGTCGTTATTTTAAAAAGAAATATCTATTATACGGAGAGGAAGTATATAAAGATAATAAAACTTATGTAGATGTAGTATCTGGATGCTTTTTTCTAGTAGATAGTAAATTTCTAGTGGAAAATGACTACTTTGATGAGAATACTTTCTTGTATTATGAAGAACAAATCTTTGCGACAAAAGTCAAAGAAAAAGGTAAGAAAGCTCTCATTGATAACAGAGTAGAAATAATCCACGATCATTCAGTATCAATTGATAAAAGTGTTAAAAGAATAAATAAACACAAAATTCTAAAAGAAAGTCAAAGATACTTTGCAAAACAATATTTAAAAGCGAATCAACTACAAATGACATTATTATATATAACAGATTATTTTTATAGATTGGTGTTATACATAAGATGTCTAATTAGGAGGTAATAGTAATATGAAAGGAATTATTTTAGCAGGAGGTAGTGGTACAAGGTTATATCCAATCACTGAAGCAATTAGTAAACAGCTAATGCCTATTTATGATAAACCTATGATTTTCTATCCTCTAGCAACACTAATGTTGGCAGGAATAAGAGATATTCTTGTAATAACAACACCTAATGATCAACCAGCTTTTAAAAAATTATTAAAAGATGGAAGTCAATTTGGAATTAGTATTTCCTATGTTGTTCAACCATCCCCAGATGGATTAGCACAAGCCTTTATTTTAGGAGAAGAATTTATTGGTGATGATTCTTGTGCTATGGTATTAGGCGATAACATTTTTTATGGAAATGGCTTTACCGAATTACTAGAGAATGCTAGAGATAATGCCATAGAAGGTTATGCTACAATTTTTGGTAATCAAGTAAAAGATCCAGAAAGATTTGGCATTATGGAAATTGATGAATCAGAGTCAGGCACTTATGTTTTATCTGTTGAAGAAAAACCATTAAAACCAAAATCAAATTATGCCATAACTGGTTTATATTTTTATCCAAAAGGAGTAGCTGAAGAAGCTAAGAAGATTAAACCATCAAAAAGAGGGGAATTAGAGATTACTACTCTAAATGATAGATACCTAAAGAAAAATAAATTACGAGCAGAAATCTTAGGAGAAGGATTTACTTGGTTTGATACAGGTACATTTGATTCTGAATTAGATGCTGCCAATATGATTAGAACTATTGAACATAATAAGGATAAAGTAATTTGCTGCCCTGAACAAATTGCTTATTATAGAGGGTGGATAACAAAAGAACAATTACAAGCAAGAGCAGATTTATTAAAGAAAAACACCTATGGACAATATTTACAAAAAATAGTTGATGAAACAAAATAGGAGGTAATTTAAATTGGACCCAAAACAATTTGAAAAAGGAAGAATAGAAGAAAAGTGTATCGACTTTAAATCAAATATAATAAAAACAAACTTAGAAGATTGTTACATTATTGAAGAAAATAGATTCGGTGATGACAGAGGATATTTTACTTCAGTAACAAGTAAACAATTAAAAGAATTAGATTTCAAAAAATGGAGTCAAAAAAGTGAATCAATGAGTGCCAAAGGAACTATCAGAGGACTTCATTTTCAAAAAGACCCATATTGTCAAGCTAAAGTTGTTAGTTGTACTAAAGGAGCAGTATTAGATATAGTTGTTGATATGAGAAAAGACTCTAAAACTTATGGACAATATACTGCTGTTGAATTAACTCCAGAAAATGGAAGAATGCTATATGTTCCTCGTGGATATGCCCACGGTTTTCTTGCACTAACAGATGACGCAACATTTAATTATATGGTTGATAATGAATATGCCCCTAGATTAGAAGGTGGAGTATTATGGAATGATCCAGCAATAAATATTCCATGGGATGAGATTTTTAAAGCTTATGGAATTGAAAAACCATTATTATCAGACAAAGATAAAAATAGAATTCCACTTTCAGAAAGTGAAGTTAATTTCTTAAGAAGGCCAAAAAAATACTTAGTAACTGGAGTAAATGGTCAATTAGGATATGATATCGTAAAAGAATTAAATGAACGTGGAGAAGAAGATATATTAGCCTTAGACAAAAATCAAATGGATATAACAGATAAAGAGCAAGTAATGAAAATAATCAAAGCATATAAACCAGATGTAATCTTTCATTGCGCAGCTTGGACTGCAGTAGATAAAGCTGAAGAATTAAAAGATGCTTGTGAACAAGTAAATGTTATTGGTACCAAAAACATTACTGATGCTTCAATAGAAGTAGGAGCAAAATTAATTTATATGTCAACTGACTATGTATTTGATGGACAAAAGAATAAAGAAGAAACTTATAATGAAAAAGATCTTCCAAATCCAAAAAATGTTTATGGAAAAACAAAATTTGAAGGAGAAGAAGAAGTAAGAAGAAATCCAAATCATTTTATTACAAGAATTTCTTGGGTATTTGGAATTAATGGAAATAATTTCATTAAAACAATGCTAAAACTAGCAGACAAATATGATGAATTAAAAGTAGTAAATGATCAAATTGGATCTCCTACTTATACAGTTGACTTAGCAAAACTATTAGTTGAAATGGCTGAAACTGATAAATATGGAACATATCATGTAAATAACGAAGGATACTGTTCTTGGGCTGAATTTGCTCAATATATAATGGATATAAATGATAAAAAAACAGTTATAAATCCAGTAACAACAGAAGAGTATTATGATGGAAAAGATATGTCAAAAATTGCATATCGTCCTAGAAATTCTAAATTAGATAAAACTAAATTAGAAGAAGCAGGCTTTAAAAGATTGCCTTCATGGCAAGATGCTACCGATAGATATTGTAAACAATTAACAAAATCTAAAAAATGGTGGTTGGAAAATTTAAAATAAAGGAGATAATATGAAATATTTAATTACAGGTGGAGCAGGATTTATCGGAAGTAATTATTGTCACTATGTAGTGAATAAGTACCCAGAAGATAAATTTGTATGTCTAGATGCTCTAACTTATGCAGGAAACTATAATAATATTAAATCACTTGAAGGAAAAGAAAACTTTAAATTTGTACATGGGGATATTACTGATAGAGAATTTATTGATAAACTGTTTAATGAAGAAAAGTTTGATGTAGTAATAAATTTTGCTGCAGAATCACATGTAGATAATTCTATTAAAAACCCAGGTATTTTTCTAACGACAAATATTATTGGAACACAAGTATTGATGGATGCATCATTAAAATATGGCGTTAAAAGATATCATCAAGTGTCTACAGATGAAGTATATGGAGATTTACCATTAGATAGACCTGATTTATTATTTACAGAAGAAACTCCTATTCATACTTCCAGTCCATATTCATCATCTAAAGCAGGAGCAGATTTACTAGTAGGGGCATACTATAGAACATTTGGTCTTCCAGTAACTATTTCTAGATGTTCAAATAACTATGGGCCATATCAATTTCCAGAAAAACTAATTCCAGTAATTTTTTCAAAAGCTATGAGAGATGAAAAAGTTCCAGTATATGGAACTGGAGAAAATGTAAGAGATTGGATTCATGTTCATGATCATAATGTTGGAGTAGATTTAATTGTAAGAAATGGAAAAGTAGGAGAAGTTTATAACTTAGGTGGTCACTCTGAAAGAACTAATTTAACAGTAGTTAAAACTATTCTAAAACAATTAGGTAAATCAGAAGACTTAATAGAGTTTGTAACAGATAGAAAAGGACATGACCTACGATATGCGATTGATTCATCTAAAGTGGAAAAAGAACTAGGATGGACTAGAACTTATAATTTTGAAGATGGAATAAAAGAAACAATAGATTGGTATTTAAACAATCAAGATTGGGTAGAGGATATATTATCAGGTAGATACAAAGAAGCTTACAAAGACTAAGCTTCTTTAATTTGCAAATAGAAAATTCACATGCTATAATTGAAATGTAATACTAGGAAATAAACATCATTATAAATAAAAAAGGGAGGTTTACATGAAAAAAATAGTTTTATTAATAACTCTATTATTTATGATTGTGGCACCGGTTAATGCATTAGAAATTGATTATTCAAAATTAGAAGAGGAAACTCTTGAAATACATAACAGTGATATAGAACAACTAGATAGAATAATAAATGATTATGTAAAAAACTGTGGTATCAACATCGGGTATGAAATTGAGGAATATAACGAAGAATATCCAGAAATAATTACATTAAAATTTGAAGATGAAACAACTCATCAAATAAGTATTAATTACATAGATGAAAAAATAGATGAAGATAATGAGATACCTGAAGAAGAGCAAGAAGTAATAGAAGAAATAGAAAATGAGTATCAATCAGAACCAAATACTAATAATATAGATACATATGGATCCGTGAGTTACAGAACACATATTGAATCAATTGGATGGGAATCATCTTTCAAAAAAGATGGAGAAATATCCGGAACAACTGGTCAATCAAAAAGAATAGAAGCAATTGAAATAATAATTGATTCTAACGTTTCTGGTGGTATAGAGTATCGTACTCACATTCAAAATATTGGATGGGAATCATCTTTCAAAAAAGATGGAGAAATATCAGGGACAACAGGTCAATCAAAAAGAATTGAAGCTATCGAAATACAATTGTATGGAGAATTAAAAGAACTGTATGATATATATTATAGAGTTCATGCACAGAAAATAGGGTGGATGAATTGGGCTAAAAATGGTGAAAAAGCTGGAACGACTGGTTACTCTTATCGCGTAGAAGCAATTGAAATTATATTAGTTGAAAAGGGACAACCGGTTGAATTGGATACCAATGGAATTAATACCGAAGAATCATTCCGCCAAAGGAAATTGTCTATTCAAGCTCATGTTGAAAGCATTGGCTGGCAAGAGACAAAAATAGAAGAAGAAACAGTTGGAACAACAGGTCAATCAAAAAGAATGGAAGCAATTTCAATTTTCATAGATAATCAAGGCTTTAATGGTAACATAATATACAGAAGTCATGTCCAAAACTATGGTTGGCTTGACTGGAAACAGAATGGAGAAATATCAGGAACAACAGGACAATCCAAAAGGATGGAAGCAATTGAGATTAATCTAACTGATGAATTAGCAAATTATTATGATATTTATTACCGAGTACATGCTCAAAACTTTGGTTGGATGTCTTGGGCTAAAAATGGTGAAACAGCAGGATCAACGCACCTTTCTTGTCGCTTAGAAGCAATAGAAATAATAGTATTAGAAAAAGGAAAAGAGCCACCAATTAGAACTGATACAAAAACAGAAAAGGCATATATAGAAGGCGAAGGATGGCAAATAATAAATGGACAAACATATTATGTTTATAATGATGGTACAAAAGCACAATATATCTCTAGCATAAATGGTAAAAGATATGAATTCTCTGCAAATGGAGAATTACAACATGAAGATATAAAACTAGTAATAGATGTTTCCTCACATAATTTAACGATAGACTGGGATAGCTTATGGAACTCAAAAGAAATAGATGGTGTAATAGTAAGAATTGCTGCCGGAGCAGAAAGAGTTGATTCACAATTTGAATATAATATGGCTGCGATTAACAGATTGAACATACCGTATGGTTTCTATATTTATAGTTATGCCGAAAATTACGAAGAAGGAAAAATATATGCTAATTTTGTAAAAAATGTAGCAAAAAATTATTTAGATGGTGCAACATTAGGTGTTTATCTAGATTTAGAGTCAAATGGTATTACTCAATATCTACCAACTGCAACCTATGAAGATATTGTAAGAGGGTTCATGGAAGAAATACCAACTGCCAATATTTATACTTATACAGATTATTCAAATACAGTATTAAATACACCTTACTTAAAAAGTTTAACAACATGGATAGCAAACTATGCAGTTACTGACTGTCCAGGAGTATATAGGGGATGGCAATACACATCAAAAGGAACTGCAACAGGAATATCTACAAAAGTAGATTTTAGCATCTTTTATTATTAAAAGAAATAGTGAAAAAAAGAATAAAATGAGGACTTCTCATTTTTTTCTATGGTTGCAGTATCTGTTGGCATATGGTATACTTAACAATGAGAGATAAAAAAAGAATTAAAAATAATTCTTTTTAAATGGAACTACAATAGTAGTATTAATTGTTTAAAATAGGAGAAAAGGTATTTATGAGTAAAAAAATTGAGTATTCAATTATTGTTAAAGATGTATATAAAAGTTTTAAATTAATTTATGACAAACCATTTACCTTAAAAGAGCGACTAGTTTTTTGGAAATCAACAAAGAAAGAATACAGAGAAGTTTTAAAAAATATAAATTTGAACATAAAAAAAGGTGAGACAGTTGCTTTAATTGGAACAAATGGAAGCGGAAAAAGTACATTGTTAAAATTAATGACAAAGATTATTTATCCAACAAAAGGATATATTAAAACTGATGGAAAACTTACTTCTTTACTTGAGTTAGGGGCTGGATTTCATCCGGATTTTACTGGTAGAGAAAACATCTATTTTAATGCAGCTATTTTTGGATTGTCTGCTGCAGAAATAGATAAAAGGGTAGATGAAATAATTAGATTTTCAGAACTAGAGGATTTTATTGATTCTCCAGTTAGAACTTATTCATCTGGAATGTATATGAGACTTGCTTTTTCAATTGCTATAAATGTTGATGCTGAAATATTACTTATTGATGAAATACTTGCTGTAGGAGATCAACATTTTCAAGAAAAATGCTTTGAAAAACTGGAGCAACTTAGCAACAGTGGGAAAACAATAGTTATTGTAAGTCATAGTCTGGGTGCATTAAAAAAACTATGCGACAGAGGTGTCTGGATTTATGATGGAGAAGTTAGAATGGATGGAAATATTGATTCCGTTGTTTCTGAGTATTTAAAGGTGTGTGGTTAATATGCTTAAAGAAATATACAATTATAGAGAGCTTTTAAAGAGTAATGTAAAAAAAGAAATAAGAGGAAAATATAAAGGGTCTTTTTTGGGAGTGTTATGGAGTTTTGTAAATCCATTACTTATGACTCTTGTTTATGCGATAGTTTTCCCGTTTATTTTGAAAAATAGCCAAGATCATTATGTTACTTTTTTGATTACTGGTATTATACCATGGACATTTTTTACTACTTGTATAATGCAAGGAACAAATACTGTTTTAATCAATGGGGGTATTATTAAAAAAGTATACTTTCCTAGAGAAATTCTTCCAATATCAGTAGTAACTAGCGCACTCGTTAATTTTTTAATATCATGCATTATTATTTTTATATTTTTATTATTTAGTGGAATAGGTTTTAGTTTTTATATATTATTACTACCATTAATTGTAGTAACTCAATACATATTACAATTAGGTATTGTTTTAATTACTAGTGCAATTGATGTATATATTAGAGATGCAGAATATATTATTAATTTTTTTGTTCAAATGTTGTTTTATGCAACCCCAGTTTTGTATTCATCTAGTTTATTTCCTGAAAAAGTAAGATGGATTTTAGAATTAAATCCTATGACCCAAATTATTGATGGATATAGGGATATTTTATTTTTTAAACAAATGCTAGATTTAAAATGGTTGGGGTATGTATTTATTATTAGTATTATTATTCTATGTATAGGAATAACAGTGTTTAAAAAATTAGAAAAAGGTTTTGCAGAAGAGGTGTAAGAAAGTGAAGAAAGTTAAATTAGCAGCAATTGTCACATTATATAATCCTACTGATGATGATATAAAAAATATAGATACATATATTGATGATATTGATAAACTATATATTATTGATAACACAGAAGGGCAAAGTAATATAAATAGAATTCCTAAAAACAACAAAATTGATTATCGATTTAAAAATGATAATGTTGGTGTTGCCACTGCTCTTAATATTGGCGCTGAAGCAGCTTTAAAAGAGGGATTTGAATACTTACTTACCATGGATCAAGATACATCTTTTAATGAAGATACATTAAAAGTGTTAAAAAATGATTTGCAAACAATAGATATGTCTAAAATAGGTATTTTAACACCATGGCATTCTACAAAACTAGATGTTACTAAACCTGTTAAAAAGTATGATTTACCTGATGATGTTATGACTAGTGCCAATATTATTAATTTGAAAATATGGAAAGAAATAGGTGGATTTAAGGATTGGTTATTTATAGATGGAATAGATATTGAATACTGTTTAAATGTAATTTCACATGGTTATTATATCCTTAGAAATAATTCTGTAGAAGTTGAACATAATTTAGGAGATTTGTTTTACAAAAAAATTGGTAGAAGATTATTTTTATGTACAAATCATGCTCCAATAAGAAGATATTATATCATGAGAAATTATCATTATATATTAGACATGTATAAAGATTTTTATCCAAGTTATTGCTATTCATTAGTTAGCCAAAGACACAATATGATAGGAGTATTGTTATTTGAAAAAAATAAAATCAAAAAGATCAAAATGTACATCAAAGGTTTCAAAGATTATAAAAAGGGAATTAAAGGCAAATATAAGGAATAGGTGAAATATGGGAATAAGTAAATTAAATGAATTAAAGAATAAAAGTATATCAACAATAAAGCAAGAAGGTTTTTCTGCTTTTATAAAAAAAGGAAAAAAATATTTGAAGTATAGAAAAAATAATAATAATCAGATATACGATAAATGCTTTAAAGATGTATTATTTATTAATGGCTGTAGTTTGCCTCACCCTCAAAGATATAGAGTGGATCATCAGATTGAACAATTAACAGTAGCAGGTTTAAGTTGTGCTAAAATTGATTATGACAAAGTAACAGTTGATTTAGTAAGATATTTTAGAGCTTTTGTAATTTATAGATGCCCTATAATTCCAACTGTTGAGGAATTTGTAAAACTAGCAAAAGAAAATAATAAAGTTGTTTTTTATGACATTGATGATTTAGTTTTTGATTTATCACATACAAAGGATATTAAATATCTCAATACTTTGAGTAAACCTGAACTTGATTTATACAATGATGGTGTTAAAAGAATGGGTGAAACACTTAAATTATGCGATTATGGTATTGCATCTACAGAAAGATTACAACATGAGATGGGGAAATACCTAAAAGAAGTATTTGTTAATAGAAATGTTGCTTCAGAAGAAATGGTTAAGTATTCACAAGATGCATTAATAAATGTTAAAAAAGATGATAATAAAGTTGTTCTTGGATATTTAAGTGGAACAATTACACATAACGATGATTTTAAACTTATTATGCCAAGTATCATAAAAATTTTAAAAAAATATGACAATGTTTATTTGCAAATTGTAGGATTACTTGATCTACCTGAAGAAATGCAAGACGTTAAGCATAAAGTGATTACTTCTCCATTTGTAGACTGGAAAGAATTACCAAATTTAACTCGATCTATTGATATAAACCTTGCACCACTTGAAGATTCTATTTTTAATGAGGCTAAGTCTGAAAACAAATGGACAGAGGCAGCTCTAGTTAAAATTCCTACAGTAGCATCAAACGTAGGTGCATTTAAATCACAAATTGAAGATGGTAAGACAGGATTCTTATGTTCCAACAAAAATGAGTGGACTAAAAAATTAACTGATCTAATAGAATCAAAAGATTTGAGAGATGAAATTGGAAATAATGCCTATGATGAAGTCATGAATAATCATATAACTATAAAGACTGGAGCACCATTAAGAGATTTTATTTTATCAAAGTTACATAAAAATATATGTTTCGTCGTTCCATCACCTAATATAAGTGGTGGAATAATGGTAATAATAAAACATGCATCAGTCTTAAAAAAACATGGGTATGATGTAACTTTAATCAATGGTAATATTGAAACAGAACATGTTGATAAAGTATATGAATCAGAAAACTATATATATGTTATATCAACAGTAAAAAATGAAATATGTGCAAGAATAGATGTTTTGGTAGCAACAATGTGGCTTACACTCGATTTTGTAAAAAATTATCCTAATTGTGGAAAAAGAAAATATCTAGTTCAAGGATATGAAACAGAGTTTTACAAACATGGTGAATTTGAAAGAATAAAATGTGAATCAACATATAATGATATTTCAAATATTGATTATTTAACAGTATCAAAGTGGTGTGAAAGTTGGTTAATCAACAAATATAATAAAAAAGCAAAATATATACCAAATGGTATGTACTTATCATTGTTCGAATATAAAAAAAGAAATTTTGATGGTAAAATAAAAATATTAATTGAAGGAAATTGCAATGATATATTTAAAAATGTAGATGAAAGTTTTAGAATTGTAGATAAATTAGATAAAAACAAATTTGAAATTACATATTTATCTTATGAAAAAGAACCAAAAAAATGGTATCACGTCGATAAATTTTATCACAAAGTACCACACGAGGAAGTAGGAAAAATATATCAAGAAAATGATATTTTAATAAAGACAAGTATACTTGAAAGCTTTTCTTATCCACCACTTGAAATGATGTCTACAGGTGGAGTATGTGTAGCAATATTAAATGATGGTAATAAAGAATATCTAAAAGATATGTATAATTGTTTAACATACAATCGTGGAAATATAGATGAAGCTGTTAAAAAAATTGAATTAATTTGTAATGATAAAAAAATAAGGTCTCAAATTATAAAGAATGGCTTAGAGACTGCTAAAGGTAGGGATTGGAATATGATAGAGGAAAAAATAGTTAATGCTTATATGGATGGAAACAAATGAAAAATAACTTAATAGAAAATAAATTTTTAATTTTAGCATTATTATTTGGTTTTATATCAATTCTAATCCTTCCTCCATTTCAAAGTCCTGATGAATTAAGCCATTATCAGAGAGCGTACTCTGTTTCTCAAGGGCAATTATTCTATTCAGTTAAAAAAGGCAAAATAGGCTTATACATAGATGATGAATTAACTCAATATATATCAACATTAGATAGACTTGGTGGTAATGTTAGTGAAAAATATAGTTACAGTGATTTATATTTTGGTCAAGAAATGCCCAAAATGCCATCCGCCAAATCATTTAAGTATTTTTCTACAGTAGAAACATCTTTCATAGCCTATATTCCTTCAGCAATCGGTATACTGGTCTCTAAAGTTTTTAGACATTTTATTTTTCAGCTTAGTACTACATATTTATATTCATTGTACTTTGCAAGATTATTCAGTTTACTAGTATATATAGGTTTAATGTATTATTCAATAAAGAAAACGCCAATACTAAAGAAAACTATGGTTACTATAGGATTACTACCTATGAGTATAATGCTTTCATCATCTTGTTCATATGATGGATTAATTATTGGAGCTTCATGCTTGCTTTTTTCATATTCTATGGATCTAATATATGGTCGAAAAAAAGCGCTTGATTATAAGGATATGATCATATTTATAGTTACAGGTTTCTTATTGTTCTTTATTAAATATGTATATATACTTTTATTGTTATTATTATTTTTCATTCCTGATAAGAAATTTAAAAGTAGAAAAGATAAATTTATAAAAATATGTTCTATATTTGGTATAATTTTCTTATTATATTTGATATCTAATATTCCAAACTATATAAATGCTGTTCCAGGTAGCCCTAATGAACAAATTAAGTTTATTATGAATAATCCATTTAAATATATCGGTATTTTATTCAACAGCATGCATAAAAAATTTGGTACTCAACTAGCTTGGCTTTTGGGAGGCTTTGGTAGCTTAGATACTCATTTCCCAGGATTTATATATTTCGTGATGTTTAATTATTTAATACTATTATTTTTATTTGATTCATCAGCTAAAAATGTAAAAAAAGATTATATATTTAAGATTATTGTTTTTCTAGTTGTCTTTTCAATAATTGCAGGTATCTATACAGCTTTATATGTAGTTTGGACACCTGTTGGCAATAAAATAATCGAAGGTGTTCAAGGAAGATATTTTATTCCAATTTTGATATACATACCTTTAATTACCTATGGTAATAAATTATCTCAAAAATATGCGAAAACTGATCAACTTATTTGTGAAAACTATGTTTCTTTTTCTACGACATTTTTGATATTATATTGTATCATGTTATTATTAAGATTTTGGTGTTAAGGAGTGAATAATATGGATAAAGTACTATTAATTATACCGGCTTACAATGAAGAAAAAAACATCTTAAGAACATACGAAGAAATTGTTAATTATAATAAACATTCAAAAGAAAAGTATGATGTAATCGTAATCAACGATGGATCAAAAGATAAAACCAAAGAAATATTGGAAAAAAATAATATACCACATATAAATTTGTTACAAAATTTAGGAATAGGTGGAGCCGTTCAAACAGGTTATAAATTTGCATTTTATAATGATTATGATATAGCTGTTCAATTTGACGGTGATGGACAACATGATATAAATTATGTTAAGAATATCATTACACCAATAATTAATAAAAAATGTGATTTAGTAATAGGATCTAGATACATAGATAAAGAGACCAGTAGTTTTAAGTCTACAAAAGCTAGACAAATAGGAATTAATATAATATCAAAATTTATTAAAATAGCGACTAGGAAAAAAATATATGATACAACTTCGGGATTTAGAGCCTGTAATAAAAAAATAATTGAATCATTTGCTAAGAATTATCCTGTTGAATATCCTGAACCAATAACTACTACTGAAATATTAAAGCAAGGATATAAAATAGAAGAAGTACCTGTAAACATGAAAGAAAGACTTGGAGGTAAATCATCTATAAGAGCATGGAAAAATTTCTATTATATGATAAATGTATGTTTATCAATATTAATGATTTCAATTAGGAGGTATAAAGATGGACGTTAAATTAAAAATATCTTTATTTGTTTTTTCTATAATCTTATTTATAATTACAACTTCAATATTAAAGAAGGGAAGAATACCTATTAAATATTCATTACTTTGGTATTTCTTTGCCATTATCATTTTATTAACATCAGTATTTCCTAATTTCTTTAGTTGGATAGCAAGTATCGTTGGTTTTGAAGTTATGTCTAATTTAATAATAGCTATCTTCATAGGTTTATTAATATTTCTAACAATGGCATTAACAATTATGGTTGCTGGTCAGAATAAAAAAACCATATTACTAATTCAAGAATTATCAATAGTAAAAAAAGAATTAGAAGAAAAAAGTAAAAATAAATGAAAGGAGACAATTATGAAATATATATTAACAGTACTTTATTTAATATGTACAACAGGTGGGATGACATTTATGAAATTAGGTGGAGACTCTCTTTCTCTTTCATTTAAAAATGGCATAACATTTAAAATAGGATTTGTTACCTTTTTAGGATTTTTCCTTTATCTAATTAGTTTTTTATTATGGCAAAGAATGATTATCAAATATGACTTGTCAATATTAGTACCTGTTGTAACTGGAATTGTACAAGTTTTAGTACTGATAATCAGCCACTTTGTTTTCAAAGAGTCACTAAATATTGTTTCTCTAATAGGAGTAGCATTAATAATTATTGGTATAGTGGTGTTGGCATTTGGTACTAAATAAAACTCATATGATTAAAAAAACCATTTGATTAAATCAAATGGTTTTTAATATGTTTCCTTTCCTTCTATTCTTAATAAATGTTTAGAATGAATTGTATGAACTAATTTAATTGTATAATCCACAAACTTATTAACAACAAAAGATAATAAGCTAGATAGTATAAAGACAATAGGTGCTAACATAAATGAATAAATAAAGAAATAATAACTATTTCCTAAAAATAAGTGTTTACCATAAATATAGTTATCACAACAATAAGAAATTAGATATCCTCCAAAAGAAACATAAGAAATATAATAAAATGTTTTAGATAAAAATTTACTATGAGTCTTTACGTTATACAATAACAAGAATATTAGAGTAGCTAAAATAATAGAGGGAAGATTATTTTCATGACAGAATATAAAACCATCATCCAAAGTTGAACCGTGACAATAGAAAAATGTAATAAAAGCCTGTATAAAAACAGAACAACCAATTAGAATAATATTAATACTTCGTTTAATTGTTATTTGATATTCCTTAATATAAGCTCCTATATAATACAGTAATATAGGATAAAAATTATACCACCAATTTGGTAACAAATCTAATGAATGACCATCAACATTAACATTTGAAAAAGAAGTTGAAATTGAACTGATAAATAATAAAGAAAGAATTAAAATCAGTTTTTGTTTTTTCGTTGGTATATTATTATATAAAATATTTAAAAAAGGAATTAGTAAAAATAAACCAACATACATTTCAACATACCAGGCATACGGGATGGCAGTAAAGTTAAAAATACCACTAACATATTGATACAAAGTAGAAGTATCCAATAAATAGTATTTTCTAAAAAGAATAGTTATTATAGAAATAACAAAATAAACAGCTAAAATCTTAATTAAAGATTTATATCTTTTTTTAGAATCCTTTTTATTGTACATACAGTATCCGGTAATAATCATAAACAAAAGAACTCCTGTAAACGCTATACACCGAATTAGTAGCAAAAAGAACATCTGGAAACCTTCAACAGTAGTACCATTAAAACCTGATTTCAAAAAAGAATGAACTAAAATTACAAGAAAAAAAGCAATTGATCTAACTAGATCAAGCCCAAAGACTCTATTTTTCATATTGAACCTCCCTGATTATCATTTTCAGTATAACATATTTTTTTTACCTGCGCAAATAACATTTTCAATTTGATAGTAGAAAAAATCGCAATAAAATGATACAATTTATAAAGAAAAAAATAATAGATAGGAAATGATTAAATGGAAAAAAAGAATATGATTACCATATTATCTACTGTAGTAGCATCAATTGCATTGTTATTATGTCTTATTCTTTTTAAAGAAGAACCAAGCAAAAGAAATAAAATTATATATAATATAAAAGAAGAAATAGAAGCAACTAAGGTTAATAATAAAAACAATAATAAAATAGATTGGAAAAAAGAGAATATAGTTTTCTTAGGAGATTCTATTACAGAAATATATCCGATAAAAGAAATATATGGAGATTTACCTATTGTGAAGAGTGGAGTATCAGGTTATACTACGTCGGATATTTTGAAAAGAATGTATGAAATGGTTTATAGGTATAATCCTACTAAAGTGTTCATATTAATAGGAACTAATGATTTTATTTACAATGGAGAAGATACAAAGGAAAAAACTGTAAATAATATAAAAAGCATTATAGAAGAGATAGTTAAAGAAAAGAAAAAAGTCAAAATTTATTTAGAGTCAATATATCCTGTAAACCATTATCTTAACCCAATAATGGTAATTAACAGGAAAAATGATACAATACGAGAAATGAATAATATGATGGAAGAATATTGTAAAAGTAAAGACATTACATATATAGATATGTATAAAGAATTAGTTGACAATAATGATAATTTTAATGAAAAATATACAGATGATGGACTTCATCCAAATATTTTAGGATATGCAAAAATAAGTCAAGTACGATTGACATATTTGTATGGAATAAAAGAATAGGAAAGTAATAAAAATGATTGATAAAATAAAAAATAATAAATTATTAGTTCAAATAATTAAATTTGTAATAGTAGGTGGTATTGCTACTATAATTGATTTTGTAGTTTTATATATATTAAAAGAATATGTAGGATTAAATGAAATACTTGCCAATACCATTTCTTTCACAGTATCAGTTATATATAACTATATCGCAAGTATAAAATGGGTATTTGATGTTGATAAAGATAAAAATGAGAAACAACAATTCATTATATTTATTGTATTTAGTATTATAGGATTAGGTATAAACAATCTAATTCTTTGGATTTGTATAGATAAATTTAATATTCATTATCTAATTGGTAAAGTATTCGCAACTGCCATTGTAATGGTATTTAATTTTATTACTAGAAAGAAATTTCTAGAAAAAAACAATTAAGTGCTTTTTGCACTTTTTTTGTTATAATAAAAAAAGATGATATAATATACTTATATAAGGAGATTTATTATGAAAAAGTGTGTAATTATAATGAATCCAAATAGTGGAAAGAAAAAAAAGATTAAAACATATGAAAAGTTTTATGATTTATCTAGAAAATATGGATATGATTTAGAAATAATATTCACTAAGAGAAAAGCTCACGCAACCGAAATAATGAAAGAATTACCTAATGATATTGATCTTGTATTAAGTGGTGGTGGAGATGGTACATTAAATGAAATAGTAACAGGTAATACTTTAAGAGAAAAAAAACTTGTTATTGCACCACTTCCATTAGGTAGTACAAACGATGTTGGAAGTATGTATGGTTTAGATAAAAGCATCTATGAAAATTTTGAAATGATTTTAAAAGGACAACCAAAATCAATAGATGTTTGCTTTATAAATAATACACCATTTGTGTATGTTGCATGTTTTGGTGATTATCTAGATTTAGCATATTCAACACCACGAGCTTTAAAAGAAAAATATGGAAAATTAGCTTATATTTTTTACGGATTAAAACAACTTAAAAATAATTTACATCACTATAACATAAAATATACTATTGATGGAGTAGAACATGAAGGAACATATTCTTTCATATTTATTACAAACTCATCAAGAATAGGTGGACAAAATGATGTCTATTACGATGTGAAATTAGATGATGATAAATTTGAAGTAGCATTTGCAAATATTAACTCAAAAAAAGAAGTATTTAAATTATTAGTACTAATAAATAGTATAGAAATAAAAGATATACCTGGTGTTGATTATTTTCAAACTAACAACTTAAAAATAGAATTTTCTGAAGAACCAAATATCTCTTGGGGAATTGATGGAGAAGAATTTATTTCTAAAGAAAAAGAATATGAATTTAGAATGGAAAAAAATATGAAAATGCAAGTACCAAAAGGATCTATAAAAAAATTATTTAAAAATTGAGGTGTAAGATGGTAAAACGTAGAAAAATGTCAAAAAAGAAAAAACTTACTATGACTGTTTATTTTCTTTTAAGAGGATTAGTTATACTTAGTTTAATTGCTCAAGGAATTCATGGAAACTGGAATAATGTATTCTTATGTATTTTAACTTTAATTTTATTTACTTTTCCTAGTTTAATGAAAAAAACATTTAATATGACTTTTCCTACAACTTTTGAAATTATAGTTTATTGTTTTATATTTGCCTCTGAAATATTAGGGGAAATACAAAACTTTTATGGTATATTTGCTCACTGGGATACAATGCTACATACATTAAATGGCTTTCTTTGTGCAGCATTAGGTTTTTCATCAATAGATATTTTAAATAATATGGATGAATTTCATTTTAAAATGACGCCAGCCTTTGTTGGTTTAGTAGCTTTTTGTTTTTCAATGACAATTGGAGTACTATGGGAATTTGGAGAATATACTGTTGATGTATATTTGAATAAAGATATGCAACGAGATAGAGTAGTTGAAAAAATTACATCAAAAAAACTTAGTGAAGATGAAATAACTCCAATAGAATTAGATGGAATAAATAAAACAGTAATCTATACTAATGATGGTAATACTACAGTAATAGAAGATGGCTATTTAGATATAGGATTACATGATACCATGAAAGATTTATTTGTAAACTTTATAGGTGCAGTAGTATTCTCAATACTAGGATATTTTTATATAAAAAATAGAGATGGTTATCGATTCGCAGAAATATTTATTCCTAGATTAAGAAAAAATGAATAAAAAGAGAGGAGCTAATAATATGGAAAAAACTGAAGTTATAGAAGCTATTAATTATTTAAGAAAATATAAGACTGAAACAGATAGAATTGAAGCTAAAACTGCAAACGGTGGTTTTCCTAAAAAATGCTATGATACTTTTTCAAGCTTCTCAAATAAGTATGGTGGCATGATAATATTTGGAATAAATGAAGAAAATAATTTCAGTACTGAAGGAGTTTATGATGTTAAAGATTTACAAGAACAAATAAGTAATTTATGTACAGATTCAATGGAACCTGCAATTAGACCAAACATATTACCATTAGAATTTGAAGGCAAAAACCTTGTTGCAGTATTTATTGATGAAATTTCACAAAACAGAAAACCTTGTTATTACAAACCTAGAGGTATAAAAGGTGGTTCATATACAAGAGTTGGCGACAAAGACGATAATATGACTGATTATGAGCTATATGCCTTACAAAGTTATAAAGAACATATTTTTGAAGACACCAGGCCTACAAAACGAGCTACAATTGATGATTTGAATCAAGAACAATTAAACTCATACATAGAAAAAGTTAAAAATGATAAGCCTAATTTCTCAAAAAATGATTTTGATAAGTGTTTAAGATTATGTGGTATTACAGATAGAAATGATCAAACAGTATACCCGACGTTAGCAGGAACAATGATATTTGGTGATTATCCACAAAGCTTTTATCCACAACTTTTTGTTGCGTGCGTGGTTGTTCCTGGAAATAAATTAGGTGATGTAGGTACAATGGGAGAAAGATTTATTGATAATAAACGAATAGAAGGTACAATTGAAGAAATGTTAAATGGCACTATGAATTTTCTTAGAAGAAATATGAAAACGAGTGTAATTATCGATTCAAACGGAAAAAGAACAGATCGTACAGAATATCCACTTGAAGCTTTAAGAGAAGCAGTAGCAAACGCACTAATTCATAGAGATTATTCTACCCAAACAGAAAATGCATATATATCAGTTAATATGTATGATGATAGAATAGAAATATTAAATCCTGGTGCACTATATGGAACAAATAAACTTGAAAAACTAGGAACAGATACAACTATGGAATCAAGAAATCCTACACTTGTAAGAATTTTGGAAGAAAAAGGATCAGTAATTGAAAATAGACATTCTGGAATTCCAACAATGAAAAGAGAAATGAAAAAATATGGGTTACCAGAGCCTGAGTTTTATGAAGAAAGAGATAGTTTTAAAGTTATATTTAGAAATAAAATTGTAGTCCACAACACAGTAGAAAGTGGACAACAAAGTGGACAACAAACAAGTATTGAAGACAACAAATTAAAAATATTGAAATATTGTGTAGAGGCAAAATCAGCAAAGGAAATTAGAGAATATTTAAAAATTAAATCAAGACAATATATTTCAACTTATTTAATAAAGCCGCTAATAAGTGAAGGTCGATTAGGTTATACAAACAAGAACAGTATCAATGCCAGAAATCAAAAATATATTACACTAAAAAAATAAAAATAATCCTAAAATAATAATACAATTTAGTAAGGATTCTATTATAAAAGTAGAATCCTATTTTTATTTATAAAGAAAGCACGGAAAAAACTTTAACAAACAAAAAGAAAAAGTATATAAAACTTTTTTCTTTTTTTATTTTATGGTATGATAAAAAAGTAGAAGTATATAAATATTATAATAATGGAGTGATCACATGAAATTTCAAGAAATAACAGAAAAAGAATATCACGAATTTTGGGAAAATCATCCTTTAAAAACCTTTTTATCATCAATAGAAATATCAAAACTAAGAGAAAAATCAGGATGGCTAACCTACTATGTAGGAGTTAAAGAAAATAATAAACTAATTGCCGCAACAATGCTACTAGCTCACAAAAGACATTTCAATAAATATGAGTTTTATTCACCAAGAGGTTATTTATTAGATTTTAATAATGAAGAATTAGTTTCTTTTTTCACAAGAGAATTAAAAAAATATATTAAAGAAAAAAAAGGATATATTTTTAGAGTAGATCCATATGTTATTTATAAAGAAAGAGATATTGATGGAAATATTGTAGAAAATGGAAAAGACAATTCAAAAATAGTTTCTAATCTACAAAAACTAGGATTTATAAAAAGTAAAACAAAAGAACAAGTAGGTTGGATGTTTTCTTTAGATATAGAAAATAAAACAGAAGAAGAATTATTAAAAGAAATGCGTCAAAATACAAGAAATACTATCAAAAAAGCAGAAAAAATAGGCATAGATGTTGAAGAAGTAGATTATGATAATTTAAATATTTTCTATAAAATACTAAAAGATACTGGTGAAAGAAGAGACTTTCATGTAAGAGATATTTCATACTATCAAGAAATGTATAAACTATTTTCTCCTAAAAATGAAGTTAAGTTTTTTGTAACAAAACTAGATTTAAAAAAATATATAGAAAGAATTAATAATGAGAAAAAAGAAAAAGAAGAAAGATTAGAGAAACTAGAAGATAATAGATTTAACGAAGGTAAAATTAAAAGTCTAAAAGAAGATATAAATACATTTGAAAGAAGAATAAAAGAAGCAGAAGATATTATTGAAAAAGAAAAGAAAGATACAATATATTTATCAGGTTCAATGTTTATATTAATTCAACCAGAAATAGTATATCTATCTAGTGGCAATTATGAAGAATATATGAAATTTAATTCTCAATATTTAATTCAATGGAAACTAATAAAATATGGCTTAGAAAATGGTTTTAAAAAACATAACTTTTATGGAATACCAGAAAATATAAATGAACATCCTAAAGACTATGGAATATATGAATTTAAAAAAGGATTTAATGGATATGTAGAAGAATTAATAGGAGAATATGAATTACCAATTACATGGCATTATAAATTATTTAAATTAATTCATAAAATTAAAGGAGAAAAGTAGTATGCATAAAACATATAAAACAAAAGGAACTTGTTCTGTACAAATAGATTTTGATGTAGAAGATAATAAAATTTATAATTTAAAGTTTCTAGGTGGTTGTAATGGAAATTTAAAAGGAATTGCAGCTTTAGTAGAAGGACAAGATATAAATACAGTAAAAGAAAAGTTAAAAGGAATTAAATGTAATATGAAAGAAACATCTTGTCCAGATCAATTATCTAAAGCATTAGAAGAAGTATAAATAAAAAGGGTGATATAAATGAAAAAATTATTCTCAGCTATAATAGTTTTATTACTAACATTATCAGTAAATGTTTATGCAGAAGATTATAATATCTTAGTAGATGAAAATAATAATTTTACATTAAAAGATTCAAGTAATAATCAAGTTACTGATAATAGTATTGCGAAGTATGAGAATAGTGTTTTAACTCTAGGAGAGAATACAACATTTAATGAAATAAAAACAAAACATGACCTAACTATAACATCAAATGATAAAGAAGTATCAATTAAAACATTAACTACTAAAGAAGGAAATAATTATATATCATCAAATATAAATCTAAATAAATTAAAAGTAAAGAACGACACAAATTATTATTTTAAAGTAGATGTAGGTGGAAATCTAATTATTCTTGAAAGTGATATTAGTTTTAATACGGGATGGGAAATAAAAGGATATTTAGAATTAAAATCATCTAGCTTAAAAAAAGAAAGTGAAAGCAACTGTACAATTTATACTAATAATAGAAATAGTGAAGGATATGCTGTTAAAATCATTAAATCTAACGTTAAAATTATTAATACGGATATATATGAAATACTTTTGGATAATAATCCATCAGGATTATATATTGATAATTCTAAAATTGAAATCGATGACATGTATTCAAATGGCAAATTATTTATAAATGATTCAGAAATTATTGCTAAATATATATGTAAACAACAAGCAGGAGCAGATCCAGTAACTATAAAAAATTCTAAAATTTATAGTAGAGGACAGATTGCATCACATTCTGCAAGTGATGAACAGATTTTCATTATAGAAAATTCAGAAATTGAATCAGGTGAGATATATGGTTCTAAAGCAGGAATACTAATAACAAATAGCAGTATCAAAAGTACCTCTAATATATTTTGCGGAAAGAATCTTACTATAAAAAAATCAAATTTAGAATTAAAACAAGGAATATGGAATTCAACTGAAACTGGAATACTTATAATTGAAGATAGTGTTTTAAATACTCAAGATGGAATTATTGCAGGGAAACAACAAGCTCCAGTAGATACTGATATAGCAATTATTAAAAATTCCAATATTACAACAGACAGAATTAATGATTTTTATGGTAAAGCAACTTTTATAAATACAACTTTTGAAATGAAAAATGGAATATATTCATCTGGAGAAGTATCATTTAATAATTGTAGTGGTACAATTTATGGAAATGTATCTGCATTTAAGAAAAATTTAAATATTAAAGAAACAATGATTACTTTTGAAAAAAAAGAAAGTAATTATCCAGCAGCTACATTTGAAGAAGACTTAGTTATAAATAATAGTAATGTTATTTTTAATCATAAAGTAAATAATTATCCTATATTACTATTAGGAAGTTTAATATTAGATGATAGAATAGTACCAATTGATGAAGAAAAAACAGTTCTAAAAACAAGAAAAATGACTCAAGAAGAAAAAGATAACTATACATTTCCATTTGGTTTCCCAAAAGATACCGAAAAGCCAATAAAGGTATTTGCTTATGAAAATGATACTTTTAGTGACTATGCTAAACTCGCAACTTTAAAAACAATAAGCTTTAGAGTGAAAAATGGCACATGGTTAGATGGTACAAAAGATGATATAAAACTTGATTATTTGTATGGAGAAAAAATAGAAGTAGATTCACTTCCAGAAGAAGTAAAGAAATTACTAACAAGTAAAATGGGAGAATGGTCAGTAGATTTAAATAACTTAGATCCAACAAAAGACCAACAAATAGAATTTAGATATAATATAATAAATCCAGAAACAGCTAGAAATTATATTATTCTTATATTTGTAACTCTAACTGTAGTTTTATTATTAAAAAGACAAAGAAAACTTGTAAACAGATAAGAAAAGGACTAGTAAACTAGTCTTTTTCTATGTTAAAATATGATATAAGATAGGAAAGAATGTGATGTAGATGAAAAAATTATTCACAACGATAATAGTTTTATTACTAACATTATCAGTAAATGTTTATGCAGAAGATTATAATATCTTAGTAGATGAAAATAATAATTTCACATTAAAAGATTCAAGTAATAATCCAGTTACTGATAATAATATTGCGAAGTATGAGAATAGTGTTTTAACTCTAGGAGAGAATACAACATTTAATGAGATAAAGTCAAAACATGATCTAACAATAACTTCAAACAACAAAGAAGTATCAATAAAAAATCTAACTACTAAAGAAGGAAATACATATTTACCAGTAAATGTAAATATAAATAAATTAAAAGTTAAAGATGATGATACTTATATTTTTCAAATAGATGTAGGTGGTAATTTAGTAATAAATAATTCAAATACTAATTCGAAATATGATACTGAGGTAAAAGGATTTATTAGTATTGAAAATTCTAATGTAAAGACGACAAAATCTATAAACTCAAGAAGTTCAGATAATGATGGTTATGGAATCATAATTAAGAGTTCGGAAATTACAAGTGATTCACAAGTTAGACCTGCTAATGGAGGCAGCTACTTTAAAGATTCAAAACTAGATGTTAAGTACGTTTATTCAATGGGACACTTTGTAGTCGATAATTGTGAAATTAATACCTCATACTTTACAGAAAATAAAACAGGAGAATACAACTTTTTAATTAAAAATTCAACAATAAAAGATGACGGACAATTTTACATTTTAGTAACTGGAATTGATAATACTATTAGTATAGAAAATTCAACAATAGAATGTGGTTCTTTTTTCGGTGTCTCAAGATATAACTATGCTGGAGATATTCCCGCAAAACTCCATATAGATAATTCAAACATAACAGTTAAAAATGATATGCGAAATGATGGCGAATATATATTGATTGAAAATTCTGATTTGACAGTAGGAGGAATTAGTGGTTATAAAAAAACAATTATTAAAAATTCAAAAATAAATACAAAAAATAATTGGATACATAGTGATAAAGCAGAAATATATAACTCAGAATTATCACTTGATTCCTGGATGCAAGTAAAAAAATTAATAGTTGAAAACAGTACAATTAGAGCTGATTATTTTTATTTTGAGAAAGATACTTCAACGACAGAAGAATATGATACTATAATTAAAAATTCTAAAATAACAACTGATAAACATAGAAACACAATATATAATATACTTATAGATAATAGTGAATTTAATATTTTGAAAGGAATAAATGTTAAAGGAAATATTAAATTTACCAATTCAACTGGACAAATAAATGAAGAGACGACTATAAAAGATAATTTAATATTAGAAGATTCTATTTTGAAATTAAAAAATGAACAGGAAGATAAAACAGCACTGTTTGTAGGAAATGATTTAAATATTAAAAATAGTAATATAGTAATAGATAATAATTCAACAGGAAAAGTTGCCGCAATAGTAAAAAATAATGTAGTATTAGATGATAAAATAGTTCCAATTGATGATAGTAAAACTATTTTAAAAACAAAAGAACTAACAAAACAAGAATTAGTGGAACTATTACCTAGTTATGAGTCAGTAATAGAGGATGGAACTAATGCTAAAATATTTACATATAGTGATGATAATTTTAGTAAATATGTTCAACTTGCAACTACTAAAACAATAAACTTTAGAGTAAAGAATGGAACCTGGTTAGATGGTACAAAAGATGATATAAAACTTGATTATTTGTATGGAGAAAAAATAGAAGTAGATTCACTTCCAGAAGAAGTAAAAAAATTACTAACAAGTAAAATGGGAGAATGGTCAGTGGATTTAAACAACATAGATCCAACAAAAGATCAAGAGATAGAATTTAGATATAATATAATAAATCCTGAAACAGCTAGAAATTATATTATAATGATTCTCGCAATACTTGCAGTTACTATTTTACTAAAAAGACAAATAAGTATAAGAAAAGGACTAGTAAACTAGTCTTTTTCTATGTTAAAATATAAAGTAAGATAGGAAAGAATGTGATGTATATGAAAAAATTATTCACAACAATAATAGTATTACTATTAACAGTATCAGTAAATGTTTATGCAGAAGATTATAATATCTTAGTAGATGAAAATAATAATTTCACTTTAAAAGATTCAAGTAATAATCCAGTTACTGATAATAGTATTGCGAAGTATGAAAACAATACTCTAACTCTTGGAGAAAATAAAACATTCAATGAAATAAAAGTAAAACATGACCTAACTATAACTTCAAATGATAAAGAAGTATACATAAATACATTAAATTCAAAAAATGGAAATAATGATTTAGAGATAAATATTAATTTAGATAGAATAAAAGTATTAGAAAGTGATAATTATAAATTTGAAATAAGAACAGGTGGAAATTTAAATGTCTCTTCATCTAATATTAATTCTAATCTATTTTCATTTGTTGGAGGATATTTCACAATAACCAATTCGACATATAATAATAAGCAATCTACACAAATACTTGGTCACGATGATAATAAAAATTCTTTTAATTCAGATAATTCTATAATTAATATAACTAATCAAATATTTGTTAAAGGAAACATGATAGTAAAAGATTCTGAAATAACTACAAATTATTATTACATATCAAATGGTTATTCAAAGATTGATAATTCTACAATAACTGTAAATGGACAACTCGAAAACTATATTCCACAATCATTAGTGATAAATGATATTGGTTTAAGTATTAATAATTCTAAAATAAAAGCAAATTATATTATTATTGATAATGGAGTAATAATAAGAGATTCAGAAATTAGTATTGGAGAGAATCTTTCATCAGGATCATTAGTTAGTTATGATGGAAACGTTGAAATTTACAATTCAAAATTATTCGTATCTAATTATATTCAACCATACTCAGATAATAAAAGTTTATCTTTAATTATAGAAAATAGTGATGTAGAAGCAGGATATATTTATACAAATAGATATGAATCTCCAGATAGTAATACTAATAGTTTTTATGCTAAAAACTCTACAATAACAGCACATGGAGATAGAACAACATTGAATGGTGATAGTATCTTTGATTCATGTAAAATAAATATTCAAAAATCAATACATTCAAATAAAAATGTAACAATATTAAATAGTTCTGGAGTATTAAGTAATATCACAATGATTGACAATAACTTAACTATAAAGGATTCAATTATACACTTTTTAAATGAAACCAATGAAACTGGATTTAATGGTAATTTAGCTCCATTAATAGTAAATAATGATTTAATAATAAATAACAGTAATATAGTATTTGATAATAGTAACTTTTCAAATAAAGCACTATATGTTCAAGGAAATGTAATATTAGATGATAAAATAATTCCTATAGATAAAGAAAAAATAAAACTAAAAAGATTACAATTAGAAGATGATACAACAGAAAGAAGTATTTGTAGATATTGTTTTGATGAAGATAGACCAATATATATTTATGCATATGAAGATAATACTTTTAGTGATTATGTAAAACTGGCTACTACTAAAACAATAAGTTTTAGAGTAAGAAATGGAACCTGGTTAGATGGTACAAAAGATGATATAAACCTAGATTACTTTTATGGAGAAAAAATAGAAGTAGATTCCCTTCCAGAAGAAGTAAAGAAATTACTAACT